>JAFLCP010000026.1 GCA_017303505.1 Planctomycetota bacterium | reverse complement strand
CCAGAGCTTGGATGCGCATGAGGAGGATTTGCTTTCGCTTATGGTTCTTTCCGTTGAACTTTACGTAGCCCTCGAGTAGGCGTTCCTGCCGCACGCACCGGAAAGTGATGTGGAAGGTGTTGGAAAAATCGGGATTTGCGATTTCGGTTCTCTTTTTTCTCATATGAAACTCCTAGACAAATAGTGAACAAGATAGTTCTAAGAGCTAGAATCGAAATATACAATACAAAAGTATTTTTTTGTTCACAAATATTTTTGTATCGTATTTGCTATCAAAAACCGAGCGAGCGAAATCTCAGGCGCGCGGGCATGAGATACCACTGAGTACGCCAAATGCTCAGAATAAAGCTTCTTACGCGCAGCCCCTCCTTCTAGGCGATCTATGCAATAAATGGCTGGAGCGCAAACCCAACAATTTGTCCCCCCGTAAAAATGAACAAAAGGTCTCTGCACAAGGTGCCAGACACCCCGTGCAGTCATCCGTGCACAAGGTGCCATGCATCCAAAAGTGGGGCATGCGACTTGCTAGCAAAGCCGCTCCGGAAATAAGACGGTGAAAAAATGGTGCCAGGCACCCTTAAGCTTGAACGCGATTTGCTAGCTAGGGTGAATGGGAAAGTGCCTGGCACCTTGCTGTTGGGGACCTTGCTGTTGCCAAGGAAGCGGGATGAGAACTGCTTGCGTTTGATTATTTGATTTGAGGCACGGGGAGAGGATGGGAACGGAGCTTTGCCTTTAGCTCTTCAATTACCTCTCTGGATGCCTCTGCAAACAAATTTTTCTTCTCCAGCGGATCCACTTGGTAGTCATAAAACTCCCATTGCGACTTCGCTTCTTCAGCCCCAAACTTTCTCCATTCGACTAACCGGTAACGCTCCGTTCGAATCGCACGCCCTAAGATCTGGCCGCGAGGAAAAACATGTATGACGTGGTCGCGAAGGACTGTGTCGGGCTCATCCATCGCCTTGGAAAAACTTTGGCCATCCTCACCGCCAACTGCATCCAACCCTGCCAACTCAGCCAAAGTAGGATAGATATCAACGGTCTCCACCAGGCCTTTAACTTCCCCCGCTGGCTTCCCCGGGACGCGAACAATCAATGGGATTCGAGCTGCCTGCTCATAATTTGAATGCTTACACCACATCCCATGGTCGCCAAGATGCCAACCGTGATCGCCCCATAAAACAACAATCGTATCATTCGCCAAGCCACTTGCTTCAAGCGTCTCAAGGACCTTCCCCACCTGCGCGTCCATATAACTTGCCGCAGCATAATAACCATGAATCAACTCGCGTTGCAGCTTTTCATCTAATGCACCTTTCTCAGGTATACCACGGTATTGCCTCAACTCACCCCATTTTGTTGGCGCGTAATCAGGAGCCCCAACTGGAGCTTGTTGAAATTCGGCCAAGGCAAACTTCTCCGGATCATGCATGTCCCAATAACGACTCGGCGCACAAAACGGCAGATGAGGTTTCACAAATCCTACAGCCATGAAGAATGGCTCATCTCGATGATCGGCAGCATATCGCAATCGTTCGACTACTCGCTCAGCGAGCAAACCGTCCGCATACAGTGAATCTCGAACATCAGCCCTCTCCATGACCGCCCCCTTCGGCAATGATTGAATTGGCTTCGAATTGTCGTTCTCAAATAACGCCTCTTCGCGAGTCAATCCTTGAGCTGCCTTATTTTCTGGCAACGCATACCCAACCACCTTTGCATTCCAATGCGGTACACTCCACGACTGCTTGTCGTTGACATTACCATGCCCAACGTGAAATATTTTGCCCATGCCCTCCGTACGGTATCCGGCATTCTTGAAATACTGCGGCAATGTCACGCAATCCGGTTTCGCTTTTCGAAAATTTGTACCAAGGTCATAGATTCCCAACGTTTGCGGGCGAAGGCCTGTCAACAGCGCATTGCGCGACGGCGAGCACACCGCTTGATTGCAGTATGCGTTGCGAAACAACATTCCGCTTTTGGCTAGCCGATCCACATTAGGTGTAATCGCCAATCGATCACCGTAACACCCAAGAAGAGGCTTCAAATCGTCTACACAAATGAGCAGAACATTCTTTTTTGCAGCCCCACCTTCAGCGCGAAGGTCAACTGCAAGCAGGACCACCGTAAGTGCAAACGCTGCGATCACCAACTCCCCGATCCAGCTCCGCCTATTCACCCTAATCATCGTAACCTCTTCGCGATTTTCAATTTCCACTCATGCGTTAAACCTAGTCGCCTCCCGCAATGCCCCCTAATCAACGCCAGGGACTTTGTTCGGGTTCATGCGGACCACGTGCAGCCTTCAATAACTCACATAACTGAAGCTTCTGCTCATCTGTCAAATGTCCCAATTGACTCAAATGACACTCTCTCAGCGGCTCAGCTAATCTTTTCAATACACCAATTCCGGTTTCAGTAATCGCAACCAAAACGAGACGACGATTACCATCTGGCCGAATTCTCGATATCCAACCTTGGTTCTCAAGCTTATCGAGCATACGGGTAATGTCAGGCGCACGAGATACCAACCGACCAGCCAACTCTAAAGTTGGAACAGCTTGCGGGTGCGAAGCCTTCAATAAGCGCAAAACATTGTACTGCTGACAATTCAAACCAAAATCCGCGAAAAGCGAATCCTCTAACATGCGCAATCGATCGTATGTTCGCCACAGATTTAGATACACCTCCTGCTCAGGTGAATCGAAACGTCCTAGTCGCTTTTCAGGTTGACTCTCGTTACTCAATGAAATCTCATCCTACAATTCAGTCTCACTCTCCCTTGACACGTCCGAAATTTTTCCGACGCTACCACCAACGCAATCCTCCATCTTAGCCTCTAAGCAGCGCAACTCCAAATCATGACTATCCCGCCCGACCTATTACTAGCCTACCAAAAGGCGTTATACTGGGTGCGAAGCTCACCCAACATCATGCTGCGAATTGGCACCATTTCCGAGCAGGCCCGCGATCTACTCCGCGAACATGATGCCGACAGCGCGGCTATCATCACTTCAGATAACCCACAAAGCGAACTTCGCTCCGAAGAAGAAAACGACTTCTACCGCGATCAACTTCAACAAGAAGTCGTCCAGTCGCAATGCACCTTCTTTTTAACCGCCAGCGTCGACCCGACGGGACAATGGCCAGATGAACATGGTTTTCTTGTCCTCGACCTCCCTGAAACCGAACTCCACAGGCTACTCCGAAAATTCGATCAAGCCGCGGCCGTCTGGCTCGACAACACTGGTCAAGTAACTTTGGTGTCGCAACGGGTAGAATCCGGCCCGGAGTCCGACTAGAATCTCCCCATCAACACTATCTCCTCATCGTTTGCCCCATTCCAAACACGCCTACATTTGCTGAAGGAATCTGCTCGTATGAGTAACGGCCCAAAATCCGACTCAACCTCCGCCACACCGCAAAGCGGCTTGGTCGTACGGTTTCTCAATGCAATTGAATGGGCAGGCAACAAACTCCCCGATCCCGCTGTTCTCTTTATTGTTGGGATCATTCTGGTTTGGGTCCTGTCTTTTTGGCTATCGCGTATAGAATTCATCGAGAATATGCCGGGCAAGGATGAGCCGATCAAAATCAATAACATGCTGGAAACCACTCAACTTGCAAAATTCCTTGCAGGGATGGTCAAAGAGTTTGTCAGCTTTCATCCACTCGGTGTAGTGCTCGTCGCTTTACTTGGCGTGGGAATTGCCGAACATGCAGGACTTATCAACGGCGTCCTAAAACTCATCCTCAGTTTCACCCCCCGATTATTCCTCACTCCCATGCTCATTTTTGTGGCTATCATAAGTCACACTGCTGCAGATGCTGGATACGTGTTGGTCATTCCTATCGGCGGCGTGATGTTTTACGCGGCAGGCCGCCATCCACTAGCAGGCATAGCAGCCGCATTTGCGGGCGTCGCCGGCGGATTTAGTGCAAACTTCGTTCCGTCTGGTATCGATCCATTGCTCGCCGGCATCACACAAGAAAGCGTCAAACTTGTCGATGCGGCTCGCACCGTCAATCCTCTTTGCAATTGGTACTTTACGGCTGCCAGCTCTGTACTGATCATCATTCTCGGCTGGCTCATCACCGACTTCCTTATCGAACCCAAACTTAAGTCGACCGCAATTGACGGTGATCTCGACAAGATCCCCAAGATGACCGAACTCACCAGTGGAGACAAAATGGGGCTCGTTGCAGCCTTCATTGTCGCACTCATTGGCATCGCAGTGGTAGTCGTTTGGGCCTTTCCCGCCGATTCGGCGTTACGCATCAATGGTTCTTTAACCAGTTCGAAACCAGCCTCACCCTTGATGGACGCTATTGTTCCCCTCATTTTCTTTATCTTCGCCATTCCTGGTACCGTTTACGGTTTTGTCTCCTGCAACTTCAATAGTCACCGCGACGTCATCAAAGGCATGAGCAAAGCGATGGAGTCGATGGGCTATTATCTAGTACTTGTTTTCTTCGCTGCCCTCTTTATCGGCGCTTTCCGTGATTCCAATCTTGGTGTACTTATCGCCGTTAAAGGTGCAGGCTACCTCGAGACACTCCCGGGCCCAGTCGCTATCGTTGGTGTCATTATCTTTTCTGCGATGGTCAATCTTCTCATCGGTTCCGCCAGCGCCAAATGGGCACTCCTTGGTCCTATCTTTGTGCCAATGCTAATGCTGCTCGGCATCTCGCCAGAACTCACACAAGCCTCGTATCGCGTTGGCGATTCCACCACCAACATTATCACACCTATGATGCCCTACTTCCCTCTCGTTGTTGTCTTTTGCCAACGCTACGTAAAGAGCACCGGTATAGGAACAGTCACCTCAATGATGCTTCCTTACTCAATCGCGTTTTTGATTTGCTGGACAGTGTTCCTCCTCGTTTACTGGAAGATCGGAATCCCTCTCGGCATCGAAGCCCCTTACACCTACACACCTTAACTCGCAACTGTTTCGCACATCTATGCTGTCGATCCAAACTCTCAATCAACAATTCGCTCTGGGTGATTTCCTTAAGTTCGCTGAGCACCCAAGCGGATTGATGATGGGTCTTGTAAAGACACCTCTATGCGAAGCACGTTTCTTTCTGCAAGGGGCTCATGTCTCGCACTTTCATCCCACACACACCCAACGTCCCATCCTCTTCATGAGCGAGGCAGCCGTTTATGAGCCGGGCCGCCCCATTCGCGGCGGCATACCGATTTGCTTTCCCTGGTTCAGCTCTCACCCTACTCAGCCCACACTCCCCGCGCATGGCTGGGCCCGCACTTCGGTATGGCAAGTCACTTCAACCCGCTTCGCGAGCAATCAACTCGAAATAACGTTAACGCTCGAACATGATGATTGGCAATTGACGTATCACTTCACTTTCGGTGCAGACCTACGAGCTTCGTTCGAAGCCAAAAATGCTGGCCCGAATCCACGCTCATTTGAAATCGCTCTCCACACCTACTTTGACATCGGAGCCATTCAAGATACCGAAATCACTGGTAATCTTTCAGCGCTTCCGTACTTAGACCAACTCACTTCGGAAATCCACCCGCCGCTCTCAGCCCCCATCAAGTTCCAAGCAGAAACCGATCGCATCTATCATGGCTCTGCACCCAACATCCAAATTCACGACGAAAGATTCAGTCGCGTCATACACATCCACGCAGAAAACTCAAACTCCACCATCGTCTGGAATCCCTGGATCGCGAAATCGATTCGCATGGCCGACTTTGGTAACGATGAATATCTACGCATGTGCTGCGTTGAAACCGCCAATGTTCGCCAACATGCAATCACACTCGCACCGCATCAGGCTCATGTGACTCAACTCACAATCAGCGTTGAGAATCTTACCTAACCTTCGCGCCTGCCCTCTCAGTTCCCTGCGCTAAGGCAACTTCCGCTTCGCCTTGGATGGAATCGGTGGCCCATCCAAATCCGTTGTCTTTTTCTTTACTTTGATGCGAATCGTTTTTTCAAGATCGCGATCAGTCGGTTTACGATTTTGAATTTTGAGCAATAACGCTTCAGGCACATTCAGGGATTGCTTCGCTCGCGTCAAAGCGACGTACATAATTCGCAACTCCTCACGTTCAAAATCTTTCAGTGGCTCATCTTTCTCTTTGACTTCTACATTGAAGTCCTCAGCGAGTTCAACATGATCCCACTCCCGCCCCTTTGCTTTGTGAGTGGTCGACAAGACAACTGTGCTTTCACGCGGATTCTCCGCCACACTACTCAGCGTTTGAATGAGAGTATCGACGGAGTATTCTTCCACCAATCCAACCAACATTCGCCACTCGGACCCTTCATCACTATTGGCAAACTCCTGAAACTCTCGCCAGTTTTTGAATCCGAAGAACTCCGGCTGATCGCAGCGTTGATTACGCTGAAGAGAACTCACTCCCTCTAACAACCGCAACAACTCTTGCGTGCCACCTTCCACATATGGGCGGCCTTCATTCTCCAATTCTCGGACAACCATCCCGACCAACATCGCATTCGTCCGCGTGATAATGGCATTCGGTGTAGCATTTCCAATTTTGCTATTCACACTTGGGTTACCAACCAACAGCGTTTCTTCACCCAGGCGTTTCAAAACCTGGTTGGCTAAGACGGCAATCGATGGCCCAAAACGGAAAGATTGCGTGAGGTATGTTTCATGCGACGTGCACACTTGCTCCATCGCATTCACAGCTCCGCGCCACTGGTAGATCTGCTGGTGTCGATCCCCCACATAAATCACCTGCGCAGCTTGACGGCTTAGCACATCCAACATCACAGGATTGGAATCTTGCGCTTCATCCAATAAAACAAAGTCCGCTGCTAACTTGGGGCGTCCCAGAGCCCACAGCTTGAGATAACCGTCATGGCCCAATGGCGTTCGATCCGCCGGATCAATCATCATGAGCCACAGCTTCTTCGCGTATTGACAGACGATTTCTGCAACCTTCTTCCGCTCTTGATCGGACAACCTGCCGAGAATCCCCCACATCGGCATGTGCTCTGTTCGCAAATCGTTGTCGCTACTATGCATGAAGACCTTCAATGTCGCCAACACCAAACTGGCCACTTGGCGATCAGCGAATGACTGTGCGCCAATCTGAAGATTTTGAACCGACAACAAACTTGCAACTTGATTGCGATTCGTTGCCCCGATCAACTTCTCTTCCGACTTAAACTCATTTCGCATCTGCCGAAACGCTAACGAATGAATCGTTCGACACTCTACATTGGATGGGAAAAGCCTGGACGCGTAATCAGCCACGGACCGATTGAACGCTAAATACAGTCCCTTCCGCTGCGTCGACTCCCCCATCACACGCAACGTCGTTGTCTTTCCCGTTCCCGCAAACGCATTGATCTTCAACGATTTACTTGTCAAAAACTTCTCTACCGCCAACGCTTGCTCCGCAGTGCAATCACTGCGCGTGATCCTTCCTCCTCCCAAACTCATCTCATCCACCTCCGTCAATCCCAAGCGTTTCCCCGCACAAGAATACTGCACCCATTCGTGGACTCACGAAATGTTGCCCGATGTGCCTTGGGAGGAAAACGCATACTCGCATTATCACCGCCAATTCTACGGCACCTGACAACGAAACAAGCGTCTCAAATTCGCACACATGCCATTCAACCGCGAAATGCACAGCCTCCGCCCTAAAGCCAAAGACCAACTTTCGGCACCAACTGCACACCGCCTGTACATGTTATCAAATTTTCACTATCATTCAACCACTGAATCGGTCCCTAAGTCACGAATCTAAAGGCCCGCGACATACTCGAAATCCGCAGACAGCACTAAAATGATGCCTCGACCGGATCGTCTGCCGGGTAAACGCTCAGCCGTGAAACAGCTCCCAATCCGCAAGCACAATCGCTCGCTATTTCGGGCTGCCAACTGCGCCAAATACCCCGACAATGTGAAAAGGATTGCTATGCCCTCTGCCCCCTCCAAAATCAACCAAAAACCACTCTTTGACTTGGATGAAGGGAAACAATCGCCCGATAACACCCTCTGCTTTATCCACACCGCCGATTGGCAATTGGGGAAACCCTACGCTCGCGTACGCGACGACGAAAAGAGATCACAACTTTCTCAACAACGCCTTCAAGCTATCTACCGTCTTCGAAACTATATCGCAGAGAACAAGGCGCAATTTGTATTGGTCGCTGGTGATTTGTTCGACACTCAGACGCCCAAAAAACAACTCGTGTCGGCCACTTGCAAAGCTATCGGTGATCTTCAAGTTCCAGTCTTCGCCATCCCCGGCAATCACGACTATTACGGCGTCGAAAGCATCTGGGAACAAGAGTTCTTCAAACAAGAACAACAACAACTCGCCCCCAACTTTCAGCTCATCACTACGCCCCATCCCATCGAAGCACCTGGCGCTTGGCTCTTTCCAGCTCCACTTCTTCGCCGACATGCCAGCCTTGATCCAACTCATTGGTTACGAGCGTTTTCGTATGACAACTTTCTAACGCAACATCCGGATGCGGACTCACTCCCTTGGATCGTTTTGGCCCATGGCACAATCCAAGGGTTTGAATCGAACCTGGACGACGAGGAAACGGACAGCACCACAGCCAACCTTATCGACCTCGACCGTTTACCGAAGTGTTTCGATTACATAGCTCTCGGCGACTGGCATGGCATGAAACAGGTAAACGATCTTGCCTGGTATTCTGGTACTCATGAACCCGATCGCTTCCCCAAGAACAATGACTATCGCTCCGGATTCTCTCTCCTCGTAAAGTCGGGGCGCAAACAACCTCCGCGTGTCGAACCCATTCCAACAGGTGAACTAAAGTGGCATAGCGTTGACTTTCATTTTCACACTGATGAATCCCTGGCATCACTAGAAGAGTTGATTCAGAAATACACGGCCGGTCGAGTCGGAAGCGACCTTCTTCGCCTTGAACTAACTGGCTCGCTCGGACTTTCCGCCGCTCAACGCTTAGAATCGCTTCTCGAAACATGGGAATCAAGATTCCTTCGAATCAAGAATTACAGCCATATCCAAATCGCTCCAACAGAAGAGGAACTGTTATCGCTCACTCAGCGTACCGATCCACTTGTGGCTCGCGTTGCTCAACGCCTCAACGAACTGCGAATGTCAAACTCGGAACAAGCCTCCATCGCGAACGTTGCGCTGCGGCAGCTCTTCCAACTCTGCCAAGCCGTGAATTAGGAGCCCTCCGATGTATCTCAAATCTCTCCGTGTCACCAACTATCGTGCCCACAAAAGCACCTATGTTCTCTTCGATCGCCATCTGACATTGATTGGTGGCCCCAATGAATCGGGCAAGAGTACGCTTGTTGAAGCAGCTCACCGCGTATTATTCCTAAAGTCGCGCACTTCGGGTGAATACCAAAAAAATATGGTTTCACTTCATACCGCCGAGGCCCCTGAAGTCGAACTAAAGTTCTGCAAAGACAACCACGACTACACGATCCAGAAGAGATTTGCGGGAACTCGCGGAACCGCTTTGCTTACATCCAGCAATGGCCTCAACCTGCGCAACGAAGAAGCGGAAGAAAAACTAGCGGAACTACTCGGCATCCAAGTGGGACGATATACGCATGATACATGGTCGCATTTATGGGTATGGCAAGGAACGTCGACGAGCAATCTCCTTACCGATGAAGTCTCTTATCAGGCAGATCTAATTCAAAAACTGCAAAGACTCGGTGCGGCAGGCCTCATTCAATCTGATATCGACAATCGCCTCAAAGCAAAGGTCTTAGCATCCTTCGAAGCGATCTTTAACAAAAACGAATCGTACAAAGCCTCATCGGATGTTTATAAGGCGGAAAAGAATCGTGATACCTGCCAAGAACAACGCAAACTAAAACAAGATCGTTGCCAAGAGCTCACTCAAGCAGCCACTCAGTATGATGAAGCAGATCGGCAGCTACGTGAAATCGTTAGTCAAATGGACAAACAGCAGAAGTCTCTAGACAAAGCTCGCCAGGATCACAAGCTCGCCGCAGAAAAAAAACAAGAACAAGCGGATCGACAACGACTCTTAAACGAAAAGCAGAAACAACTAACCGATATTGAAGAATCGCAACTCACCTATAGCCAGATCCAGAAAGAGAAGAAAAAGGCTGAGAAAAAACTCTCAGAGCTAAAGTCTGCACATGAAATTGCTCTGCAATCGCTAAATGGCCTACAAGAACTTATTGCTAACCTAATCACCAAAGAAAGTCAGCTCCACAAACAACTCAGAGCTAGTCGCCTTCAGGCCAACATAACACAAGCCACAACCCAGCTAGAGAATCAACAAAGAGAATTGCAACGACTGGAAAAATTGCAAGAACAGATCAAGGCCGCCGAAGTCGAGCAATTAGAACTACGACGACGCGTAGGCCAAATCCCTGCTCTAAGCCCGAAGAACCTACAGGAACTAAATAAACTCGACAAAGATGTTTTCGAAGCTGAAACATCCTTGAAAGCGATGGCTGCTTCAGTAAAGCTTCTCCAAAGTGACTTACCGGTTACATTGAACGGCGAAACACTGAGCATCAACACCGCCTACTCGCTTTCGACAACTACCGAATTAACGATTGGTAATTCAACACGAATCTTGATTTCGCCCGGGGATGGAACATCGCTGGCCGAAGCTCAGCATAGCCTCGACCAACTCAAGCAACGTCGACTCGAGAAGCTTGACCAATTGAGGGTTTCATCTTACGAAGAGGCTCAAGCACTTTTGGGCGAACAACAAGATCTCATCAAAAACCTCAAAATGATCGAGGAGAAATTGCAAGATCTCGACCCTGTTCAAGTTGCAAAACAGTTGAGTGACACTTTCGCGCGCGAGAAACGCTTGCGAACGGAAACGGACCGGGATTCAAGCACACTGGTATCACTGCTTGAAAGCGAGAACATCGTCCTTCCTGAACTGCAGCCAGACGAAACCTGGCAATCACGTCACGAAACAGTAGAGCTGGAACAGCGAGAACTCGCCACACAACTGAGTTCTCATCGTACACTGCTAGAATCAACGCGCGATCGCATTCATAAGTTAGATCTGGAGAGCAAAGACTGCGAACGAGATCTCCAAATTGCCCAACAGAAAATGGAACAGCTCGCTCTAAAACTTGGCGACAGCGAACAACGCGCAGAGTTAATCACCAAACTAAAGCAGGAAATCGTAATAGAGCAAGCTGAGTTAACTCAACTCCAAACTGCGCTCAATGAACTTCAGTCCGAGCAACTCGATCGTTTGATTACGCGTCAAGAGAAATCCCTTCAACTGCTCAATCAGGATAAAGAAACCGCGATCGCGACACGAGCCGGTGCCAACGCAAAACTACGAAGCGATGGTTCTACGGACATTTATGCTGAACTGGCTGCTGCCGAGTCTGCGTACTTGTTCGCGCAAAACGAATTTGAACTCCACCAGCGTGAAGCCCTAGGTATCAAGTTGCTTAAAGAAATTTTTGACGCTGAACAACAGAAATTATCCGATGCATTATCGGAGCCGTTTGTTCAACGCATGAAGAAGTACGTGCAGTACTTTACCGGCGAGATGGCCAAGATATCTTTCGAAATCACGAATAAAGGTTTCAACGAGCTGCGCATTGCTCGCCCCAGCGATAACCATGCCCAAGTTGATTTTGACTACCTGAGTGGAGGAGCCAAAGAGCAAATTGCGGCCGCTGCTCGTTTAGCGATCGCCGAAGTTTTGGCTTCGGATTCAAGCGACGGCCTACCGATCATCTTTGATGACGCTTTTTCCTATACCGATTCGCGACGCTTAGATGCGCTGCCGCTCATGATTGAACACGCCATTGACGCTGGCTTGCAAATTATCATCGTCACTTGCAATCCGCTTCAATACGCCGCACTCGGCGCTACGACCGTTCCTCTCACCCGACAATAAGCTAGACCTGCATCTGGAAAGGGAACATGCATGACCTCGCCGAACATTAGGCCCAATTACCTTTGGAACGATTTGAGCATTGACCAGACCCTCGACATTCAATGGTCGGATGCCAGCTTAGCTGAGCTCTCCGCAATTCAATCGCAGATTCCAGCCGGCGAATCCCCAGAGGATCATGCGGCCCAGAGCATACTCTTCACACTGCATAGCATTTTGCACCATTTCCCAGGCATCGGCAGTAGAATCCAACAGTTCTCTCTCGAATGCGCCGATTGTCATTCTGACAGCAAACCGCATTCGCTTCGTTTAACCGTCGTAGAGAAAATGGCATCTAAGTCTGTGAAGCTCTTTGCCTCTATAGTCGATGATCACAACCATGTGATCTGCGATGGTCACGTTGTGGTGTATCCGCCTACTGTAAAACAAGGTGAATCGGCCCAGTTGAGTTCAACGGGACGCCGTCATACTAACTACAAGCTGTTCCTGGGGCGAGTTAAGCATGAGACTCCAGTTGCAACAGCGGTCGTGTATCCTTGCGATGAAGTCTCCTTGCAAGCGTGTCGTGAAGCGGTAGAAGAAGGGTTAATCGCCCCGATTTTGATCGGCCCAGAGCAGAAGATTCGATCTATCGCGCACAAAATCGATTGGGACATCCACAACTACTCCGTACGCCACACAGATCATGCCCATGCCGCGTCCGCCCTGGCTATGGATCTAGTGCATCGCAACGAAGCACACTTGGTGATGAAAGGTGCTCTCCACACAGATGAACTGCTGCGCGAAGTTGTAAAGCCGCAAACCGGCTTGAGAACTGGTCGCAGAATCAGTCACGTGTTTGTGATCGATGTTCCCGGAATGGATCGTCCACTTTTTATCTCGGACGCCGCCATCAATATCGCTCCTGATTTGAAGACCAAAGTCGACATCACTCAAAATGCCATCGACCTAGCTCGCGTGCTTGGAAATGACTGCCCCAAGGTAGCGATTCTCTCCGCGATTGAGACCGTGAATCCCGACTTACCATCCTCTGTGGACGCCGCCTTACTTGCGAAAATGGCCGAGCGTAATCAGATTACGGGAGGTACTGTGGATGGCCCGCTGGCGATGGATAACGCCATCAATGTGCAAGCCGCACAAACGAAAGGGATTCAATCGGCGGTTGCAGGTAACGCCGATATCCTGATCGTTCCCAATATCGAAGCCGGCAATATGCTCGTGAAAGAACTGACATTTCTTGGGAATGCCGACTGCGCCGGAATCGTCTTGGGAGCCAAAGTGCCCATCATTCTGACCAGTCGAGCGGACAATGTCATCTCTCGCCTTGCATCGTGTGCGGTTGCAGTACTGCTTCATCAACATTATCAAAAGTCGTTGTAGAAATGACAGATTACCTTCTTCATTTGCTCGCTCCCACAACCTGCGTTTTTTAGTACCATGCTAAGCGTCCTCACTATCAACGCTGGATCCTCCAGCCTTAAGGCAGCTGCTTTCAACATCAGCCACTCAGAGGAGCACAAGATTTGGCAGAGCCATCTTGATTGCTCAGATCATCTCCAAGCAACCGAGATTTTGCTAAAGGAATTGGCCCACGCTCATCCTACTTGGCAACCTAATGCCATTGGCCATCGCGTCGTTCATGGCGGCACAGATTTCACCAGCCCGTCTCGTATCACCGCCGAAGTTCTCCAGACGATTGCCGATTTGACACCACTGGCTCCGTTGCATCAACCCGCGAATCTAGCGGGAATCGAAGCGGCGCAACACCTCTTCCCTAATCTGCCTCAGATTGCTTGCTTTGACACAGCTTTTCATCGGGGACGCGATTTCGTTCATGAAGCCTATGCACTCCCTCGTCGATTTTACACACAAGGAATACGCCGCTATGGCTTTCATGGTCTTTCTTATCAATTCATCATGGACGAATTGCTACAGCATCACAACGAACTTGCCAAAAAGAAAATCATCATTTGCCATCTTGGCAATGGTGCCAGCATGGCAGCGGTCAACGATGGACAATGCGTCGAGACTACCATGGGCTTTACACCCACGGATGGTTTGATCATGGGAACTCGCTCGGGCCAAATTGATCCAGGCGTGTTGCTGCACTTGATGGATCATGAGCAAATCCCTGCATCCGAACTTTTAGCTCTGTTGACCAAAAAATCTGGCCTGCTCGGAGTGTCCTCAGATTACAGTTCCGATATGCGCAAACTACTGGACAGCGATGAACGCGACTGTAAGGAAGCCATTGAAATGTTTGTTTACCGCTGTCAGTATTTTATCGGTGCTCTTACGGCATCCTTGCAAGGCATCGACGGCTTGATTTTCACGGGAGGAATAGGCGAACATGCAGCCCCAATTCGGGCTGCAATTATCGACGGCCTGAGCTGGTTAGGCGGAAAACTCGATGGAGTCGCCAACGCTCAACACTCAAGAAAAATCTCCTCTGAGGAGTCGAAGCTTTCGATTCTTGTAATCCCCACCGATGAAGAGCGTACCATCGCGCGGGCGGTATGGAAGCTTACCTCACTAAATGACTAGCTTGGCCTATTTTCTCGATGGGCTTGGACTCGCTAAAACCCTCACCTGACATTACATTGGTGACACACCTGTTTAACCAACATTGCCTCAAGGCTCAACGAATGCCAGCTGCAATCGATAAATTCGTCGGTAAGATTCATCATGGCGACTGCCTAGATGGATTACGAAAAGTGCCAGACCAATCAGTGCATCTTGCATTCGCGGATCCACCTTTCAATATCGGCTATGAATACGATCAGTACGATGATCGGCTCGATTCCGAGAAGTACATCGCCTGGTGCCATGATTGGATGGCCGAGGTTTATCGTGTCCTTAACGCGGATGGCTCTTTCTGGTTAGCCATCGGCGATGAATATGCAGCTGAGCTAAAGATCGAAGCGCAAAAGATCGGCTTTCAGACGCGTAATTGGGTCATTTGGTACTATACCTTTGGCGTACATTGCACCAACAAATTCACGCGTTCCCACGCGCATCTCTTCTACTTCGTGAAGAATCCTAAAGCCTTCACGTTTAATGCGGATGCTATTGCTGTACCTTCTGCGAGGCAACTCGTTTATAAGGATCGCCGCGCTAATCCGAAGGGACGAACTCCTGACGACACTTGGATCCTGCGCCCGCAAGATTGTGATACCGGCTTCACTGCGGAAGAAGACACTTGGTACATTCCTCGCGTCGCCGGTACATTCAAGGAACGCGCTGGCTTCCATGGTTGCCAAATGCCCGAACAGTTGCTCGGACGAATCATACGCTGCTGCTCTAATCCCAAAGATATCGTGCTCGATCCCTTCTCAGGTAGCAGTACCACTTTGGTCGTGGCCAAGAAACTGCAACGACGCTTCTTCGGCTTCGAACTTTCCAAGGACTATGTGACGAACGGTACAGCGCGACTGACTGCGACTAAACCAGGGTCACCTTTGTTGGGTGCAGAAGAACCCAAAGTAAGCGCACCAGCCACCGGCGACCCACCGAAAACAAAAAAGCGGACCTCAAAGAAGTCCGCTCCAAAACAATTGAGTCTCGATATCAATCTCGAGTAAGGTGCAGCTATTCCCAAACTTGGGTTTCAGCCAAAATCTCGCGAAGTGCAACGCGATCTGCGTCGCTCAAGTGCTTATATTTCTCATCTTTATCAGCTCCACTCAAGATCTGCTCAAATCGATCTTTAACGTAACTCTTCATTTCCGTCGGCAGGACTTTGAACGATTCGGAATAGATCAAGTAGCTACAAGGATACTTCCACAATCGCGTTTGCAAATCGAGCTGACGCAGTGAACGTCCCTTGGAATCATGTGGACCAAGACTGGAAAAACGCTCCGTAAACGAAGTGTTACCTTGAATCGGCTCGGTCCATTGAGCCTCTTCTACCATCAACATTGCATCAACAAGATCGTTTCCCGCACTTCGAATTCGACTCTTGACACTATCCAACATCTCATCTTTGGGCACTCCCAACGATTCATGCATCATGGCCTGATATTCCATCGCTTGCCGTGTCATGAAGTTCGCCTTGGTCAACATATTGTGCACAACAATCTGATGCTCCATCACCATCAACGCTGCGATGTCACTGTTAGGTTCGAGATATTTGTCAGGATTGAAGTAGGGAGTCAAATCATTGACGTTACTTCCGACACTGAAATCGAAGTCATCAGGAACTTCACGCCCTTTGACGAGCACATTCCCCATATGCGTCTGCTTGCCATGCTTACCCGTTACGTACCAACCACCCCAGCGTTTCTCAATAGGCGTCTTGTAGTTAACGTTGTGACTACCCTCCGATAACAATGGTAGCCCCCGCGCATCAGGATAAACCGACCGTGCCAAATGCCCCGGCACACCTTCCGTTCGCGAAGAACTATGACAAGTCAAACAATTGTCGGTGTGACGCATCATACGTGGACGATCAACGGGCTCTTGATCCAATGAATAAAAGACGGCGCCTAACTTCGGATCCACAGCCGAAATCTCTAACACGTCACCCTGCTGACAGAAACCGACATAGACATTGTCGTTGAAATAGATCGCCCGCGGCGTTCTGGGTGATATCTTCTGCAACTGCAAACTTGTCTTTGAGAAGACAAACATCTGGGTATCGCGCTCGACATCCAACGCGTCTAACAGCGACGGAAGATACCCATACTTCTCGTCATATTGAAATTTTACTTCCCCTGAATCCAACTTCTTCTGCAAGTCAGAAATGCAATTGGAAGGCTCTGCCTTACTGTAATGAATCGGCGAACGCTCAAAGTCGTCTTCTGCATGAATTGCCGTGCCGCACACAACCAGCGTCACCGCCATCACTTTACGAACCCAACTCGCTGTAATACTCCCCATGACCGTATTCCTCACGTTAGCTCACGTTTCTCGCGACGCCTTTCACCATCGATTTTGCATTCCCACAAAACCAACGTCGCAGCGCACGTTTTAAGGCTAACACCCCCATAATCGGATGTCAATATCCAATTTATGCAATAAATGACCAGAAAAGCTCCGAATTTCCCGGAAAATCGGGGAAAAACGTTCCCTTTTATCAAGGAAAAGCGGTTCCGATACTCGGTTCGGCTCCACCGTCACTCGGCTGCGGAAAGGTGAACCCCATCTATCCTATACATCTTTTTAAGAGCGTGTTCAGGGGCAACGTCTTTACCCACCGGTACCTAGCCTCCGCTGCGCTCCAGCTACGGGTTAAACGAGTACAACAGAAGATGTGTAGAATAATTCGAAGAGAGCCCTGGCCGCCCATGGGTCTATTCTTCCGACAAAGCGTGAATCGTATTGTGGACAACACCGCGAACCACTTCCCCTCGCTGGTTGCGGAACTGATATCGAATCTCCATGCACCATGTTGGGGCGATATCGGGCACCTTTAGCAAGAGCTCTTTACCGTCGGAACTAAGTTCTGCTCCGGCAACGTTCAATGCATGTTCATCGTAATGCTGCGACCCGTAGTTAGCCGTTCGTTTCAGCGACCATACTTTGATTTGAACGTTTTTCGGATCAACCGATTTAGCATCCAACGCGTCGGTAAATCGCAAACGCAAACCATTCTTCTGCGCGTGTAATTCCGTCGGCAAATTCATCGCCTTGCCCGTTGCTCTCAGGCGATAGAGACCACCTGGTTCGGTCGCATTGCCCGCCCATGCGAACATGCCACACAAATAAAGAGCCCCATCGCTTTCGGAGAATCGCCCCCGCATCACACCAGTTGGAAAGTCGGGGATCGGCAACGATATCATTCCCCCTTGTACCTTTCCTTGAACGTTTTCATGCGGTACGACAAACACTCGACCATATCCATACGATAGATTAAGCAGAGCACCATCCAACGCGCCCCAAGATTTACTATTTACCCACAACAATTCTGCAGGCGAGCGATCAAACTCATTGGTAATCCAACACAGCGGCGGCTCCATCGCTGCATCACTATCATCGGTGACAGAATGGTACCCAAACATGTTGCCATAGAATTTAGTGGAGCCATCTTTGGGCACAGTAACCCAGTTGATGCGATTCTTCGGATTCCAAAAACCTTCTTGGTCCGTCACCACAAACGATCCATCGGGATTCAAACAAACTCCATTGGCGGCCCGAAATCCTGTCGCCAGAATTGTGGTTGTCTCGCCATCTGGTGAAACTTTTAACAACGTTCCGTGATGCGGCACAACGGCCTTCAAAGCATGACGTCCCGACTTTGCATAGTAGAAATTGCCTGCCGCATCGACCTGTAAGCCCATCGCGAATTCGTGAAAATGCTCAGTGACTTGATGGTCATTGTTAAAGCACTCATAAAAATCGATTTCTTCATCGCCGTTCAGATCATGCAAGCGAGTCAGCTGATCACGGCAAGTAACGTAAATGCTGCCTTGAACAACCTTGAGTCCCAACGGCTGAAACATCCCGCTGGCGATACGTTTCCAATAGAGTTTCTTTTCATCTTCGTCGATCTTCACCAACCAGACATCACCATCCCATGTGCATACCGCCATGCGACCATCAGGTAAAAAATCGAGCCCTGTGAAGCGAGTCAAAGCTAACCATGGATTACCTTCGGGGGCTAATAAGTTATCGACGGCAAAGGGACCATCGTCCTCGCCTTTTTGCAACTCAGTAACTAACGGCTCGCCAAATCTCTTGGGGCCCCCTGTAGTCCAAGAGGCGAGATCGAATTCCACCCCATCCATTAACTCCGCCTCTTCATCCTTAGCGGCGCGTGCCATAACGGCCAAACGTCGAGCCTCTTTTCCGGCTGGGATTTTCAAGCAAAGCATCCCGTCCTGTTCTACCCAAGCCAAACCAGCGACATCTCCTTTAACGGCAACAGACCACGGCAGCGTTTGTGCAGGCGAGAAGCGTTGAGCGTTTTCGATCGTTTGAATCTTCGCAGCTCCAAGTTTGCCATTCACTGTAGCAGCGTTTTCAACTGCGCCTTGTCGCACTTGTTTCGGCTGCCAACACGCGATCAGCGACTCATCCGCTGCAGCGTCCCATGTCCAGTTTTTCGGGAGTACTCGATTGTAGATGCGTACTTCATCCACTTCACCAACAAACGAACTTGTTTCGGGAAAGTTGGGAGCGGTATAGCCGATACGAATGAGGCCTGCTGCCAAAGACGCTTGCGGTTGCAAAACGCCTCTGCCATCTGGCTTACCGTCAACAAATAACTGAACTTGTCCCGTTTTTGAACTCAAATCGCACCGAACGAGATGCCACTTGCCATCATCAATGTTCGTACGACCTGCAACAGCCCCGACCCAACCGATATCGAAACCGAGGCGTCCGTCGCGAATGAAAAGCGTTTCACCGTTGGGGATCCACTTGGGTCCTGGTTCGGTCCACGCCAGAATCGTTCCATCTTGCTTGGTCTTGATGCGAGCCACGATTGAAACGGAATTCTTGGCTGGATCGAACCCACCAACTTCATCAACTTGCAGATAGCCAGTGTTATCAAAGGTGAACGACTCAATAGCATTGGTTGCATCAGCTTTAGCGGCAACCTCCACATTAAGTTCTGCGAGAACATCATTACCTGTCGAGAATTTCCACGCTCCATCACCATCGGTCGAAGAAGTAGTGGTTGGCGAATCCATAACCCGTAGCAACATTTCTTCCTGGCGTGATCCAATTTGGAAGTGTCGCACTAACCAAGGTTCGTTCTCTGACACTTTGGCCTCTTGCATCGTTGGATATTCCAAGATCGCTGCGGAGCCAACCTGATACTTCAATACAACCTTCTGATCATGGTAGTAATAGCCGAGAAATTTGCCCCAAGTCTTGGGAAGTGGACCATATCGTTTTCCATCGCGCCCCTCGACTCGTTCGTTGTCAACCAACTCGTGCGTACTTGGTTTGCCCCAACCAGGCCCGGTCGCATTGGACAATCGAACATCCCCAGAAACCTTGGGATGAATCTGATGTTCGCCATTAAATTGAATACCGCGCCAATCGATAAATGGTGATTGTCCCTTTCCGCCGTGCCTCCATGAGGCCGCCATCCGCAACGTATCAGTATCAAAAATGCCCCAATGTTTGCCGCGTGATACACCACCCCCACCTTGATCCAGGCGAATCGCAATTCCCTTGTAGGCAAAATTCTCCTTTTCGCCAGGAACTTCATAGGTATGAGTAAGACTCGGTCCATAATCCATCGCGACCCAAGCTTCGATTTGGCTAGCTGCTGGCCCTTTGGTATCTCCAGCTGGCAGCGAAGCGAGGTAGACATCATTGACCTCGGCGTACTGTGATGGATTGTGTGGTTTGAGATATCGTTCACGAATAAAATGGATCACATCGTACTTCTGGGAAGGAACCATCCAAGTTTGAGCGACCATAAACCCATAGCCGCGAGTCAAAGTCCGATACATCGATAGCGGATCGGACCCATTTTTGAACTTACCTTCCGCAAATCTCAACGACGTAGGGAGGGAGCCGGGTTGATCTTTCGTGCCATGGCAATTCGCACATACACGAGTATAGATGGCCTCACCACGTTTGAGAGATTCATCATCCCAACTCGAAATCAAGCCAGCGTGATCTAAGTGATTTTCATATTCTGGAATTCGGACCGCGAGCAAAGCAGCGGATGGCTTCAGTTCGATCGCTTTCGTTCGCCCACCCTCTCGCATCGTCATAAGGTACTTTACAAGATCCAGAAACTGTTGCCGAGTTTGAAGGTTGTTCATGAGCCCTGCTGGCATAATGGACAGCGGATTCTCCTTGATCGCTTCCACATCTTCTTTCGCAATCGCCAATACTTTCCCTGTGGGTGAGCCTTCGCGCAATTCCAACTGTTTGTCATTTTCGCTGACAACAATTCCCGTCAACGTTTCACCATCCGCCGTAGCTACAATAACACTGCGATATTTTTTGTCGATGAACTGCGATGGCTTAAGAATGGCTTCCACAAGTTCAGTATCTGAAATGGGCTTCCCATTTCGTGCTACCGACAATTGAGAAAGGTCGGGCCCCAATACCGTTCGGCTCTCGTCGTCCGTGTTATGACATTGAGCGCAGGTCGACGTAGGTTGGTGAAATACGATCGCGCCTCGAGCCGGATCTCCTAGCTCCACCGAAGCTTGAATCAAACTCTCGATAGATTCTTTTTGCAGCTCCGCTTCCAGTCCTTGAGCACAAATCCCCTTCTCGATTAGGGTCATCAGCAACAGGGCAACACTGATGCAACCAATCTGCTTGAGCATGAACAACTCGCTACACGGTTTCATAATCGCACAAATGATAAACAAAGCCCTTTCAGTATACTTGGAAAGGACTAGGCAAGGATCTCGGAAATCACTTTGCCGTGATCGATTTCAATTCGCTTTCTACCCGGAATTTCCAACCGTCGCGAATCGAGCCCAAGCTGGTGAAGAATTGTAGCATGAATGTCCGTCACATAATGACGGTTTTCCACAGCATGGAAACCAATCTCATCGGTAGCCCCATGTACGACACCACCCTTGATGCCACCTCCCGCCATCCATACAGAAAATCCAAAGATATGATGGTCTCGCCCATCAGAGCCTTGAGTTCCTGGGGTTCGACCGAATTCCGTCGCAAACACGACAATGGTGTCGTCAAGTAAACCGCGACGTTCGAGGTCCGATAACAATCCGGCAATAGGCTTATCAACCGCGCGCGAGTTGTTCTCATGATTACCTTTTAAACCACCATGTGCATCCCATGCACCCGCGCCACCACCTCCATGCTGGATTTGAATAAAGCGGACTCCGCGTTCGACCAAGCGACGTGAGGCAAGCAACTGCATACCAAACGGTCGAGTGTGCGCGTCATCCAATCCATAGAGCGTTTGTGTGTCAGCAGTCTCTTGCGAGAAATCAACCACTTCTGGCACGGATGTCTGCATACGAAACGCGAGTTCATACGAGGCAATCCGCGCAGCCAACGCTTGGTCATGCGGATATGCTTGACCGCGCAGCGAATTCAATTCGTGAATCAAGTCGCTTCCGATGCGTTTTCCATCTGCCGAGAATTCGCGAGCGGGCTTACCAAAATCAAGTGGTGAGTTAGGATCAACTCGCAATGGTACGGCATCATGTTCGGGTCCAAGATAATGCCCATCCTTCTTGTTCCAATACTCGCGAAATCCCATCGAGATAAACTGAGGTAGATCTTCATTGAGGCTCCCTAAACCGTAGTGAACCCAAGCCCCCAGCGTTGGGAAGTCTCCGTCATTTTGATGGCGTCCCGAATGAAACTGTGTTTGCGCCCCATGATTACTATCGGTCGTCCACATCGAGCGAACAATCGCTAACTTATCCACCTGCCGCGCAATGTGTGGGAACCAATCGCTAACCTCGATACCGCTTTCGCCATGTTTTTTGAAGCCCACCTGCAATGGATACAAGGTGTTGCGCTGATTGCCATTCCCATCCGGTACAACCAGTCGTTCAATGGCAAGTTTCTTTGGATCTTGTACATCCGCAAATGGGGTCTCGGCGATCGTCTTGCCTGCGTATTTTGTCAACATTGGCTTGGGATCGAAGCTTTCCATGTGGCTTACACCACCATTCATGAACAGCCAGATGACACTCTTCGCTTTAGCTGGAAAATGGGGCTGGCCTGTTGGCGGTTGCCACGTGCCATCGCTGCTATATCCATCGCGATGCAGCATCGCTCCTAACGCTAAACCTGCGAAACCTAAACCGCTATGGGAAAGAAATTGGCGGCGTCTCATTTCCATGCGATTCCCATCCGCTTCATTTATTCTTCGATTCGAATTCATACGAAATCTTTCCTCTTATCGCACAGTCACAAAATCATTGTGATTAATGAGAGTCCAAACCAACATCACGCGCTCACGCTGTCCACTACCAGCTCCTAATCCTTCATCCGGTAACTTTCGCCAATGCTCCATCGCCCTTTGACAAGCTTCTAGCTCCGCCGTTGATGCCTTTACGCCCAGTAATTGGCTGAAAGCGGCTCGAATAAAAGCATCGTCTTCTTTAGCAATACTCGTCAGACGCGCTGCGATCGCGGGTACCGCATCCAAAACCAAGGGACTATTGCTTAAGGCTAAAGCTTGTTGCGGAATGATGTTTTGTTCGCGTCGATAACATTCTTTCACCATCGCCTCATCAAACGTTTGCAAGAACATGTTTCGTTCGTTGTTCGAATGAAAGAAATAAAGACTACGACGTTTTGACGCTTCTTGTTCTGCGGGCAATACAGGAGGACCACCACGAGTTTCATCCAGCGTACCTGCCAAACTCAAGACGGAATCTCTCACCGCTTGCGATTCGATACGAATAGGGCTGCGGCGCCACAAAAAGCGATTGTCGGGATCGCGCTGCATGTTCGCCTCCGTACCGAGCAACGAAGAACTACGCTGATAAGCAGCCGACAACAAGATCTGGCGATGAATATGTTTCATGCTCCAGCCGTTGGCCATCAATTCATGAGCCAGATAATCGACCAGCTTCCTTTGGGTGGGCTCTGTCCCCTTGAGTCCAAAATCAAAAACGTTCGCCACCAAAGGCTCACCGAAATGCCGTGTCCAAATGTGATTGATGGCAACGCGGGCTGTCAGCGGATTGGACTTCGCGGTAATCCACTCGGCCAAAGCCTTGCGCCGGCCCGTGCTTATGCTCGGAAATTCGACCACAGGATCGTCGGCCCCTGAATTCAAAAAGCGTGTTGCTGCCCAACGTGCTCCCTCAAACGGTTGCAACTCACCCTGCTTGTCGGTCCATTTCTTTTCAGCCGCACTCACAACACCCTTCGCCTGACTGACTTCCCTTTCCGCCGTCTCTTTCTTATCCGCTGCACTGCGAATGAGATTGGCTTCCGCAGTCGTCAGTTTGAAGACTGCGTTGGCAAGTGCTGTTTGATTTTGTGCATCGATCGCTTGGCTTTGGGCTGTAGTCACTGCAGCTCGCGCTTCCTCGAGGTCTTTCGGCCCGACATTGGTGTCGCGCACGAGATGCTCCACATGCCAAATCGCCTTCCAGGCTTGCTCCCTTAACGCCAGACTCTCCAATTCAGCTTGTCGCCATTTCAATTTTTGCTCAGAAGCTAACTTCTCTAATTCAGCAAGCTTGAAAGCGGCTGCCACATCCAATGCAGCTCCCGATCCCGGTTGACGAAGTACTACATTGGGTGACAAAGGTTGAAGGCGCACTTCATAAAAGTCGGCCAACACGTCAAAGGTCGTGAATTGCAATGCACCTTGATGTCGACCGCCGGGAATCTTCCAAGCTAACTTAGGAGCACCGTCCAACGAAGCGTTTACTAAATCACCGCGAACCTGAAGCCGCAATTCATACGTCTTGTTCAACTCAATGGGCTGCGGTACTCGGCCATCACCCGGATATTGATAGTTGCCATCGACCAAATAAGAACCTTGAACCTTCGGATCAGGCCCATGTGCGCTGACATAAACCATCGCCTCATGATCGGAAGGTTTCAGCGGAGTTGTTCCGCCATCATGGGTGCAATCGAACGATATCCCGACGCTGCGGTACAAACTTCCGCCACGGATTGCAAACTTCAAAGTAACATCAAAATCTTGAGGTGGCGTTCCTTTCCAGCGTAACACCGAACGACTTTGCCCATCTTGATTCTGCGATAACTTCTTAGGCGTCAAAACCCAATCGCCACCGATTGTGCCCCAACTTTCAGAGTTCAATGTCTCGAATTTGTCATCTATCAGAGTCTTGTCTTCAGCCGATGGCGGGAGCGCTGATGGCGGTGGGAGCGAATCGAACTCTTTTTTCGCCGCGACATATTTTTCCATGGCTCCCTTCAACTCCGCTTCTGCGTCAGCAATATTTTGCTGCGCGACTTGGCGGAGATTGTTGCGAACCAGCTCTCGACGTTGTGGCTGCCAGGCGACATCAGGCAACGCTACATCTTCAATCTTGAATGCATCGCTTGCCAAAAACGCTGGTACCCCAGGCGCAATGACTTTTGATTTATCGGGCTGGTGTTCGTCACCGCGTACAAAGCGATACGTTGGTAAGTCTAGCCAACCATCATAAACTCGTGGAATCGCATCGCGATTGACGTCGGGCACGCCTTCCACCATATCCAAACGAACATGATACGGCTCAAAGATGGCCCGCATCTGGTAATACTCTGCATGTCCTATCGGATCATATTTGTGATCATGACACTTGGCACAATTCATCGTAATACCAAGGAATCCCTTGCTCACATGCTCGACGGTATCTTCCATCCATTGATTGCGATTGAACAAGAAGTAATTGCGTACTAAAAATCCGGTCGCTCGCAGATCTCCAATATCATCAGGTTTATACTCATCTGCTGCGAGCATTAATCGAACCATCTCGTCATAGGGTCGATCTTGATTCAACGCTTCGATGATCCAATCGCGCCAATGCCAAACATGTTGTTGACTATTTCGCAATTGATCACCGAGCCCCCACCAGTCGCTGTAACGCCACACATCCATCCAATGTCGTCCCCAGCGTTCGCCGTATCGAGGATCTTGCAGAAGCTTATCCACCGTTGCTTCATACCACGCTCGATCAAACTGCTCAGGTAACTTCGCGAGTTCTTCTGGCGGCGGAGGTAAACCGATCAAATCAAAATACAACCGGCGCAAAAGTACTTCCGGCGGCGCCTGTGGATTGGGCGTCAGTTGCTGTTCGTTTAATTGCAACTTGATCAGGGCATCGATTGGAGATTCACCCGCCAGCAACGGAACGTTAGGAGCGACGATGGGTTGATAAGCCCAATGGTCAGCAGGCCCTGGCTCTGGCTTTTCATGGGGAGGGGCATGTGCACCAGAATTGATCCAATCGGTCAATATTTTAACCACCTCAGCGGGGACTTTTTCTCCTTCGCCTTCAGGTGGCATGCGTTCGTGAATATCTTCTGTGATGATGCGCTGAATCAATAAACTCGCAGAAGCATCGCTGGGCTGAATCACGCTACCAGACATACTCCCTTTTTTCATCAATTCGACGGTGTCGAGCCGCAAGTCGCCCTCCTGTCGTAACGGGCCATGACAGGCAAAACACCGCTCACGCAGAACGGACTTCACTTTCGTTTCATAGAGCGTTGTCTCATCTGCCGCGTGAAGAAAACTCCCCGACAGAACTGCGATAGCGCTAAATACGAACAGGCACTTCATCGGCATGGTAGGAATCAACGAGAAGGGGAGGGGGCAGGAGGGTCATGGAACACCCTCTATCATACCAATTTGAGGGGGAGTATTCCACCTTCTTCTTAGGCAAACGCCGCCTCAATCCGGGCTTTCAATCCATTATCCGGCTGCTTTGAACTTGTCAGTAAATGAGATGAAGCGGCAAGCACTTTCGCTTGCCAAGCTGGCGAGCAATAGCGGAAATCCTCGAAGATCGCCGAGCTATATTTGTAATCGTGGGAATCGGTACCTTTAAGCAGCACCATTTCGCGAGCCACCTGCAACATCTGGGACAGGTCTCCCCCATCTTGCACATACTTCAAAATGGCGCGGCTTCCCTCCTCTCGGTTGTCACCCAAAAGCGAGAAAACATCTCTCGCCGATGTCAGTGGCTTGTCCGCTGCGGTCAGCTCTAACAAGTTGCTTTTAGAAAGCCCACCTCTGGCTGCTGCCGATTCGCGGAAATGTCCGATGAACGAAGCGTTCTGCAACAATAGCCATTGCCGCAGATCATTGGCTTGAACAGTTCGATAAAGATATTGCAACGCATTGGAAGATGTGATGGCGTGCAAGGGAACGATAGCTGGTTGTCGCATTACCATTTCCGAGGCTGCGGTGTAAATCCCATCGATGACACTCCTTGGCGAAACGCCTCGATTCAATCCTTCAAGAGTAAGCTGAGCCAACGAGGATGGGTTTTCTGTGCGCGACGCCTCGAGCCATTGCTGCGTGTACGCATTATCCAACGACAACGAGGTCGTATTCGAATTCAGTTTCGATACCAATTCCCAATTCGATCGCCCCGACTTGTCCGCCGCCAAATCGTTCTTCGAAGGATTCGGCTCGTCGTTGTGATTTAGTAACGCAAATGCCAAGCTTCGCATGACAGGCTCTGCATGTTGCCAGCCAATCACCTCTAACGTTCGAAAACCACCAGCGACCCAAATAGCCTTATGTCCGATATTCCGAAAATCGCGAGCTCCATATCGCGCAAACACTTCGAGCAATTGAGCTGGCGTAGCGACGTGGGCAGCAGTCGCAGCCGCTACATCAGCCCGTTCTACATCCCACTCTTCTAGCGCGCTTGCCAATTCCTTAAGCGCTTGTTCGGCAGATGCGGTGGTGCGTTCAACCGCATTCATTGTCCAATCACCCTCATTGCGATCTTGATCTTGGCAACGCTTAAAATAATCGATCGACCAAAAGAGTGGAAACCAACGCTGTTCATCCTTGGCTGCCAACGTCGCTTGATGAGCTGCGTGCATGACCATAACGCAATGAAATTTGAACCCGACGTTTGGACGTGGCTGCACATTGCGTATTCCGGCGAGTAAAGTAGCCGCCAACACTTCGGTGTAAGTTGTACCGTTCTTGATACGCTGCGCGATAACGTTGAACAGCTGTTCGCGGGAAGTCTCCTCAATCAACCGCACCAGCGGCTCTATTTCAGGACTGAACTGCACGGCACCAGGCGTCAAACGCACTTCATTGGCAGTTAGCGGCTTTAGCCATGGGGCCACAAACATTGCCGTTCCACTGGCCAACAAGAGACTTCTTCGAGACAGATGAATCGATGCCATAATGCTTCTCACTTTGTGGAACAGCTCCAATGCCCGGGCGACATTAGTAGCGTAGACACTTTAGTCCCCACAGGTCAAATCGATTCCCGCGACAAAGCAAAAACGTGGGGTAGTTCACCCTGTATTCCCTCCACACACATGCAACTCTATTGCATCTCTCACTCCATCAAATAGACTAGATAAACCCACGACGCGTTTCAGCTAACCCCACTGAGCCATGCATGATACGACTTCCTACTATTGCACTATTTGTTTTTCTGCTTAGCCTTGCCTCGTCTGTAGCCTTTGCGCAGCCGTCGCGCTGCAATATGGAAGTTGTTCATGGCACTTCGCAATCCGGCTTTCATTTTTCACAGCTTCCCGAATCTCTGCAAACCACAGCCCGCGCAACATTGCAGGATCTCCTTGACCATGAAGGTTTATACACACTCTTTGCCGACCTCAAGCCGATGAGCACCGGCTTTTGGAATACACGTTTTGCTGAAGCAGACGGGGAACCCAATGAAGTTCGCGATATGAAACAAATTCTCGATAAATTTGAGATACCAGGTCGTATCACTGCGGGTGTACTCACCTTTCATCAAAGCTACGATGGCAAAAAATATGCAGAAGGCTATGTCGCCAACATTCCCGTGCTCAAACGCCTGCTGGCTCAACAAGCAAGCTTTTTCCAATCGCTTGGCTTAGACGAGAATAGCTCTCCCCAAACTATCATCGAAACCGTGGATCGAGCCGAGCCGGAATTAAGATTCAAAGGCTTTGGTCTATTGTTTGGTTATCCTGATCATGCGATAGAATTTTTCGTGGAAGCGCACAAGCAACAGCAAGCAACGGGCAAGTTCGTCGAGCGCGATTTTTTTCATGTTGAAACATTCAGTAAAGAAAAAGGGGCTTTCGTGTGGGCTGTCCCCAAAGGACATGTTGCTAACGAGAAGGACCTTGAAGTCCGACAACACGCACACGCCATTCTGGAACGCTATCGATCTCTTCGCGAATTCTGGATAAGCCACGCCCTTCCTATTGAATCGCTGGTCGAGCACTGGTTCGAGCGCGACCCGGCCGCTTCGCGGGCCGTTAGTGTTAATTGGAATACTCGCCCACTACCTCCTAAAGGCCTGTTCAAGGCCAAGCTGCGACTAAAATCCTTATTCTGCAGAGCCAAACATCTTCGCAGACCATAGTCTCAATCGACCTAAGACCCATCTGGCACATCGTCTTGCACACGTACTGCACCTGCAATACAATAGCAAGACGTGATCAATCTTGTCTAGGAGTATGGGTATGATGATTTTCTTATGCGTGCTGTGCGCCTTGGCTGCGGCCCCCTTAACATGCCTGTCCCAGCCCGAAGAAGATCCTCGCCCCGTAATCTTCGTCGAAGACCCATCCCTACTCCCACTCACTCGCGTTTTGGCAGGTGGTTGGCTCGTTGTGGTCGACGCCTCTCGCGCCCCCAACGTACACGCTCAACAACTCTGCGCCCCTTCACAAAATAACTCTAATCTATCGATTGTTTGGATCTTCGAAGCACGCAATCAAGACTCGAATCCCAATCTCTGGCGAGAACGCTTGAAAATCCAAGGCTTTCAGGTGCTTCAGATCAAAACGGTGCGACGTCTCGATGGAAAAATCGAGTCCCAAAAAATCTTGCGAGACCTTTGCAAGCAATTAAGCGATTCATTCCCCCATCTCAGTTGGTATTTTCAGTCGCGTCTTGCCCTTGTAGAACAACGCATGGACGAGATAAGCTTCCCTCCCTGGTATCAACGCATCGACCGCAATGACTTTACTGCCAACTGAGATGAACTTCATGCCGACTCTCCCCATTCCTGTCAGGAACATCTTCAAGATCGGCTTGCTCGTTTTGGTTGCAATTACTGCAACGCCTCGTTTTGCCAACCCCTGTCCTTTTTGTGCGGGCGTCCAACCTTCCTTCCTCGATGAACTCAACGATGTCTCGGAATTTCATATTGCGGTATGTATACGTTCGATGCCACACACGGATGAGCCCGGACTCTTTTTGGCAGAGTTTGAAGTAGTGGAGCCGCTGAAATCGATCACTGAAAAGAAGAATAAAACTACCTTAACTGTGCCAACCTTTGAATCGCTGGCTGCGAAAAAAATGTATCTTGTGAAGGGTTATGGCGAAGAGACTGAGTTCCAGTGGGTAGCGCCAGTTGCCATCGAGCGCAACGATATCGAATACCTGCGAGGCATTTCGCAATTGGCAACGGGGACCCCGACCAAACTAGCGAAACTCAAGTTCTTCTTTGATCATCGCGATTCACCATCAACACTGATCGCCGATGATTGCTTCAATGAACTTGGTAAAACATCCATCGAAGATCTGCAACTGCTCAAACCTTATCTACAGCCAGAGAAACTCAAGGATTCTTTGCGCAATGAGAAACACACCACCGATCGAAAGAGACTCGATTGGGTTCTTCTGGGAATTTGTGGTCAAGCGACCGATGCCGCAATCTTCGACGAGCTTCTCGACATCTATTACAAACAAAGAGAGCTGGAATCAAAGACGGGCGTATTGATCCGAGAATCGATCGGGCTCGATGCGGCAATATCGACCTACATTACCTTGCTGGGTGAACGCGGCCTGACTCGTGTTGAGTCGGAATTCCTCACCAACCCCAAAAGCGAGTTCTCCGACGTATTTTCGACCCTACTAGCGCTTCGCGTTCAAGGCGACGATATAAAGAAGCTTTCTCAAGAGCGATTGGCCGAGTCGATGGCTCTCGTTTTACAACGCCCTGAGATGGCTGATTTAGTCGTATCGGACTTAGCCCGATGGCAACAATGGAAATATTGCAAAGCTCTTCTCGATCTATACAACAAATCAGAGAAAGATGAACTTCGCCTCCGTTTGCCCATCATCAATTATCTTCGAGTATGCCCGCTGCCTGAAGCACAAGAGGCTTTGGAAGCGATACGCGTAAATGAACCCCTCAACTATCGCCGAGCACAAACTCTGTTCCCTCAAGCGGAAAAGGCGTCTTCGAAGTAAGTTTCTTGGCGGAAAGATAGGTAGAAGAAACGAACAACGCACCTTCGCCAAAACGGCGAACGTGCGTTGTGATCTACAGAACGGATCATTCGCAATATGTTGCTACAATGCCCTATAACATAGATTAAGCAAACAGTTCCATGCGTGGCTGACCTTTGCCATCTTCGGTGACATAAAACGGACGTTGCTCGATCTCGAAGACCGTCTTCGGACTGATGCCCATCGCATGCATCAACGTTGCGTGCAGATCGGTAACATTCAGCGGATTCTCGATCGCAATACAAGGACGCTCAGGGGCTGTCTTGCCGTACAAGAAGCCTTTCTTGACACCACCGCCCCACATCACAATGCTCGAACCGCCGGTGAAATGCCGATGCAAGCCATAGTGTTTCATCTCCATCAAGCGATCCACTTTCTCCGCTTGATCTGCTGCATCTGAGCCTGGCTGCCCTTCCATTAACATGTCGCGGCTGAATTCACTGGCCAAGATCACTAGGGTTCGATTCAACAATCCACTGGCCTCCAAATCGAGAATCAATTGCGCGATCGGCCGATCAATTTCCTTCTTCATTCTCTCCAGTGTGGTGTGCCCATCAGCATGTGTATCCCAATGCAAAAATGGAACATATTCGGTCGTCACTTCGACATAACGTGCGCCTGCTTCGACTAGTCGTCGCGCCAACAAACACCCTCGTCCGAATCGACCTGTGTCGTACTTGTCGTAACTTTCCTTAGGCTCCAGTGAAATATCGAAAGCATCTCGTTCCTTGGACTCGAGCAATCGATACGCGCCGTCGATCGATCGGATCATCGAGTCGCGTTGGAAGTCGCTCATTTGATCGCGGTTGGGATTGCTGTCGACCAACTTCTTAAAGAACTTATGTCGATTTTGAAAGCGAGACAATTCCATCCCCTTGGGAGGTCGTACCGAAACGGCGGCTTCCTCTGGATAGGGTAGATTCATCGGGCCATATTCACTACCGAAGAAGCCCGCCGTAGTGAAAGCTTTGAGTTCCTCTTGTTCGCCAACACCCTCTAAGCGTTGGCCAATATTGATGAACGGTGGGATAACAGGGTTGTTTGGTCCCAGCACGCGCGCGATCCACGAGCCGATGTGCGGGCAAGCAACGGTTTGCGGAGGAACGTAACCGGTATGCCAATGATATTGATGACGTGAATGGAGAATGCTGCCAAGATCGGGTTGCACATGCGAACGCACCAACGTCGCACGATCCATCACCTGGGCGATATTCTCTAAGCCTTGGCTGATCTGAATAGGATCGACATTGGTTTGAATCGCTGGGAAGGTGCTCAATACCGATGCGACTTCCTTACCTACTTCAAATGGTTCATACCGTTTCGGATCGAAAGTGTCGGGTGCGCCCATACCACCACCCATCCACAACACGATGATCGAGTCGGCCTTCGCTTGTGGGTTCAAGATCTTTGCACCATCGGGCAAAGCAAACAATCGAGTGGGTTCCGACGCCATCCAAGCTGCAGCCGATGCGGCAGCCAGCTTCTTCAAAAAATCGCGACGGACTTCGCCTTTCGGCGCACCATGCTCGGGTTCAAAATGGCTCAACATATTCGTGATCATCCTCGTAATGATGCTTGTTCTTTTTCTAACTTTTGGAATTTATGTCTTAGCGAACATATTGGAATTCGGGCAACATCACAATTGCCCACAGTATGTCTTCCATTTCAACAGCTTCGATCTCTTGTCCAACCAACTCATCAATCGCAGCCCATTCGGCGTCAGTCGGCAAACGACACAGCGCCTGCAGATACAATTGTCCGATCACTTGCTTTTCATCTTTTCCGTCGGCTTTCGCTTTTTGGACCAAGCTGTGCCAGAGTACACCACCTTGTTTTAACCAATCGGCCAATGTTTGACCGTTGGATAAATCCATCGCTTCTAATTGTGTCAATTCCGTTGGACGAACAGTAACCACTTGATCTCGGTTCGGTCTTCCTAAACTTCGCATCAAGAAGTCGCCTTTCATGAGCGAAGCTCGAGCCATTTTATTACCGACGCTCAATCCTCGCGACAACGACTGTTGCAATTCGCCGTTGAGTCTGCCCCCCCACGGACCAGCCGCCTCAGTAGCTGGTCTCCACTTTACCTGATCTCCACTAAGCTTGCCTTGATTGTCTGGGGTCCCAGTCGCAACTTCCCATTCTGTCGAAGTGGCCACACGCGAAATGCCTTTCTCCGTTTCCACCAACATTTCGATGTACAAAGCAGCCGGATTTGGACCATTACCTCCGTTTCCCCCCAAAGCCACAATCTCATTCTCGCCTTGAACAAGGAATTTACTGGGCTCAAACAATTCTATATTTTCCCAATTCCCATCTTCGCCCACTTTATTGCCATTGATCCACAGTATGTAACTGTTGTCGCAGGTAATGACACCGCTGCTGCGAGTCACTTCACCCTGAATGGAAAACTTCTTGCGGAAAACAACTTTCTCTCCCGCAGCCGGTCCACCAGGTTGCGTAGCGGATTCGGCCCAAATCCAATTCCCCTGCAAAGCTCCAACTTCTTTATTGGCTGGATCATTGGGAAGACCGCGCGAGACTGGGGCATCAATAGCTTTCGGTGCAGCTCCGGTAAGTTGCCACACGGCATCGACGAATTGTTCTGCTGTCATGCGTTTCGCTTGTGGACCTGCGTAGCGATACTCAACTTGGCTTTCTCGCTCTTGAATGCGTTCCACTTGCGTTCGATATGCATCTGACGTTGCGATCAGGAAAATCAATTCCTTCAAGTCATACTTTCTTTCGGAGAATTCAATACCGAGGAAATCGAGCAAATCTTCATTCCAAGGTTTGGTTTCCATCGCATCAGTTGGATGCACAATCCCATGCCCCATCAAGCGATGCCAAACTCGATTGGCCATAGTCCGCGTGAAACGACCATTATCGGGATGGGTCATCAAGTCGGCCAATTGCTTCAGACGTTCCTTCTGTGGCAAAGCTGCATCGATGTTCCCAAGCTCAGGGAACAGCCATGCGGCTTTGGCTTCCTTACCGATCGGTTTATCGCAGCGATGGATTTGCAATGTCTCGTTGGCATAGATCGCCGCAAGTCCATAAGAGTCGGTCAACTTCCAGCGATCGGTGAAACTGTCGTGACACGAAGCACACTTTAAGTTGATACCTAAGAAGGACTGTCCTAAGTTCTGTGCGAATTGAATCTCAACAGTTTGGCCGGCGCTTACCGTGCCGCGCCACCGTATTCCCATCCCAAAACCCGCACTCTCTTCGGTTGGCGGCGCAATGAGTTCACGCACCATCGAATCATACGGTTGGTTCGTAACTAAAGCGTTGTAAAGCCAACCTGAAATTTGTCGTCGTCCACCCGTGATAAAGCCCGTCCCCGAGTAATCATTGCGCAACAAGTCATTCCAGAACGTCAACCAATGTTCGGCATAATCCATATTGCGGTTCAATAACTCACGTACCAATTTCTCGCGCTTGTCAGGTTCTGGATTCTTAACGTAGTTGGTAACCTCACTGGGTGTTGGCAACAAACCGATGATGTCGAGATAGACGCGACGCACAAAAGCCGCATCATCAATCGTTGGCAGAATGGGGAGCTTTAAGTCAGCTCGATACGAATCCAAGAATCGATCGATCGGATGAGTCCGTGTTGGATCGCTTGCAGGAGGCAAGTTAGGACGACGAGGCTTAAGTGGTGGCGCATACTCTTCAGCACCGAAACTGTAGCCTGGTTCCCACGGCGCCCCAAGACTTAGCCATTCTTTCAGGGTCGCTACTTCCTCTTTCGAGAGCCGCTCTCCTTCCGGCGGCATTTGCTCGTCGGGATTATCGGAAAGGATCCGTCGAATCAACTCGCTTTCCTCAATCGGTTTGGCGAGGATCTTCTTTTCCGAATCGCCTCCCTCAATCGTGCTTTCGCGCGTATTGATCGAGTATCCACCCTGTTTCTCTTTTCCCGCATGACACTCGCCACACTTCTTCTGCAATATGGGAACAATCCGATGCGCGAAATCGAATTCTTGGGCGAGTACAGGGGCGTGGAGCGTTGTCACAGCGAAGAGCCAAAGTAAGGCTTGCCGAATATGGAGTTGCCTTACTCGCTGGTGAATCTTGGTGGAAATTGGCATCGTGTATCTCGATTCAAACATGGTCAAAACCAGGCGGGATAGTAGGGAGGTGGGCATGGTCCATTATATTCTACTCCCCCTCGGAAAGTGCATAGCGGGACGGTGGAAAGTTGAAAGCTCCTTTCCAAACCAAACCCAAGGAAAATCGAGCACTTCTATTTGCTTTTTTTTGGCAAAAAATGCGATACTGACGGCCAACCTGGGGGTTACCCAGGCAGATGGCTTTCTGTTGCATATCAAATCTTCGACGTTTTGGAGCTTACGCCCATGGGCGATTTTTCGCATAGATTCTTGGCACAGCTGGGAATCGGTCTGCTTTCTTGTGCTGCATGGACCACTCAGCTCTCCGCTGAAGATGGCTGGACCCGGTTTCGAGGCCCTAACGGTTCCGGTGTCTCCTCGGAAACAGATCCAGCTCCAACGACCTGGAGTGCGACAGAAAACCTCAAGTGGAAAATTGCGTTACCAGGTCCCGGATCATCCAGTCCTATTATCGTCGGCGACAAAATCTTCGTCACCTGCTGGAGTGGTTACGGTGTCGATGGTAGCGACGGCGATCAATCGAAACTCAAGCGTCACCTCGTTTGCTTAGACAAAGCGACCGGAAAAATAATTTGGGACAAGAGCGTACCAGCTGTGTTACCGGAAGATGAATTCGGCGGAATGTTCGCCGAACATGGCTATGCCTCCCACACACCGGTTTCAGACGGCAAGAATGTTTACGTCTTCTTCGGCAAAAGCGGAGCTCTCGCATTCGATCTCGACGGCAAACAACTTTGGCAAACCAAAGTTGGCGATGGGCTTGATGGTCGACGTTGGGGATCCGCTTGCAGTCCGATCTTATACAACAACACTTTGATTGTTACCGCGGCAGCAGAAAGCCAAGCAATCATTGGGCTCGACAAAGAAACCGGCAAAGAACTTTGGCGAGCCGAAGCGGAAGGCCTAGCAAGCACATGGGGCACTCCCGTGCTGGCTAAAAGTGAAGAGGGCAAAACACAAGTCGTTTTGGGAGTCCCTTATGAATTCTGGGGGCTCGATCCCGACACTGGCAAATTGACTTGGTATTGCGAAGCGATGGACTCCGACTCCTATTGCTCAAGCGTTATCGAACATGATGGAATTATCTATGGCATCGAAGGTCGTGGCGGCGGATCGATTGCGGTGAAGGCTGGTGGCAAGAAAGATACCACGCAAACCAACGTCGTCTGGCGCGGTCGCAACAACAATCGAATTTCCACCCCCGTTTACTATGATGGTCGAATCTATTTCTTCTCAGGCCGCGTAGCAAACTGCATCGATGCCAAAACGGGTGCAGAGATTTTCCAAGGCCGATTACCTGCCGCCAATGCAGCACCGGCAGCAGCCCCTGCCGGTGGCCCACCAGGTGGTGGACGACGTGGTGGCGGTGGCGGACGTGGCGGCCAAGATTATGGCTCGCCCATTCTTGCCGATGGTAAGATCTATTTCGTGACTCGAAACGGCGATATGCATGTACTCAAGGCAACCGACAAACTTGAGTCGCTCGCCGTAAATCGAGTGACAAACGATGCTGAAGATTTTAGCTCCACACCTGCAATCAGTGGTGGTGAACTCTACGTTCGCTCCAACAAACACATGTATTGTATCAGCACCAAAAACTAGTGGATCCAACTTCCCCCCACACGCACTTCTTTGTTGCGTGTGGGGTTTGGTATACAATGCTCGAATGTCAAATACCATCAAGCATCGAGAATTCTCTCTCCCCACATCTGATCAACAAACTCTATTTGCACAAGAGTGGACACCGTCGGATGCAATTTCTTCTACGAAGCAGCCCACGATCGGCTTAGTCCATGGGCTCGGTGAACACTCTGGTCGCTACAGCTCAGTAGCATCTTTTTTTGTCAAGCATGGTTATCGTGTCATCGGCTACGATCACCGTGGGCACGGAAAAACAGCTGGCCCGATGCCTTCGTTTGAAGTCCTACAGAACGATATCCACTCTTTATGCAACTACGCGACAAAAACTAGCCAAGGCCCTCTAGTAGTATATGGCCAAAGCCTCGGTGGAGCGTTAGTCCTCAAATTTCTCGCTGAAAACAATACAGACAATGTTGCGGCAGCCATCGTATCGAGCCCACTGTTAACCCCGACACATGCTCCACCGCGACTGAAAGTGTTCTTCGGTGAATTGCTTCTACCTTGGTTTCCCCTGGTTCAATTAGCACATGGATTAAAGCCTAAAGATTTGACGCATGATATCGCGATTGTCGAGCAGTTTCGTCAAGATTCATTGGTCCGACGCACCGTTTCGATCGCACTCGGATACACCATGCTCGAGTCGGGTCGTGAACTCTTAAAATCAACCCACTCGTATACCATCCCCATGTTGCTCATGCATGGCAGCGACGATCAAATCACATCCGCTGCCTCAACTCAGCATTTCGCAGAGCGTCATCCCAATCTCACGCTAAAACTCTGGGATGGTCTCTATCACGAACTTCACTTCGAACGCAATGCGACTGAGATACTGGAATTCGTGCGCCTGCATATCGAAAGGTGCTTGACGACTTGCGCCTAATTCGAAGATGAAGATTCACCGACCTTCTTGCCTATGTAACCGTAATACGGCACTTTAGGAAATGGAATATAGGGAATCGTACGCTGCAATTCCTCGATCCATTCCGTTTGGAAGTGGCGTTCCAAAAATGGAAGATGATCTTCGTTCAACATCACGTTATCGCGTGCGAAAAAATATTTCCACCATGCTTTCAGCCAACGCGAATGTTTAGCCCGCCCAGGATCTGGATACTTCCGAGCCACATAAAAGTCAGCTACACCAATAACGCCACTCGGCTTTAACATCCGCTGCGCTAAAGCAATCGCTTGAAACCAATCGGGAATCATCGTGAGCGAATAAGAAAATGTCGCAATATCGGCGAAGGCTTCAGCGAGTAAACACTTTGAAACATCATCGCGCAAGATCGATACATTGGTCCAATTGTGATGAGCGATTCGCTTTTTCGCAATCTCTAAAAGTGAGGCGCTCAAATCGACCAAATAGACGTGCTTCAGTGTTGGAATTTTCTCAGCAACATACTCTAGATTGGAACCAGTACCGCAGCCTAAGTCGATCCAGATAGCTCCTGGTTCCAATGGCAATTTAGTGATCATTTCTCGCCGCCCATGCAAGAACTTTTCACGAAAACCATCGTAAAGAGAGGCCTGAGGGGCATAAAAACAATCGAGGCGTTCCGCATGTGTATTCCCGCGGATCGACTTAAAATTCACTTCGTACAACACCTTCATGTCATCCCAAAGTCCCATAACAACCTCTTATCTCAATGTTGCAATTCGTAAACTTTGGTAGGTTCTCGTCCGCTCTTTGGCAAACAATTCAGCGGCAAACTCCTCGTCATACGCAATGACTTCTGCAAGTCTCATTTCTCGACCTTGATACCGAATCCGGCAATCATTCACGAAGTCGGTTTCTTGCCCCATACTTCGCCATAAGACGCGCACATTCGGGGTGCAATGTGCCAATATAGAATCCCATTCACGTGCCAACTCTCCTTCACCTTCTCCGTAGAACCAATCAAAGTGATCCAAAAGAGCAAACCGTGAAATCTTTGCTTCAGATTGTTCGAGAAACTCCGTGACACTCGCAGTATGCGTACTAATGCGTTCGATCAAGCCTCCCTTGAGCCGAGCAAACGCGTCAGGTTTCAAATACTCTGGACAACACGCCTCCGTGAATTCGCCCGTCAAGTAAACTCGCCAAAAATAATTTTCCTTCAACGGCTGCTGCGTTACACAGTACTCGGTACAACGCTGCATGTGTTGACTAATCGTTTCTGGTGACCGACGAGCCAATAGCACTTGCGGGCGTGGTACCCCCGAAATCGCCAACAAGCCAGGGTTAGCTAACCCCCACTTCACATACGGCTTCCAGAACTTGGCTCTCAGTTCGTTATCATAGATTTTCCACTGTTCGCGGATGGAATCAGCGTTCAGCATTCGCAGCAGCGGCTCGTACAGTCGAGCGATGTGCTTGATATAAAGGTTCATCGTCCAAGCAAACGTTCCAGATGAACCCTTGAAATAGAACGACCGTCGCTTGTTGGAAAACATTCCAATCGAACGATCCCAATAGGCGCGAAAGGACTCTGGTAGTGAGGAACGCAACTTGTCCTTGTAAAGCTGCTTCGCTTGCGGATGAAAACCCTTGCCGAACCACTGGAAGAATTCGTTATATTCTAAAACGCGAATCGCGGCTAACTTCAATTCCAGTACGGCGTTTTGGCGAGAATTGAGATCTACAGCGTAAACATGTTCGGGTTCATCAAGAAGATACTCCAGCGCATTGCAGCCTGCCGATGTAATCACCAAGACTCGATCGTTCTTACCAATCTGAAGAGCCGCGCGATCAACTCGGGGATCCTCCCAACACGCTGCATAAACTAAGTTGTTTCTATGAACAGCGTGAAAAACATTCTGATTGATCCAATCCTTGATCCCCATGAACCTCTCACTCAATCTCGATGTGCATTAAATTTTCTGCGCGGTAGTGTCTATCACGTCAATCTTTGGACAACGATTCTTCCGTTCGATCGGCAACGTCGGCGAGTGACGACATAGCTGTCCCGTCATACACAATTTGCCTCATTTCTCGACTAGTCGCTGGTGGTGGTTCTGTTGTTAAAAACGGCCCACACATCAGCTTGCAGAAATTACCCCACGCTGATGGACGCTTCTCGTGACTTCCTACAAACTTTGGCAAATACACCCAAGGCAAGGAAGGATAGATGTGATGCACCAGATGATAATGGTAGTTAAGAAAAATCCACCGTGTTATTGGATCTACTTTCAGATTCCAGGCACCATACCGAATATCGCGCGGCGAAAAAGCATGATCGGTATATTGCAAACTCCCCCAGATCATTCCGAACACCCAATAACAGGCGAGCCAGGCAAGCGGATGAATTTCCAATACCCAGAAAGTCGCAATTTGTATCGCCAATATGACGACAATCTGCGACCGTATCTTGCGCAACATTCGCTTCGTATCGGGGATGCCTGACAACATGCTGTCGAAACCGCTATGTTTCATCAACCGCGACTCACGCAGCCATCCCCAGCTTAAGAGTGATGGCAAAAAGAGAAAGAGTACGTTAGCCGAAGCTGCACTCATCCAATAAAGGCCTGCCGGCATCGCATAGATAACAAAGCGTTTAATCCACAGATTATCTGTGGGATAGTAAAGGTCAAACATCTCTGCATCAGTTCGATTTCGACAATGGTGCCCAAGATGGAAATATTGTTGCAAAGTATAGCTCGTAGGAAAAAACGATCCTGCTAAAATGCCCAGCACTTCGTTGCATCGACGGTTCGAATTCAAAATTCCATGAACGGATTCGTGCAATAACGAAAAGTTTGTGTTGTTGATTAGTCCAAACCCTAACACACAGAATGCGAACCATCCCCACTGAGACGACCGATACGCAATACTCGCTCCCGTGAGGAAAGTAATCGCCAGCGTGGCCGCTGCCACGAATGCAGCCAAATTGAGAACATTTGGTATAGGATATCGAGCACGTATCTCGCGCGCCTCGAGTATCTTAGGTTCTTGCTCTAACACCATCCTACTCCAAACGTAATCTTCGATCCCTGCCCCTAACCATTCGGCATATCAAGCATGTTCGAGTTTTCTCAAGAACTCGCGCCAAGTACCGCGATAATCTAGCACACTCACTTTCATGTCACCAACTCTTTTGCCGAGCCCACTCTGCCAAGTTTCGAATTTCGCCCATAATTCACGACCTCGCTCGGGCAAAATGCGCACGTCGATACATGCCAACTGTCCTACGCTTCGCGCCAGATCATACTGTGGATTTGAGCGCAATCGCTCATCTAAAGCGGTTGCCAATTGCTGACGGCGGTCCGTTACCAACGTGGTGTCTGCTGACAAAAGCAGGACATAATGTAACTCGGGCACCTCTTGATAAACCACCAAATGTAATTCTTGCTCCGCCGAAAAGTCACTCAGTACTTTCTCTAACGTGCTTCGAACGTGGGTCTCGTTCAGCTTCTCACCAACCAAGTCACTTATCGCCTCCATGCGTCCGACAAAACAAAGTTGTGGGCAATCTGCTTCGAATCCGATCACTTCAACGACATCCCCCAGGTCATACCGATAAAGGCCTCCATTGGTCGTAACAATCACGCGATATTGCGTTCCAACGCGGAGCTCGTCCGCTAAGTGAACACTCGAATAATCCACCGTTCCATCAGACTTAATGGGCGCGAACTCGAAAAAATGAGAGCGAATTGCCAGTGAGCTTCTACCATCCTCACCACTTGGGAAGGAGACGACACATTCTGTCGCTAACAGCCCCTTTCGCTGCATACAAACCGAGGGGAAGAGCTTTTCTAATTGCTTAAAGTATGGGGCGGAGTTGCCGTCACCCCAGCAACTCACCAAAGCCAATTTAGGCCAACAGCGTTGGATAAAGTCTGCACTGCCACCATAACGACTAAACCATTCAACAAGTTGATTGGCCCTACTCGAATCTCTTTTTATCTTCCATCCCGCACTACGTGCCGAGCCTTCCGATTGAGGGAAACGAATTTGACCATCGCACAAATCTCGACCAATCCGATCGATCCAAGCCGGAAGTTGATTCAACATCGAAAGCAAAAACGTGGGACTCCACACGGAAATCAACGCTAAGCTGGGAGATGCCAACAAAAAAAACAAATTGGCATATCGCGCATCATCAATATGGTCGAGACGGCTTACTTGCTGCGGCGGCAAGAGCAATCTTTCAGCGAACCAACGAGACCATCCGCCAAGGTACTCGCTGTCACTTTCAAAGCCGACCGGCACACAACTATTTGTAGAGACGAGAGGTTTCCCCATAGGCGTAATGGACCAATAGGCTGGTCCAGTCATGGCGGCAGGACAAACTTGAAATGTGGATGACACCCATGTAGCAACCGCCCTTTGGAAATCGCGTTTTAGCATGGCCGTATACGGTATCAATTTTGAACCACCTGAACTCCCTCCAGTTGGTACCAACCGCTCTACGTCTCCTTCCGTCAGCAGTTTCTTTTCACCGCGAAGGATACGACCCACATAATCTTGCAAGGCATCATAATTGATGATGGGCACTTGGCTCCGATACGCACCTACCGTTTGAACATCCGCAAAACGATATCTGCGCCCATATTCGCTATCCCTATTTCGCTGCAGAATGGCTTTGAGCAAACGCACTTGAGTATTGTGTACATTTCGAGTTGAATTGCGAAACCGCTGTCCTTCGGCCCGCGATAACCAATACCAACCTTGGTTGATCCAATACGGCAGACTCATCTCGCGTCACGAGCAAAAGCGGTCGTTGCCATAAGCCGCTTTGCTGCCTTCGTAAAATTTGCGAGAGTTAATGGTGCCAAGCAACAAAGCTCATCTCCGTGAACGTACCCAGGATTCTTTTCGAGAAAAAACGCGACGTGCGGATCACGCCTCGTATCCGTAAGTAAATCAATCTCAGGTTTCACTCGATAAGTTTGATCGGTAGCTAACAGAATTCCTTTCTTAGGATCATATTGTCCACCAAATTTTTCAGTTGCTAACGTATCTAGCACTCGTTGATGGCGTATCGAAATCCCACGATCGTACCTCGGACCAAACTCCTGAAAAAAGACCGACAAAAATCGGTAGGTTCGAAAACCCTTGCAAATCAAGAACCAGTAAAGTTCTTCTCCCGGATGCGCCTCAATAATCCGAACTGCAAGCTGTCCCCAGGATATGGCAAGCAATGGGCTCCCCCAATAATCCCGATCAACAATCGTGTCACCCGAAAACAGAGCCACGATAGGTTTCTCATCCACGATCGCGTCAAGAATTTTTTGCGTCGAAAAACCAATCAGAGCACCAGTCTCTTCGTCTCTTAATTCAATGACCCATTGTTTTTCAACCAAATCGCTTACAAAGGAATCTTGTGACGCGTTGTTGTAATGTCTCAACATCAACCCGAACATTTCTTCGATATCAGTTTGGGTGATATCGTTAATCGATCGAATTTTGGTCTGCAACAACATCTCACGCCCCTACAACGTGCCAAGTTCAAGATAAGGAACCGAGCCTGGCGTCAAAGCATTTTCTAAACGGCATTCGTCCCATGATACAACAAAGATGTCAGTCTGGTAGCATTCGATGGAGCGAGAGCGAATGGCATCTGTCAACGGATCCGCGGCGTTCAAGCCGAGCATGATGGCATCGGCACTTGCTGGTAATCGTCGACATACTTCATCCACTAAGTGCCCAAAGTACTTCGAACCTCTGTCCGAGGCCAAGGGGAGAACGGCAGTGACCAACGGCAAACACTCTCCTGGTTTTGGAAATCGCACCCGCCCCACTAGTCCCGCCGCTGCGTTATACACCGGTCGCATCCACCGCAACCACCAGGCATATTTCTCCACTACGATTTGCTTCATGAATCGTTGGTCCCACACGCCGAGAGTCCCCAACAACTCCTCATTCTCCCATACCCCCAGCAAATCTCCTAAGTTCATTCCGAGAAAGGTGTTCGATGGAAAATCAAAATCTGTGGCTCGGTACTTTGGTAGCCATTCCCTTTCTCGACTCATCTTTTCTAAAAAGATCATCAACGCGGGCAGGTCTTCGCGGCGAATCTCGCGCACGCTTACATTAGCGGGAAGTGTGAGTTGTTTGCGTCTTGGCACAATCCAGGTGTTGAGCCTTCCCACTTTTTTGTAATAAGGCAATCCAGCCCTTCCACCTACCAATGCACTCGTCGCTGCACCGTTCTCCACAGCAATGGTCGTAACATAGAAATCCGCCTGTTGATCGCTATCGAGTTCTTTGAGAAAGCGGTAGCCTCGGGCTAACATAGTTCGGTTACGATAATCAGGATGAATTCTCAATCCCGACAAATAACCTACGTTGCGTGCGACTCCAGCCACATATCGCTCGCGGATAGTCCGCGATCCCATTCCGACCAGCAAACCGGTTTGTCGATCATGTGCAGTAATAACCTGCACCCAATCTCCTTCGCATGCGTGTCCAAGGAAATAGTTGGGCTCTCGCCGAAATGAGACACTAATTGCCCCATCCATTCGAATGCTCCGCAACAGTTCTCGCAATCCATTATCATCAGCCTCGGTTGCCAGTCTAAATTCAAGTCGAGGTGAAGTTGAATTCGATGCGGCACCAGTCTGCCTGGCATTCATGAACTCTTTCATCGTCGAACCGGTAACAGTTCAAGACTCATACCCTCATCGCCTAATGGCATTCCACTTCGTTTTTCAATATCCCATTGGTGGATCGCGTTGATGAACAAGTAGTTACGAAATACGTACAGGCTACTGCGATTGACAGGCTCCCGCGCTCGGCTAGCTATACTACTCCAACTGTAGAATTCTTTGCGGGCCTTTAAACAAAGGTCTTCCAACTCCCGTGGAGACATTTTGGCAGGTTGAAAGGGAATCATATTGTATCGATAACGGGGATCGGTCCACCACGATTCAAAGAGCAACTTTCCTTCAGCTTGCAGCCGTTTATAAAGCGGCGTTCCTGGAAATGGAGTAATGTGATTGAAAGCGGCAATGAACAGTCCTTGTTGCTTGGCAAACGCAACCGTTTCGGCAATCGATTCTGGGGTATCGTGATCATAGCCCACGATAAAAGTTCCATAGACTACGAGACCATGTCGCCTAAGGTTATCGATGGCCACCGCCGGCCCACCCTTCATGAGATTGAAGCCCTTGTTCATCTGCTTCAAACTGTCTGGATTTAGAGACTCAAACCCAACCAACACACCTTGGCAGCCTGCCTGCTTCATCAAATCGAGCATCTCGTGATCGTGCGTGACATTGATGGCCGTTTGCGTGAACCACTTCAGCTTCAATGGAATCAAAGCCTTCAGAAGTTCCTTGGCCTCGGACATCCCCGATGTCAGGTTATCGTCAATAAAGAAGACCATTTGATTGGGCTTACGAACTTTTCCAATCTCGCGGATGACTCGATCAACGTCGCGAAAATTATGCGCACCCTTGTGAAAGGACTGAATCGCGCAAAATTCGCAGCGAAAACGGCAACCTCGCGCGAATTCAACCAACTGTATCGGTAGATACTTCTTGTTGGTAAAGATAGATCGATCGGGATCGATGTTAAGTCGAGGCTGGCCCGGAGCTCGATAGTAGATCTCTGGAGTGCCGTGCCGGTAGTCATCCAACATTCGCGGAAAGGTCTCTTCCGCTTCACCAACCACTACAGAATCAGCGTATTGCGAGACTTCTTCCGGACATAAGGTGGCATGATATCCACCCATCACAACAGGTACGCCGCGTCGACGATACTCGGATGCAATTTGGTACGCTCGACGCGCCGTATAGGTTTCAATACTTATCGCAACTAAGTCAGTCGGTTCATCAAATGGGATCAACTCAAAGCGATCATCGTAGAATCGCTTTTCGACATCACTAGGCGTAAGAGCCGCGATCATGGCTGCCGGCAACGGTTCCATTTGCCAGGTTTTAAGATACTTGCGATCTCCTGCTCGTCGCCCGACGCAAGGATGCACAATCGTCAATCGAAAAGGCCGACTTGTTTGGATCATAGCCTGACCTCGCTAGTCGCCATCGCCTCCGCATGTGCAACTACGGGCAACTCAAATCGTCCGCTGTTGCCGCCTCCCAACATCTCGAAGGGGACGTCGCAAGTATAGAAGCGGTGTAAGCGATACGCATAATAGCGATAACCATAATTGGTCATTAGCGCAAACGCCCATGAGGCGGGCGTATGCCTGAGCCGTCGGAAGATATTTGGCCAAGAATAGGCGTACTTCCAAGCCTTTTCCGTGCCGAGTTGCAATTCTTCGATGCTCATTTGCGCGGGCTGAAAAACTACATGCTGACCATCATAAAGCTGCCAATCCTTGGTGAGAATTCGCCCCTCGGACTCCAATTGCTTATAGAGTCCTGTTCCCGGAAACGGAGTGACAATAGCAAAACGTGGTAAATCGATGCCACATTCGACGGCAAACTTGGCGGTTTTCATGAAGACGTCGGGGCGATCATCATCCAGCCCGAATACAAAACAACCCTGTAGCGATATGTTGCGCGCATGCAGCTGCTTCACAATTCGCGGATATTCATCTGGGTTATTGAACGCCTTGTGATTTTTCTTCAGCGTCCCCTGTGACACGGACTCTAAGCCCATCAACAATCCCCGGCACCCACTACGAGCGGCCAGGTCCAATAGCGGAATGTCGTCGCAAAGAATTGTGGTTGACAGGCCATACCATTGAATCTTGAGTGGCAATAACGCTTCAAACAACTTCGCTGCGTAGTGCTTATCCGAAATCAAATTCAAATCAATAAAGATCGCCTTCCGTGCTTTGCGACGCTTGATATCTTCAACAATTTCTTCAACAGGCTTTTGCCACGGACGTCTTCCCCAGGCTGCAGGTACCACGCAAAATGAACAGTTATGGACGCAGCCGCGCGTGGCTTCGAAAACATTGGCCGTAAGAAATTTGGATTCAGGCAAAACGCTTCGGTCGGGCAGGGGATAACCGCCCAACTTGAAATCAGCACCTTGCTGATATCTTGGCTGTAGATTTCCGGCCACGAAGTCTCGCAATAGCTTGGGCCACTCTTCTTCCGCGTAGCCCACGACAATCGCATCGGCATGCTGTTGAGCTTCATCCGGCAACAACGTCACGTGTGGACCACCGAGCACAACAGTGATCCCTCGGCTGCGAAAATGATCCGCTAATTCATAAGCCCGCTTAGATGTCCCCGTTATCACCGTTAGACCGATGATGTCCCCTTCCAAATCCATGGGAACATCCATGATCCCTTCATCAAAGCACTGGATCGTCGCGTCAAGCTCTTTGGGTACCAGCGAGGCCAATGTCGGCAACGTCAACGGCATGTATCGCAGCGATTTACCAAAAATGCCGCCTCGATGACGATACAGAGGGCCTTTGGGAGAAATCAACACAATACGAGGAGAACTTCGTTTGGTCATGTTGGAAGCAATCATGTTCCTACAACCTCCTCAATCGAAATTTCTTTGGGACTTTCCAGCCGAGTGCCTGGATCTCGACGATGTAAGCCGAACATCATCCCTTGCTTTTTCTTGGCTTCCTTGGCGTAAATCGGATTGTACTGGAGATATGCCAACAAGCGCATCGGCGAACTGAGATGTGTTTTGAAATCAAACATCCGCCACAAAATAGAACCCAGAGTATTCCAGCGACGACGACAATCCCAACACGCTTCGGTCAATTCGTCGGGCGTCATCTTCTTAGGGACAAACGCGGCATGATTAAATCGATACTCGGGATGCAACCACCACTTACCGTCATACAACAACCGTCCCTCTGACTCCAGTCGGCGGTAGAGAGGTGTATTCGGGTAAGGCATCAAGATATTGTAGGCCGCAAAACAGAATTTGTGGTGCATGGCGAAGTCACTGGTCGCACGGATAGACTCTACAGTGTCGTCGTCATGCCCCAGTGTGAACGCTGCCCAAGTTTGCAAATGATGATCGCGCAAAATCTGAATGGGCTTTTCATAGTAATCCCACCCCAGACGTTTGATCTTCTCGTTTCCTCGGCGTAAGAAGTTCGGACCCTTTTTCATTCTTTGCAAGTTCGTTGGATTCAGCGATTCGAAACCAATCACATTGCCCATACAGCCACTGTCAACCAACAGTTGCATCAGTTCCGGATCGTTAGTCATATCTAATGAAGCTTGCGAAACCCATCGAATGCGCATTGGAATCAAGTCCCGCAGGAAGGACTTGGCAGCTTCATGATTAGACAGAAAATTGTCATCGACAAAAAAAATGAACTTTCTTTCCTGGCTTTCGATTTCGTCCAATACCTCACGTGTGCGGCGAACGTAATGGCTGCGATTAAAGAACACGCTAATCGCGCAGAAATCACAAGCAAAGCGACAGCCACGACTGAACTGCATCAGGGTAATCGGTAGATAGCCCTTATTGCGAAATAGGTCACGCCGTGGTTTGATCCCACCTTGTTGAGCAATTCCGGGCGGCGAACGATACTCAGGTTTGAGTTCTCCCCTCTCTGCATCCGCTACGACCTCATGCCAAATCAGCTCCGCGTCTCCGATAAAGATAGAATCGGCATGGCGGCGGCATTCATCGGGAAAAAGCGTGGGATGAAAGCCACCTAAAATTACTGGAACACCACGTAGCCGATACTCTTCCGCGATTTCGTAAGCTCGTCGCGCGGTATAAATCTCGACGGTGATCGCAGCCAGATCGGTCGGCTCGTCAAAGGGAATCTCTTCAATGCGATCATCATAGATCACGCATTCAACGTGGGCTGGTGTCATACCTGCCAAAACGCCCAACTGCAAAGGCTCCATGCGCCCTTCGTCAACGTACAAGCTATGCTCTAATCTACCAATGTTCGGTTTGATAAAGGTAATTTTCACGCGCTGACCTCCATCAATACCTGATCATCGGGTGGATAAACTTCTTGGAGCGGCTTTGCGGGATCACCCAAGTTCATTCCTTGCTTGCGATGAATCTCGCGTCTTGAAGTTATGTTGGCCAACGCAAACGCTGCAGCATGTAAAGGTGTTCTACAATTCGCTCGCCAGTCCATGGCACGTTTTCCAATACTACTCCAACGATTGAATTCCGTGCGAATGCGATAACAGCCTGCTTGCAACTGCTCGGGCGTCATACCTTTTGGCTTGAACATACAGTCGCCGTACTTGAATTCTGGATCGAGCCACCACGGATCGCGAATCAAGCGGTCTTCAGATCGCAATCTTGTGTACAATGCGGAACCAGGCGTCGGCGTCAGTGGATTAAAATTAGCCAAGAATAACTTGTTCTCGATCGCAAACTCTAAAGTTGCGTCGAATACTTCGGGCGTGTCATGGTCATATCCCAGCACGAAACCTCCATAGATCATCATCCCATGATCGCGAATCTTCTGAATCATTTCCCCATAACTTCCATGTTTCTGGTTCCAAGACTTCTTCATCTGCTTGAGATTGCTGGGATCCAAAGACTCAAAGCCGATCATCAAAGATATGCAGCCACTTTGCGCCATAAGCTTAAGCAGATCCACATCTGACGCGATATCGATACTACATTGACAGGACCAACGCAGTCTCAAAGGGCGAATCGCTTCGAGCAACTCTCTCAACCGATCTTTATTGTTAAACAGATTGTCATCCGTAAAGAAGACGTAGGGGCGATCGATTTTCGATAGCTCGGATACCACTTCCTCGACCGGACGCCAACGCAAACTTGTTCCATAAAATGCATGGATCGAACAGAAGTCACAGGCATACCGACAACCCCGGCCAAACTGAACTAAGGCAACGGGCCGATAACGTTTCTTCCGAAAGATGCTACGGTCAATTGTCCGCTCCGAGAGCTTGGGAAAATGGCTTTGGTACTTGCGTTTGAGTTGCCCCCGCTTCGCGTCTTCTACCACCTCTCCCCACACGTCATCCGCATCCCCCACGACTACCGACCGCACATATCGCAGAGTTTCATCCGCACAAAATGTGGCGTGATAACCTCCCGCAACCACGGGTATCCCTTGTCGCTCGAATTGACTCGCCAATTGATAAGCGCGACGAGCCGTAAACGTTTCTACGGTAATCGCCACCAGATCTGCATCCAGCTTCTCCGGTATCGCTTCCAAACGTTCATCGTACAACTCGACTTCACAATCCTTTGGCGTACAACCCGCGAGAATTGCAAACACCAAAGGCTCCATCGCGTCGGATGAACGCCCCGCATATAGGTTCGGGCGCACAAAAGCAATGCGCATCAATCACCCCAGGCGTAACGCCCAAGAAATAAAAGTTCAAATCAATTCATGCCAGACAACAACCATCACCTAACAATTCAAACCATGCTAGGAAGATTTCTTGCGACCAATCCAAAATCCGCCGAGAAATCCAAATACTAAGCTGGCCGCTGCGGCGATCAACACCATTCGATTCGTAGATTCGGATACAAACAAGCGAATCACCGAGTTATCAAATGAGTTCGCAACGCCACTAAAGCTGACCAACACCCATTTATCATTTTCGCGAACCATCGTTCCCGACCAGTGACTTTCCAACGACACCGTCTCTCCGCGCTTCAACTTATATTTGTCATTCATTTTACCGGTGGAAATCACCATCTTGCCACCATCTAAGACAACTCGCTTTTCCACCGTTGGATCCACTTCGATTTTGTCGATGAACTCACTCAGTTTTTTGAACTCAGCGAGCACTTCGGCATGACCGTGCGAGACACTGCCGTCCTGCCATGTCGCGACAACCTCGGGATGGCAATAGTTCTTGAGCATTTCCTCGTATCGTCCTTCATTGAAGGCGGTATACAAATCTTTGCGAAATTGATCTAACTCCGCTTCCAATTTCGCCGCGTCTCCAGCATTCGAAGCAGCAGCATCTGCAGCTACTGGCGGCGCATCCGGAGTAGCAGTTTCATTCTGCGCAAACACAGGCTCCGTGATACTTGATGTCAAGGCAACAAAAAGTACGAGAAGAAAAACGGGGAGGAGCGATTTCATCTGCAACAATCCTTTAGAAAAAGCCTATTAAGCGATAGATTCCAAATCACGATCCACTTAGCGCAATTTTGGATTGCTTTGTACACTTTTTTTCCTTTGTTGCAAGAAAAGTCCCCCAAGATGGCCGAGAATAGCCTGTCACTGGACAGCTAAAAGAACTAGAAGCCAAATCCTATTTGTCGCACTGATCTTCTGTCTTATCGGTATCACCTCATAAAACCACACGTTAGACTAGATTCGTTTAACCCGTAGCGGGAGCGCAGCGGAGCCTAGGCGAACGGAAGAAAGACGCCTAGCCCCGAGTAGGCTCCCACAAAAGCTGCGGAGAAGAGATTAGGGCAAGTCCATATACCCCAGGGAAGCGTTCAAAACCAAAGAAGTGAAGAAGTCTATCTTCAAAAGAACGCCGTCTAATCACATTGGCATGATGTGAAAAAACACAGCGGTCGCCGTCGCCAACCGCTGTGCCTTTGAGAATTTCATCTAGCCTGTAATCTTGTTCGCGCCAGGTCGCCCGGCCTCAACCACAAAAGAAGCGCGTGTGATCAACGGAGCGTCCGGCTTGGTGACAAAGGGAACAATCTTGTACTCCGACGTCCAACCCTTCGGTGTTACAGTGCAATCAACGTATCCGCGCTGAGCATTATAGAACTTCACAAAGGGGTTTTCCGAATACATAGTGTCTGTCGTCTCTTGCTTATCCACACCATCGCCACCGGAAGATATCGATGTCCCCACAAACTCCGTCGCGACAACGGAGTCTTTCTCGTTATCAAAATCTACCTTCAAATCATTCACCCAGTTGCAATGAATGTCGCCCGTAAGCACCACGGGATTCGCGATCTTCTGATCTTTTAGGAAACTCATGAGTCTACGACGTGGCACTTCGTAACCAGGCCATTGATCCATGCTGAATCCCCGTTCCTCTCCCGGCCTTCGATCTACTCGGGCCATCATGACCTGCTGGGCGAGTACGTTCCAGGTTGCGTGCGAAGACTTTAACTCTCCTTGCAACCACTGTTCCTGTTCCTTACCTAGCATTTCAGCGTCGGCACGGAGCGCGTCACCAACCTGATCGCTCTGCTTGTCATTGTTGGGCTGATCTGTTCGATACTGTCGGGTGTCCAGCACCGCGAGGTTGGCGAGCTTACCAAAACAGATCGATCGATAGAGACGCATATCTGCCCCAGTTGGAAGCTGCATCTTTCGCAACGGCATATTCTCGTAGTATGCCTTGTAAGCGTCCGCACGCCGCTGCATAAACTTCTGAGGATCAACGCCTTTCTCTTCAGAAATTTCATCGGCATAGTTGTTATCAAACTCGTGATCATCCCACGTCACCAGCCAAGGGAATGCGGCATGTGTCGCTTGAAGATGAGGATCAGTTTTATATAGAGCATGGCGATTTCGATAATCTTCTAGGGTGATGATCTCTGGGCCATTATGCTTCCGCACACCTTCCTTCCGTATCCCACCCTCGTAGATGTAATCGCCCAAATGAATCACCATGTCGAGATCTGTTTTCGACATGTGTTGATAAGCGGTATACAAACCTGTTTCATAATGTTGGCACGACGCGAATGCCATTCGCATTTTCTCAGGCATGACATCCGCCGCTGGAAACGTTCTCGTTCTCCCAACAGGACTTGTATAACCAGCAGCGTGGAAGCGATAACGATACCATCGATTTGAGTCGAGCCCGTTTAATTCGATGTGGACAGAGTGAGCCATCTCTGGTGTAGCCACAAACTTGCCACTCTGAAGCACATTGATCTTGTCGTCATCCGACAGCAGTTCCCATGTGACTTCCACATTTTCCTGCGGCATACCGCCACCCGTAACGGGCTGTGGAGCCAAGCGTGTCCACAGCACAAAACCATCCGCTGACGGATCGCCAGAAGCCACGCCGAGTGTAAATGGATTATCGATCAAGTGGACATTGTTGCGCACAATACCCCACGACTTTCCCGTCACCCAAAAAGCTGCCGTTAACGCAGCACTAGCTTGCAACATTTGTCTTCGATCGACACGCGACATGGTAATGACTCCTGATTTTAGTGTGGGAGTAAATCGTTGTGGGGATCGCTCTTCAAGCATTACTGCCGAGCGACAACTTTGGCGGGAAATGTTAGCAGAATAGTATGAAGAATCTTGAGCTATTTACGATACTTCATCGACTCTTCACTGTAGCCATCGAAACGCTAAATTGAGGAGAGAAATCCGTTCACTAACGAATCTTTTGAATTAAAAAATCATGTAAAGTTCCCAAAACGTGCGATACCGCTCGTGCCATTCGCGAACTTCTCACGTCGATTTTGGAGCTCTTCATTCCGGTATCATCAGACAATGTTTCGTGGTCACGCAGCCGGAACATTCTCTCGACTCCCGGCTGACTAGCTACACCCAACTCATCCGCAACTTTATGGAACCTCTCTGCAATGGCGACAAATACGACCCCATCCAAAAGCTCGGGAGCTCCCGGCCCTAGATGGCCAGTCACTGCAATAGCCACATTGGCCTGAGGAGTGCGCTCCAAAGCCCTCAACGTTAGCATGCCAGTAACCTCTCTGGAAACGGGACCAATATCGGGATGCTGCAATAGTTTTGGATCAATTCCCAACCACTCGTGCTTGATGTCCGTTTGATAAACCACAAACCCACCGCATAACCATCCCGAAATCCCAGGCCACTGGGCCAATGTCGCAGAGACGAGACCTGCCGTGCAACTTTCCGCACAAACAAGTTGTGTTCCTGTTTGCTCCAAAAGTTGGCGTATTCGACCAGCTGCTTGTCTATTGCTCTCGTTTATCAGATCCATCATATCGCGAACTTCTCTCAAATACTTAGTGAGCTATTGGAATGGATTGGTCACAAACATTCGCTCTTCGTCACTCAACATTTCTCGGTCAGCTATCTGACGATCGAGTACTGCCACCGTCGCATCGGACGGATCGTTCGTGCGATGTTTAATCCGTTCACGCAACGTCTCCAAAGGTGCATCGAACTCCAATATCCCAAATTCCACAGAAAGCTTCCTCGCCAGACTGTAAGCCATATCGCGTTGCCAGCGTTTGAGAAAAGTACCGTCGATCACCACAGAAAAACCGGCCTTCAATATACCCTGAGCCAATTCCACACAATGCTTGTAAGTAGCTGCAGTAAAATCCGAAGAGTAAATTTGCTCACTTCCTTTAGCCAATCTTTTCAACCCAGCTAATCTTTTTCGTTCAACGTCCGTGCGAATGCGAATTGCTCCAAGCTCTTCGATACAACGCTCCGAGCCTATTGATTTTCCACTTCCACTCACGCCATAGGTGATCCAAATTCTCGGCGATTTCTTCATCAGGTAAGAGGTGGATAATTTGACGTATCCTAACATCTCCGCTGCCGAGCTCTGTGCGATGTCACTAGCAGCACTGTTCTGCTCTACACGTAGGGCAGCAATCCGCGCACGCACTAGCGCGCGGTAGGCCAAGAATACCGAAAGAACATTCAGACCGTCATAGTCATAGCTCCCCTCGGCATATGCAGAAATAAGTCGAGATGCATTCTTGTGATCGCCTCGCCAATCCAAATCCATAATCGTGAAGGCGACATCGTTCCACACATCGATCCAATAAAAATCTGGATTGAATTCGATGGCATCGAAACCGACGGTGTGACCTTGCCAGCGAATTAGATTTCCTAAATGCAAATCGCCGTGGCATTCGCGAACACAGCCTGTTTCTTTCCGACTTCGAAGCAGCGATTCGATTTGCTTTAATCGCGTCTGCACCTGCAGGTCAACATCTTCTATGTCGACGATCAAGCCCATCTTTGTGGCAGCCGCTCGAATATCCAAACAGCATTGGTCGAGCTGCGAGCTCAACGACTGCGCCTTGCCCCAGGGAGAATCTAAAGTTGCTCGCTTAGCTCCATGGTGTGCTGCAACAAAATGTTGCGCAAGATCATCAACCCACTCCTTAGGCACGTGACCTGCCTGCGATCGCGATAACAAACAGTCAGCTTGATCGAACTGGTGCATTCGTATGCACCACTCAACTTCGTCGGTAGGCTCGCCTATTCGGACTTCACCTTGCTGGCCGTGAAGGCCAACAATATCGATGTAAAGCGATGCCGCCCAACTTTTGTTTCGCTCCAACTCTTGGACGCAGAATTGTTGTCGCTTTGATAACGAGCCATAATCCAAGAACGGGAAGTTGACTGGCTTCTTAAGCTTATAGGCATAAGCACCTGCCAAAAGAACCCACGAGATGTGGGTTTGAATCAAACGAATTTGGTCGAGTGCGACATCGAACGCATCTGCTGCAAACAACTCAAGGGGATTGATGTCACTGGAAAGGTCATCAAAATTCATGAATCCAAGCCTTAAATTCGCTTGAACATTTTATCGAGCTGATCGCGTGAAAAGAACAATGCTGTGGGACGGCCGTGTGGGCAATGGTGCGCATCTTGATAATGATGTCGCTGCTGCAACAACTCTGTGATCTCTTCAGGAGCTAAACGATCGCCCGCTTTGATGGCCGCTTTACAAGCGATCGTATGCAACATGTGATCCAGCAAGTCGCGTGGCTCTGGGCGTTTCCCAGCTCCCATCCAAATCTCAAGAACCTGCACTAACAGTTCTGCAGGCTTCTCTTTTCTCAACATGGCAGGGTAAGCTGTTATCAAAACCGTATCACCACCGAATGGTTCAACGTGAATACCAACTTGCTTCAAAATGTCAGCAGCGTCCAACGCGGCAGCAGCTTCTGCGGGAGTCAACGACACCGGTTCCGGAACCAAAAGCTGCTGTGTTTCCAACTTACCCTGCAAAACCTTCGTACGAATCTGTTCGTACATGATTCGTTCGTGCAGAGCATGTTGATCGATGATTACCATGCCTGATTCGTCTTGCGTGACGATATAGCGTTGATGTACTTGGAAGCCTAAATGTGACATGACCGGTGCGGTCGAAACCGGTGCATCAATCCGGGTAATCGTTGATTCGCTTCCTGAATCTGCACTCGCGATGCTGCCTGTCCACGCTTGGGCTCCAGGCGGGAGCGCTGGACTTGCCTCAGAATGCATCTGCTTGGAAACAGACGGAGTCCAAGTTGGCAAGGCGGATAGTGAGCTCTCGGTATTGGAATAGCCGGCGGACGATGCTAACGGGGATGGGGCTAACGGGGATGGGGCCATTGGAGTCGATCCAAAGTCGCCTCGAGCGGCTGCGCCGTCGTAGCCACCACGCACCCCAACACCTTCACCAAACGGGCGAAAAGGAGGAATATCGTTAAACGGCAAACGGTTCTCTCGAATATGCGGCTGAGCCGGCGAAGTGCTGGCCATGCCGAGGTACTGATCACCGTTCGTGGCACCAAATGGGTCTTGTGCAACGCTGGGAAACAGCGATTCGCGTGGGGCGCCTTCGCGTACTGCGTCACTTACATGATTCGACGGACTGGGCGTCTTGGAAACCTTAGCGGTTAAATCCGTTGATAAAAATTTATGGCGTAGTGTCTGGAGCAACTGACCATAAATTCGCCCTGCATCTTGGAAGCGAACTTCCATTTTGGTTGGATGGACATTCACGTCCACCATTTTCGCAGGCATATCCAAGCGAAGAAAACAAATCGGAAATCTACCTACCATCAATAGCCCGCGATACGCTTCACCCAAAGCATGTTGCAATGCCCTGTCGCGAATACAACGGCCATTGAGAAATAGATACTGCATTCGATTATTGCTGCGCGATACCGCAGGATCTCCGACAAACCCACGCAGTGTGATGTCCTCGATTTCACTCTCTACATGAATCAAATTCTCCGCCACTTCATCACCGAAGAACGCCCCGATCCTCTCAGCCCAACGATCTGTGGGTGGCAAATCGTAGAGCGTCCGCTCGTTACTGATCAGAACCATATGCACTTGCGGATAAGCGAGAGCCACTCGAGTAAAAGACTCGACTACATGTCCCATTTCCGTTTGGGCGGACTTCAGAAATTTGCGGCGGACAGGAGTATTAAAGAAGAGATGGCGAACCGATATCGATGTTCCAACGGGTGAGCCAACAGGTTGCGGCTCAACCATTTCACCACCTCGAACAATCATAATCGCGCCACTTTCGGCATCGCGAGCACGACTCTTCAATTCGAAGTGACTGATCTCCGCGATAGAGGCCAAAGCTTCGCCGCGAAAACCGAGCGTGTGAATATCGAAAAGATCGTCCGCTGTTTGCAGTTTGCTGGTGGCGTGAGACGCGATGGCGAGCGGCAATTGCTCGATCGAAATGCCGCAACCGTTATCACTGACTCGAACTAAGTCGAGCCCACCTTTCTCAACCACAAGCTCGACGCGAGTGGAACCTGCGTCCACACTGTTTTCGAGCAACTCCTTCACCACACTGGCGGGGCGTTCGATCACTTCGCCGGCCGCAATTTTATTGACCAAAGCGGGTGGCAATTGGCGAATGATGGGCATGACAATCCTCCTGCTGCTTATTCTTCTTCGTTTTCGTCCGTAGGATCCGCCGCAGAAACGCGCGGCGCATGCCCTTCTTCTTCTCGGTATTTATCTAGTTTTCGGTAGAGAGTTCGCGCTCCGATTTGCAGGATGCGTGCTGCCTCTTCACGGTTTCCGCCCGTCATTTGCAAGGTTTCAAGAATGGCCCATTTTTCAATGTCGTGCATCGGCTTACCCAATAGCTGCGACTGAACTGCCGTGTCCACTAAACCTGTTTCAATAACCTGATTACCGGTCGGCTGATCTAAGCCACTCTCAACATCCATCAACTCAGGCGGTAAATCATCGAGATCCAAAATGCCATCGGTATCCAAAACGACCATGGTCTCAACAAAATTTCTCAACTGACGAATGTTACCAGGCCAATCATAAGCGTAGAACTTTCGAGTCACAGCGGGCGAAAATGTGCATGCTCCTTTAGCGTGCCGTTTGATGAACATCTTCTTGAAATGATCCATCAAAGGGACGACATCGTCGCGACGTTCACGCAACGGAGGCAAATGAACGGTTACGACTTTGAGTCGATAATACAAATCGTTGCGAAAAAACCCATCTCGCACCAGCTGTTCGAGACTTCGATTCGTCGCTGACAACAATCTTACATTCACCTTAATGGGACGATTATCGCCAACTCGTGTGATCTTGTGTTCCTCCAAAACACGCAGCAACTTAATCTGCGTACTCATGGGCATATCGCCCACTTCATCGAGAAACAAAGTCCCACCATTTGCGTATTCGAATGCACCAACACGATCCGTGACGGCATCGGTGTATGCACCTTTGATATGCCCAAATAGTTCGCTTTCAACCAGATTTTCGGCGACCGCTCGCGTATTGAGCGCCACCATGCGTTTAGCTTTACGCGGACTATTTTGGTGAATCGCCTGAGCGATCATTTCCTTACCAGTACCACTTTCGCCCGTGATCAAAACCGTGGCATCGGTTGGTGAAATCCGTTTCAAACGATCGATGACCTGTTGCATCTTATCGCTAACATACACAATTCCTTCGAAGCCGAATTTTTCATCGAGCCGTTGACGGAGTTCTGTATTCTTTTGACGCAAACGAATCGCTTCGACTGCTTTGCTTGTGACGGCACGAAGACGTCCAGGCGTGATCGGTTTCTCCAGAAAGTTGAACGCACCTTGTTGCATTGCTTCAACAGCTTTAGGAACCGTAGCATGGCCCGTGACCATGATCACTTCGCAATCGGGGAGAACTTTCCGGGCTTGTGCCAATAACTGCATACCATCGACATCATTCATCACCAAGTCGGTGATGAGGACGTCGTAGGTATTCTGTTCGATCATTTGCGAGCCTTCAGGACCGCTGGTGGCGACAGTGCAGCGATAGCCAACTCGTTCCAGACTCTCCGTCATGGCGCGAGCGTGCGCTCGGTCGTTATCGACGATTAGAATCGAATATTGTCCAGCATCCGCTTCCGCTTCGGCTGAAGGTGTGAAATCTGGGTCGGCCATCCGGGAAACTCTCCCTCTTCCCGCCTCTCCGGCGGGCGGAACTCGTGCTATATTAGTGGAGCTTTGTGATGTAGTACCATGAATGTCGGAGCGGTTACCGCAACCCGACATTGTAACAATTTTTTCGAGGTTTGGGCGACTGGAATGACCGTCTATTGTCGAGGTGTACGCGGAGCCACCACGGTTCAAGAAAACACTAAAGAAGCCATTTTGCAGGCAACCCGTCAAATGATGGCCCTGCTAATCCGCCGCAATCAAATCGAAGCGGCGGACGTGGCCAGCGTTACTTTTACCGTGACGAAGGACATAAATGCCGAATTTCCGGCCCTCGCTGCCCGGCAAATGGGGTGGCTGGAAGTCCCACTTTTGTGTGGCTACGAAATTGATGTCCCCGGCTCACTGCAGAAATGCGTTCGAGCCATGGTTTTGTGGAATACACCCAAAAAACAATCCGAAATCCAGCACGTCTACATCCACGATGCCGTCCGCCTTCGCCCCGATCTATGTAAACTTCCCCCTGTCGATTGGTCCGAACTTGAAAACTGGATCCAGGAACAAATGGGCAGCAAGTCACAGTAATTTACCGCGATCCTGTGAGACGTCGTTAGGCCTCAAGCGTCGTTTGTGCGAATCAAAACCCGGAGCTGAGAGAATGCAGTTAAAATGGAAACCGAGTTCCTCCTCGAGCGCTCTGCATGCAGCTGAGTTGGTCGCACACGGACACTCCTTACTAGATGCTAATCTACAATCTCAACTCGCCCCAATCGCTGACGCTCTAGAAGAAATGGGACAACGATCCATATCAGGAAAAGAGCGATTCTGGGATTGGCTTATCGGACTGTCGAGCGAATACGAAAACAATATTCAGCTCGCTGAGAGAGTTATCGCCAAGACACATGGAACCTCCGGAATACGCCCGGACCTTCCGACTAAACTGGCCGAATTGATTCAGCAAAGCGAGCGAGCACTCACCGCAACGCATCCGAAAATTGAAGAGGAGCTAACGCTTCGTTTAGGGCCCATGCAAGAGCTTTGGAACACCTATGGTCCGGGCTTGATGGTTCAAATCGGCAAATATTCCGATCCCGCACTCATCGTCAAAGAGGCAACGATTATTCCCGTCCTTCCGATTGTGGGAGGCCATGGTGGAGTATTGCTTCAAAGCAATCGTTGCTGGATTGAAGCGGTACTCACCAATACCAACCCTTCACTTCCTGAGGTCGTGCGATTGGCTTGGCTTTTATCACAACTAGAAGCAGATCTCCCAATACATGGCGAATTGGTCAACAGTGGCAGATTGCCGTGGATATCCAGCTTAGCAATGCTGCCCCCCGTCTTACTTGCCGCTCAAGAACTCGAGTTGGCACAATTCAGTGAAGATCAATTGCTACTCGCGATTGAGAAGTGGTGGATTCCGAACTCCACCGAGCATAGCTTGGTCGATACTTTGCTTTCGTGGTGGGATACTTATAGTTCGGAGCGACCTGCTTGGCGAATCGCGTTGACTGCACTAGACAAAATGCTTCAGTAGTACCATCAAAAGCCTCTCGTCAAACATAGGATGATGGTGAATGAATGTCAGCAATGCTCCCGAAAAGTCAGGCCCGCGTCGCAAAGGATTTTTTCCTGACCTGCCAGACTGGTTAGCACAGCTACTCTACTGGCCTACGTTCTTGTGGAACTATATTTTGGGGCGAGTTCTGCATGTTCGACATTGGTGGGATAAAGTTGATGACGGACTGTGGTTAGGCGCTGTTCCGCTTCGTGGCGATGCCAAACGCTTCAAAGAACTTGGCATCAGCGGAGTCGTAAATATGTGCGATGAATATGCGGGGCCGGTGAATGAGTACGAGCGAGAGAACATTGAGCAGCTATACTTGCCAACTGTCGACTTTCATCCACCAACTCTAGCTATGATTGAAAGCGGTGTCGATTTCATACACCGACATGTTACTCAAGGTGGTTCGGTTTACGTTCATTGCAAAGCGGGCCGAGCGCGAAGTGCAACTGTGGTCCTATGCTACCTTGTTGCCTACAAGCACATGACACCGCAAGCTGCTCAACAATATCTGCTCGAAAAACGCCCGCATATTAATCCTTTGATCTATGAACGAGCGGTCGTCAAAGAGTTTGTTGCGAAACTCCCAAAAGCCTAGCGATAAAGCAGGAACTCTTTTCGTCTCAACCGAAACACCTCTGTATTCGCATCGGCTACAGCGAATACTTTCTTGATGTCAGGCTCGTTGAGAAGTGTGTCAACCAAAGTTTGTGATCCGATGAGCTTGATCAATTGTGAGGTTTGCCATTCTTCACGATGTTCATTTCGCAATGCGTGTGCCAACGCTAAACCGAGATGAATGGGCTTTACGCTTTCTCGATCTGTAATGAGAATTTGAAAACCTTGACACTCTTCTCCCTCAAACTTGCTGGAGGTCGGAGTGAATTTTTCGGCGACAAAACGAACGCCACCAAGTTGATAAGACTCGAGTCGTGCGATCACTTTTCGAGCATCCATCCACGGGGCGCCAACCCGTTCAAATGGCGTATCAGTGCCGCGTCCCACCGACACATTCGTGAACTCGATACAACCGATACCAGGATACAGTAACGCTTGATTCAAAGTTCGCATATTGGGAGAAGGACGCACCCAAAACAAATCCGTTTGATCCAAGAACATATCACGATTCCAGCCTGACACTTGGATCACTTCCAGATTCAATTTCCAATCGCGTTCTGCGGCCAACATTTTTGCTAATTCGCCTGCGGTCATACCGTGTCGCAAGGGGATATTGTGGTAAGCCACAAACGATCGGATATTATCGTCGAGCAGTGGACCTTCGATATCGACTCCGTTAATAGGGTTAGGTCGATCAAGCACGATGAATCGAATTCCCTTTTTGCTGGCCACCTCCATCGCGTTACCCATCGTTGAAATATACGTATAGAATCGTGTGCCTACATCTTGAATATCAAATACCAGCGTATCGATTCCTTGCAGGGCCTCGTCCGTAGGCGCACGATTCGCACCATACAAACTGAAAATTGGCAAGCCGGTGACCGGGTCTTTATCGTCGGAAATATTGGCTTGATCGAGCTTCCCCTGCAGTCCATGTTCCGGACTGAAGATTGCTTTGAGTTTAACGTTTGGAGCTTGATGTATTAACGTTGCAGTGGGAATACCTAAGCGAGACTGGCCCGTTTGATTTGTGATCAGTCCCACATTCGCACCATCAAGAATTTTGAATTGATCGCGAACTAGTACGTCGATTCCGCACAGTACTTCACCTCGAGATTTGGCCGAATGAGTAACGGTGTTATTGCTTCTGGCATAGTTGGCAGCAATCGTCCCAACCACTCCTGCAAGCGGGTTTACTGTCCCCTTGCCGTCCGGGTGCAAACGACTGCTGAGAAAAATCACTGCTAGGTCCAATTCTGGATCAATCCAGATAGCAGTGCCCGTAAAGCCGCCATGACCGAAGGCACGCGAACTCATCGATTCTCCACGATTAGAAGAATAACCTGATTTTTTGTCCCAACCTAAGCCGCGTTGCCCGCGTGGCACGTCGTAAGATTGGATCATCAGATCTATGGTTTCGGGCTTAAGAACTTGTTGGTCATTCCATTTTCCGCGTCGCAACATCATCTGAGCGTAACGACTCAAGTCGCTAGCTGTGCTGAACAATCCAGCATGTCCAGCGATGCCGCCCAAAGCAAATGCTCGCGGATCGTGTACTTCGCCGACCATCCATTCTTCACCCCGCTTTTCTGTCGCCACGCATCTTTTTCTCAGCGTATCGGATGGTAGGTAAGTCGTGTCGGTGAGCTGAAGCGGTTGAAAAATGTGCTTTTGTGAATACTCGTGAACGTTCAACCCAGATTTTCGTTCGACAAGCTCTCCTAAGACAATAAACCCTACGTCCGAATAGCGAAAATCGGATTCAGTTGGATAGTTAAGAGAGAGTTGCCATATTTTGTCGATCATTTCAGATCGAGTCCCAACATAATCTTTGAGACTATTGTCAGGAATGAGCCCACTAGTGTGCACAAGTAGCTGGCGTATTGTGATGTTCGCTTTTTCTTTGGCTGCGAATTCGGGAATATGCTTGCTCACTGGGTCGTTGAGTTCAATTGCACCTTGTTCGACCAAGTGCATTATGCTGGTAGCGGTTGCAATGGGTTTGGTTAAGGATGCAAGATCGAACACAGCCTCAACGGTCATTGGGATGGGCTCGGGTTCAACTTGACGAAAACCGAATGCCTTTTCGTAGACGAGAGCATCATGGTGAAGGACCGCGATGACAGCTCCCGACATTTCCCCTTTTTCTATGGCCTTTTGAACGAGGGGGGCGATTTTTTGGTCAAGCTCAGAGGACGCGATCGGATTCGCTTGCTCAGACTGAAGTGCCAATGCAGGTTGAGGGTGCCAACTTAGATAGATCAAAATAAGTGCGACATACCACAACAGCAACTTTGCTGGTCGGCAGTAAAGGGGCAAGTAATCAAAAACCAAATGCCGGCAAGCATGCGTAGGCGATACCGACATGGCATCGTTCCTTGTTTGGAGGGAGAGGGTAGGGGCGGGTGGTCACGAGCGATATCGTTATCGATTCATTCTGCGAGCAATCGCTTCTGCGGGAATTGGAATCACATTGGTTGCAGCAACCAAGTCAGTCCGCAAAATATCCGTTGGCCCTTCTTCGCCGGCATCTTCGTACTGTTTGTACTGGACGATGAATGCACCAACTTGAAGATAGTTTTCACTGAAGATTGGGGGCCAAAAGTCTTCTGCACGCGAAGCGAGGGTCCGAGCCAGGTAGCGAGTGGCCTTTCCAGAGAAACCACTGAGCACCATATCCAAGCGTCCGAGAGATTCACGGTAGATATAAAAAACAAGTGCCACATCTTCACCGGGACGATTACCGCCGGCGTAGACCCATGAACCGTCGGCTTGTTCATAATAAATGCCGGGCTCCATGTTCTTGTCATTGACGCTTAACTTCATGCCCGCAGAGTTCGAAGGTGGATGAGGGTCGCGTTCACGATAACGCAAGAAGAATGGAATTTTTCGATCGCTCGGCTTTGCTACATCATCTTCACTATGAAACGGGGTCGAACCAAATGTCTCTGCAAGTGTGAGTTCGACGACAGGATTGCTTTTTACGCTTCCCACGCAAACCAGAGCTTTGTCGCCATCGGTTTGGCAGAAATCTTGATACGTAAATTCAGCTCTCTGACGTGCCTCAGTTTCCGGAACCTGTCCCGGACTCCACACCAAACTTTGTTGAAGGTGTTCTGGGTGTGGGGGAAGACCTCTGGAGTGTCCCATTGGTTTCGCGGTCGACTGAATATGCTTGGCCGTTCCACCGAGTGTCGACACACCGTTTAGGACTTCACCCAAAAGAACTGAGTCCGATGCGACAACCCAGGCTGTCCCCGGTGAATCCTCAGCTTCTTGACGTCGGACACCCACGCAGATTTCCAATCGCTTCCGCCGAGCCAACAGTTCCCAAAAATGTTCAGGCTTAACAGCGAACAGCGCACCGGGAAGTTGGTCAGCGGTTGCATAACCATGCTCCACCAGATAATCGCAAAGGCGCGAAAGAGCTTCAATCGGAATGTACTTCGCCTCGTTTTTCAGCAGTGCGGCAACCTGATGTCGGTCGAGTCCCGTATATTCAACAATGGCCTTGATGGTGCCGGGCCTTTTGCGTCGATCGGGCGTATGACCTAACAGTTCGGCAAGACGAAATGCATATTGCATAGGAAGGCTCACAAGAAAGAATCAGCCCGATAACGCGCGCACCAGAGCACGGGTCAGCTGCCGACGTCTCTTTATGGTAACAATTCCCCCCTTAAACATTCTACCCTTATTCCGAATTTTTCCAATTATCCTCCCGCGCCTGTCCGCGCCTGTCCGCGCCTGTCCGCGCCTGTCCGCGCCTGTCCGCGCCTGTCCGCGCCTGTCCGCGCCTGTCCGCGCCTGTCCGCGCCT
>JAFLCP010000259.1 GCA_017303505.1 Planctomycetota bacterium | reverse complement strand
GATTAAACAAAAAATGTCTAGATGGCTAAAATGCGACCCAAAGAGACATCGAAAACTCGATAAATTGACCAAAACCTTTGCCGAATCAGTAGTTATGCTTAATTGAACGGTATTGGGGTTAAACGAGCCGAAGATATTTAGACTAAATTGGGAATCTGCCCTTGGGTAAATTCGTCATTTCGAGGGAATATCGATCTCAATTACGTTCTCTAGCGACTTGTTACTTAGACTCTTAGTAATCGTCTCTTCCTTAACAGTTCTCCCGGGTACCTTATCGCATCGCCAGATCACGATATCCATGGGCCCTGCTTCATTGGATTCTTGCCAAACATACTTTTCGACCTGAAACTTCTTTCCAACGATCTCCATTTCCTCCGTTCCTTCCAGCTTTGCCTTCAGGGATGGCAAACGAAACTGATCGAGAGACATATTCTTTGGCAAACGAAATACAGCGGGATACTCAGCCGTAAATGGAGGGTTATCCAATTTCGCCTCTCCACTACGTTCCACAGAAATCTGCGTTTCAACTACGACTTGTCGCTCACTCTTCTCAAGTAACTTAACGGTTGTCGTAACTACAACTTTTCCCTGCTCGTTCGAAACCTCTTTGCGGCGAACTGTCTTGGCTCCGATCGGAAATTGATTCCAATGCGCAAATTCCGGATGCGCGACCTCTTCGCCTTCTTCTTGTTTAACAACGGGCGCAATTTCCACGCTAGTTGGTGAAGAAGAGCTAAAGCAACCGGTGGATACGCACAACAGAAATACGAAACACAAATTTCGATGCATAAAATCTCATCCAATAAAAAAAGCCCATGGCAGTTTGCGATTCGCTAACCACCATGGGCCTAACCCAAAACTACTTTTTCTTCTTGTTGCTACCTTGGCTCTCTTCGTCCTCGATAGCAGCGTCTTCAGCCTTGACGGCCGCTTTCTGCTCGTCGGTTAATGGAGTAGTTGGCATGATCGCTTCATTGCTCCCACCACAACCTATTCCTTTGAGAACCAAAATTACCAACACAGTTAAGAGTAACTTCTTCATTGACTTTCCGTTCTTTCGTTCAAAGATTCTAAATTTATTCTTCGGTGTTTGCTGGATTACCATCATCGATTACGCACAAACGCATCCAATTCAACGCGTCTACTTGGAACGATGAGAAGCGAACAGAGCCGTCACCATAAACCGCATTCAAGCCACCTGGGTGGCTCGAACCAAAGTAGCGACGCCACACGTTGGTCGTGCCGTTGTTGAAGGCGGCAGGAGTTCCTGTATGAGGAATGGAAGGATCCATGTCCGATTTTGGTGGAAAGTGCCAGCGAATGACGCACTCGTCCCAACCTGCGTTATTCCAACGTTCGTTATCTCCACCGTCCGCTCCAAAACGGGTTCGTGGCAAACACTTTTCAGCAGCCACAATACTTGACGACAAGCCGTCGATCGCGTCTGCTAAGCGGCGTTTGGCACCTTGAGCCGACCAAACAATCATCCCCTTGCGACCAGGGGAATCGCCGAAGTTTTCTGGTGTACGTTCATTGCGACGTGGAGCCATGCCCAAAGGTGGAGCTGGAATGTCGCCCCAACCTTCATGGACTTCACCTTGATAGAAACCAGCGCAACCAGCGTAGTCGCTACGTCCAAACAACGCGGTGCCGTAACCGGTTGGGCCACGACGCGATGGGCAATAGTACGTCGGGATCAAAACCCGAGCCACAGAATCTTCGCCGTTGTAATCCGCTGGACGTCCCGAGTGGATCGGTGGCAAGCTGAAATTTGCCATGTTGTAAACGTTGTTTTGCTCAATGAATGGCAAAATCTTGAACCAATGGCTCCAACCTTTAGGTGAAGCTGAGTTGCAGCAAGTTGTTCCGCTTTCGTACGCACCTACTGGTTCGTTATAGACCATCCCAGGCAAACTAGGATCACCGTCATACGGTCCAGTTGGAAAATACTTGTAGGTCGATTCATGGTTCATGAATGCCAAACCAATCTGCTTGAGATTGTTGGCGCACTGCATGCGTCGAGCTGCTTCGCGAGCCGCTTGAACGGCTGGCAATAGCAAACCAACCAAAATGCCAATAATGGCAATCACCACCAACAGTTCAACCAAGGTAAAACCTCGTCGAACTCTCAACAAGGTCGGGGCTATACCACCGCCAGCCCCGTTCTGAAATACTCTTCTCATTTCCTTCTCCCGTAAGAAAAATGACAGCGCTTCGCATCCACGAAGCTAAAAAAATGAATTTCAACACCGCTCTATGAAGTGCCCCACATCTCGCATTAACGCGCAACGAGGGATCGATGTCTGATCTCAGCTTTCGATGGGAGATGATGATGGCAAATTGCAAACTTCTGATTAGGAGACTGTTAACCTCCAATGAGAGCCCTGTTAGCTTTTCGTGTAGAGAGCTTCTGCGGTGGGGAATTGACGGGAGAATACCACTCGAAGAACTCTTTTTGTCAAGGCAGGCGCAATAGACCAACTTGAAGATCGTGTTAACGACTCGTTATGATGAGATTGCAATAACTCGCCTCATCGCTCCTTCCTCAGAAATGCTCTTCCATGAATCAATCTGTTTCGCGCCGGCGATTCTTTCACGATTTGCTGATCCTATCTTCTGCTTTGGCTTCGCTGGCGATCGAGCCTTCAGCCACTACCGCCGCGTCCCATTTGCCTAGCTCGCGTTTGGCAAATGAAGAGATATCGCACGCTGTTTTGGGGTGTCGAATTCGGGGCAAGGTGCATGCGCGCGAGTTCGCCAAACTCCCCAACGTGCGGATCAGCTACCTTTGCGATCCCGATCGAGAACTCGCCGCTCAGCTTGCAGACGAAATAAAAAAGGAGTTTGGCTATCGGCCCAACACCGTGAGCGATTTAAGAGAGATTTGCATCGACGAAAACGTACATACCGTTTCGATCGCCACTCCAAACCACTGGCACGCCTTAGCCGCCATTTGGGCCATGCAAGCTGGCAAAGATGTGTACGTCGAAAAGCCGGTCTGCCATACCGTGGTCGAAGGACAACGTATGGTACAAGCAGCCCGCAAACACAATCGTATATGTCAGGCTGGTACACAAAATCGTAGCGTTGGTGCACACTCGGAAATCGTCAAGTGCATTGCGGCTGGGGAAATTGGGAATGTAGATTTAGCTCGGACCATAGTTTACGGCCCCCGAGGTTCCATTGGCAAACAGGATAACTATCCGCAACTTCCCAATGTCGATTACAACTTATGGCTTGGACCAGCAACTCAAGCGACCATCCAGCGGCCTCAACTCCATTATGACTGGCACTGGGTTTGGGATACTGGCAATGGAGAATTAGGCAACAACAACATCCATTACATCGACTTGGTTCGTTGGATGCTCGATCTCAAAGGTCTTGGGGATTCCGTATTGAGTCTTGGCGGAAGAGTGGGCTATGTCGACGCAGGCGAAACACCCAATACCCAACTTGTGTTTCATCGCTTTGGGGCTCGAACGATCATCCAGGAAGTTCGCGGCCTTAAGTCGAATCCCTACAAGTTACCCGGCGGTTGGATCATCGAGGGCGAAGATGGCATCATCGCTGGCACGTCACTTTTTGATCGTGAAGGCAAGCTGATAAAGACCTTTGTGGGTGAAAATCAAAATCACTTTGAAAACTTCATCACGGCAGTCCGACAAAAGGATCGCACGATCCTAACGGCCGACATCGAAGAAGCAGCTACATCGAGTTCGCTTTGTCATATAGGAAACATCTCCTATCGACTAGGCGCCCAAGTTTCTGCGGATGAAATGCGGGAAAAACTCTTGCAACAAGATCTGCCTGAAGCTTGCCTAACCGCCACGGACGACATGCTCTCCCATCTCCAAGAACATGCGGTCGATTACCAACAGACTCCCTTAACCATGGGCAAGCGACTCATTATCGATAGTGAGACCTATTCGTTTATTGATCCAGCGGCCAATTCACTTCTGACACGCCAATATCGAGAGCCTTTCGTTCTCCCCATTGAAGAAAACCTATAGCCGCACAGATGTGTGTTTAGTGTAAAAAACACGAGCCCATCAGAGTTTTCTGATGGGCTCGATTGCAATTTGTCCCTAAAACTGCTTGATAGATGTTGTCAACTAACGACCACCGTTGTCACCCTTGCGTTCGCGAGTTTCATATCGTCTTGCAGGCGAGGACGGAGCAGCCGCTCCCACTGGCGGTGCAGGTGGAACCGCTGGCAAAACTGCAGCCGGCCCAAAGGTTTCAGCGGTTGGCGTGATCCAACGATTTGCTGTTCCGAAGCCCACCCCTGGAAATGCAGAGCCACCGAATGGTACTGGCTCCGTTCCCCAGCCAAGGCCTTCCAAATTATCCACCAACTGGCTCACACGATCTTCGATAATTTTATCTTTCATCGACTCGCGTTTTTCGTGCTTCTGCTTCAGCTTTACGAGTTGCTCTTCTAGTTCCTTCAGTTCCTTTGCACGAGCTTCTTGTCGGAGTTCAAATTGTTTGGCAACTTCCGTTTTGATTTGATCGACGATGTCCGCTTTGTCGGACTCATCCGCACCTTGCAATTCTTTGAGCAACTTAGCTACAGCCAATTCCGATGCATTTAATTCGCTGTCTTGCACTTGAGAAAAACGATATACGGAAGCAACATCCGTTGGCAGGGCGGGCAAGGACGCAGTACCTGGAAACACCGTCGCAGGTACAGTCGTTACCACAGTACTTCGGCCTCCGTTTACTTCAATCGTCTGGCCGGAGCGATTTACTTGAATTCCCCTTTCGACGATCACATCTTTGGCCTTGAGCTCTCGTTCTTGAGGAACCGTCTCGGTAGACTGTGCGTCACCTTCTTGAACGGTATCCTCAACTTGGCCCATTACCACACTTTGGTAGGCAAAATTTGCCACCATCCCTGCACCAATCGCACCAATAAACGCTAGTCGAATCCACTTGCTAGACATTATCATTATCCTCAATTTGAGAGTACCCAATCTTCGAAACCATCAAAACGACTCAGCATCGAACTTGGCCATTTTTCGACGCAAAATCTCAACTTCATATTTCCATGTATCGCTCAATGGTTCTTCATAATTCCCATAATCCAGCTTGGAGCTCTCGAGCTGGATACTGAATTCACGAAAACCATCATTGTTCCAAAGCGGAACCATCTGAATCTCAATTCGTTTAGTGGGCTCAGGTTGGGGCTTTATATCAGCGCTCCGATCAACATCTCGGTTCGACTCAACATTCGCGTCCCGTGAAAAACGGTCCACAACACTCCAACCAACCACAAACAACAGACATACCAAAAGTGTCGACATTCCCCATCGAGATAATGTGGATAACTCAAG
>JAFLCP010000258.1 GCA_017303505.1 Planctomycetota bacterium | reverse complement strand
GCGAGAAACCAAGTCAGCATCCCCGGTATTTCTGGACGCTGGGTCGCCTGGGGACTCGGGGGCTTCATGGCCTTTTCCCTGATAACAATTCCGGCCGGTCTATTTGTTTATCAGGGCGTCTCAGATCGCGAAAAGGAAATTGAAAAGGCTTGGCCTGCTGTTGCCGCAAGTCTGGATTCGTTTTACACAACCTGCGACCAGCTCCTCGACACCCAGCACGAGACCCCGGAACTCACCGAACTTCATTCGCGCTGGACGGCTGCTCACAAGGATTTTCGGTCACGCCGCATTTGGCACGAACAACTTGTGGCGGCCCAAAATTTGGAAGACTTGCTCAAAACGCCAGTCGCGGGTTCCGAAGGCAAACAACTCATCGACTTGCTAGCCGCATCTGCCGCCACTCCCGAGCAGCGTGAAGCTCTACAAAACGCGCGTTCGAATTCAACCACTTCCTATCGCACTCTCGAATCAGAACAGCTTGCGCCTTACAAAACCAAACTCGCGAATTTTCCTGGCAGTGCGGTGCTCCTGTTCTTTGTTCTACCCGACCCACCACTTCTCGATCTGCCATCTGGTAATCCCATACCAAGCAATGCGACTGATCCACCTGTCACGAAGTAGGACGAATCTTGTTTTGTTCGCGTTCTAGTGGAACAGTTTTCTCGAATCGAGATAATGAGTGGCAGTTAAGGGTTGACCGCGAAGCTAGAAATGGATAACAAATCGAATTCGCACAGTTGCGTAAAGACTTTTGATCGCTATTTACACTGTCGAGACATACTTAAATCACGGTGATTGGTTTGTCGGGACGACAGTTTTGGTTTTATCCAGGAGAAAGAGACAGTGACAATTACTCGAGTTGGTACCAACAACAAGTATGCCGACGGTTGGTCCAAGGTTTTTGGTGCAAGCAAGAAACCGAAAACCTCGTCCAGCAGCAAGACCAGCAAGAGCACTCCCGCCAAAGCAACGACCAAGTCAGCTCCTAAGGCTGCTGCTAAAGCTCCAGCCACCAAGGCGACTGCAACCAAGACCCTAGCTGCGAAAAAGGCAGCTCCTAAGAAAACGACCACCAAAGCAGGCACAGCTGTAGCGTCAAAGAAGGCTGCCCCCAAGAAGAAAGCCGCCAAACGCTAGTCGGTCAAAGCCCTAGATGCCAGAACAAAACGCTAATGCCGGAATCCACCATTCCGGCATTTTTTTTGCCACCTACCTACCTCAACTGAAACACTGAAACACTGAAACACTGAATCACTGAATCACTGAATCCCCCCCAGGACCCCGAAAGGCGCAAACGGCCACTTGCACCTTACTCGGTCCCAATCATTGCACTACATCGACAGACGAGAACTAGCTGGCACTGTTTTCGTCGGTACGTCCCATCTTGGCTTCCATCACATTCATATCGTCCATGCGATTGTTGCTTTCACGGCGAGGTCCCTGTGGTCCTGGGCGGCGGCCGCGACGACCTTTAGCCGAACTTGGAATGGAGTCATCAGCGACTGGGTTCAACAAGCGGCTGATGCAAAGTTGATTCACGCTGACACCGCGCGACTCGGCTTCATCGCACAAAGTCTTGTGAAGAGAAAGTGGCAAGCGAACGGTGATCATGCGGAGCGATTCCATGGGGTCGTTTTCTGGCAGCGAGCCAGCTCGAAGCACGGTGATCATCTTCTGAATTTCGTTGAACTCGAACGTGGTTTCAAACTGACGAAATTCGTTCTTAGGGAACAACTGATACCCCACACCTTTGTGACTCAGGATCTCGCGATAAAAGGCCATCCAGGTTGGAGCTGCGGCGAAGAGTTGTTGGGCCACCTGATAAACCTGGGCGGCACGGCTAGCGACATCACCATCCATGACCAACTTTTCCCGCGCTTCCTTGGCCATCATTTCGAAGTTTGCCAATTCGATTGCCAAACGCTTCTTTTCATTCTCATTGCGAGCGGGCGAATTAGCTGTCGATCCCTTTGCCGAAACACTATTGCTATCGAATCGCGCCTCTCCTTCTACTTGAACCATTGGGTTGGATACTGTTCCGAATGCGTCTGAAGATTGCATGTCTCATTCCATTGCACAAAAGTTGTTGCCTATCCTGTCCTGCGGACGCCCCCTGAGGACTTCTGCCAGGCTTTAACTGTCCGCTTGTCCGACCTCCGCGATCGGTACAACCCAATCTTGCAAGCATCGTCAACAGCCTCCCCGTAACTTGTTTGATAGCTTTGATTTACGTCGCTTGACTCACGCGTGCACAACTTCCGTGCAACCCCTGCTCGATTTTAAGCAGGCCAATGACTGCCTAATTTTTGTGCAACACCCCAAAGTTCAAATCCAAAGTGTCCAACCTAGAGACGCGAAAAAAATTGCAAAAAAACCAAAAATGGCCTCAAGCTTTCTCTCTATCTTGCCAGCACACCGCAAGCTTGTCAGACTCTGCGGAAGCGTGGACACTGCAAGTCACCAAAACAAAAAGGAGTAGAAATGAGCGATCGCCCCGAGCCACCCGTAGTACCTGTCGTGAAGGTCGACTGGTATCGATCCCTAACGGGCTGGTACCCGCTTGCGCGCTCCCTTCCGTTGGCGTGGAGAAGCACCTGGCTTATCCCCGCCTTGGTTGGCGTACTCCTAACCAATCAAGCTTGGGAATTGGGTGGGCAACTTTTCTCAGAACCGGTTGCATATTGGGGCAGCATCGGCCCGCAAGACTTTGATGTTCGCAACACCCTGAACACCGGCTACCTCGGTGTTTGGCGACAATGGCTGACTCCATTTAGCAATGTCATGGGAACGGGTGCCTACAACGGCGGAACTTGGTCTTGGACCAAAGCGGCTACGATTTCCTTTGGCTCGATTTGCAGCCTTCTGATATGGAGCGCAATCGGCGGGTGGATTGCCCGTCGTTCCGTGGTCGAACTAGGAACCCGCTCCACGGAAGAATGGGGAGCTACCTGGAAGGTGGTGCGCTCACGTTGGATTTCCTTCACCCTCGCTCTACTATCCCCGCTCTTTATCATCCTCACTCTACTGTCTGGAGTCTGGGTCATCGGCGCGATTGCCAAACTTGGGACCATTGGGGCCACGATCTCCGCCATCCTTATGATCCCCGCCCTGCTCCTCCTTTTCCCAATCACCCGTGTAGCCATGAACTGGGCTCTCGGTTTGCCACTTCTATTCTCAGCAGTGGCAACCGAAAAGAAGGCGGATGGATTCGAGGGTTTTTCGCGCGGCTTCGCTTATATCTCACAAGCTCCCGTTCCAATGCTGATCGCTGTCGCCATCGCACACATCATCAGCCTTGTCGGCGAGACCGCACTGTATTACGGCATTGCGACCACCTGGAGCTTTATCGCTGGCACTTATGTTTGGGGGGCCGGCACAGCGAACACAGAATCGCTGGGCTTGTTGACCTCTGAAAAAATGCCGATCTGGATGATTGCCGGTAACAACGCAGCCTTTTACCTGAGCCGAGCTTTTTGTTTCAGCTTCTTCTTCACCGCTTCGACCGCGATCTACTTAATCATGCGGAACACTGTAGACCAGACCGACATCGACGAAGTGGATCTACTGGAAACCGTTCCACCACAGGAACTGCCAGAAGCCAAGACGTCCGAAACCAAAACCGCAGAGTCCAAAACAGCAGACCCCAAGCCTGCGCCAACAACCAGCGAATCATCACCAGCCCAGGAAGGCAATCCCCCAACATCAACTGATGCGAGCACTTGACCTAGATCGAGCTTCTTTTGGATGCAGCACTAGAACTCATAGCCGCACTGAATTCGAAAAACCGATGAAGAGCGGTTATGAGTTGTAGCGAATAGGCGTCAAACGGGCAGCGTAGTGTAAGATGATTCCCGCTGCGACCGAAACGTTGAGCGAATCCGTGCCGAGTGACATGTCGATCTTGAGGCGAATGTCACTCGCCTTTTGAATCCCGACTGGAAGCCCATGCCCTTCGTTTCCAAACAGGATAAGAGTTCGCTTTCCCCATGGAACTTCCGATAGAGATTTAGAATCTTCAGTGAGCGAGGAAGCGAGTATCTGAAAACCTCCCTTCTCCTTTAGCAACCGCAAATCCTTTTCGGCGTTTTCAGAGCCTACCAATTCCAGTTTAAGCGAATTGCCCATAGAGGTTCGCAAAACACGTCGCGAATAGGGATCGCAACAAGCCGGCCCGATCATTACATGGGTGATTCCCAGGCCAGAACAGGTTCGCAAAATAGTCCCTAGGTTTTCAGGATCTTGGACCCCAACCACTCCACACCACAAACTCGCCTCTGGAATCAATTCGGGCGCGGAGATCATGTGCTCGACAGAAGTATATTCTTGTCGTTTGGCATAGGCCAAGGCGCCGCGATGAAAATTGAACCCGACCAATTCGGGAAACAATTCATCTTCCATCAAGTAAATTAGCCCTGTTCCTTGCCACGCGGCCTGCACCTGCTGCACATACTTTGGCGAACAAAGGACAATTTCCGTTTCGAAGTTACTATGGAGCAATCTTTCTACGACAGTCCAACCTTCCGCGACGAACCTGCGGCTAACCCTGGTCAAATTACGATTCCGCAGATCGCGAAAAGGCTCGAGCCTCGGATCTTGGGAACTTTCAATTTTGACTACGGCAACTTCTGACATATTCCAAACTCCAACCATCGACAGTTCACGCGGCAGAATGATAATGTCCGTACGCACCGCTGTGTACTCGGGCCAACGATAAACTGTTATGATCGAGAGAATATCGCCGCACGCCCGCGACCATGTGAGTCAACACCGATCTACAGGCCATGTCCTGCAACTACTTTGAGATTAACTTCTAGCGGTACATTCCGCTCACCACATAAGCCCAAAAAGGAGTTTTTATGTCGCAACGTCATCGAATTGGTATCTTGACTGGCGGAGGAGATTGCCCAGGCCTGAATGCCGTTATTCGCGGTGTGGTGAAAACGTCGCTCCATTTGGGCTACGAAGTCGTGGGATTTCTCCGTGGCTTTGAAGGCTTGGCTGATCCTGCTGACTATATCTCGCTCAACGCCCAGAATACGACCGGAATCCTGGTTCAGGGGGGAACCATTCTTGGCTCGACAAACAAAGGGAGATTCAACGCTACCCGAGGTGAAGATGAACGCACCCAACTCGACCCTGATCTCGTTGAGGCTGTGCGTCGAACCTTCAAGAAGCTCGAACTTGATGGCGTGATTTGCGTAGGGGGAGATGGATCGCTGACGATTGCCCAACGACTTTTTGAGGCCGGCTTACCGATCGTCGGCGTTCCCAAAACGATCGACAACGATTTGTCATGCACCGATTTCAGCTTCGGTTTTTTCAGCGCCGTTGCCTGCGCAACCGATGCCCTGGACCGACTCCACTCCACCGCAGCCAGCCATGAAAGAACAATGGTCCTTGAA
>JAFLCP010000257.1 GCA_017303505.1 Planctomycetota bacterium | reverse complement strand
GAGCACAGGATCAGCACCGCTGCGCAATTTCACGCCTTGGTGACTCGATGGCAAAAAACCAGCTCCCCAAAGACGATCGAGCAAGCCCTGATTAGCGTCGCTACCCGAACCATGCGAAATCATCACCACAAACGCAGGGAGATCTTCGGCTTCGCTACCGAGTCCATAACTCATCCAAGCACCAAGAGACGGTCTTCCTGGTTGCTGCGAGCCCGTTTGCATGAACGTGATCGCGGGATCGTGATTGATCGCCTCCGTGTGCATGGACCGGATGATACACAGCTGGTCCGCTATTTTGCCCGTATGTGGTAACAATTCACTGAACCAAGCCCCATTGCTACCGTACTGTTCAAACTTGAACTTCGGAGCCACGCATGGAAAACTCTTTTGTCCGGAAGTCATCCCCGTCAAACGCTGCCCATTGCGAATACTGTCGGGTAACTCGGTCCCATGTAATTCTTTGAGCTTCGGTTTGTAATCCATCAACTCAAGCTGCGATGGTCCACCCGACTGAAACAGGAAGATGACCCGCTTGGCTTTGGGAGCAAAGTGCGGCGACTTTTCTGCAGCCAACAACGGTTGTGAAACATCCGCTTGGCCGAGTGCAGTTAAAGCAGCTGAACCCAAAATTGAACGACGTAAAAAGTCGCGCCGCGCCATCGATGAAAACAATTGATGTAGTGTAGTCATATTCGGCTTACCTCTTCGAAATCGTTTCATCGAGATTGAGAATGGTACTGGCGACAATCGTCCACGCTGCGATTTCGCTCGGATCTGCATTCGGCATCAAGGGCCGTGAACCGACTGCAGTTAATTTCTTCGCTGCCTCAGGGTCTTTGGCAAAACGCTCCCGAGCCGTTTTTAGTAAACCCTGCAATAGCGTTAGTTCCTCTGCTTTGACTGGACGGGCCACTGCCCGCAGATAGCCTTCGGAAACTCGAGCATCATCTTCGCTCTGTGCAGTCACCATTGTCTCGGCCAAGACACGCGCAGCTTCCACATAAGTAGGATCATTCATCAGTACGAGCGATTGAAGGGGCGTATTGGTACGCGAACGACGCGCGATACAGACCTCTCGATTGGGTGCGTCAAAGCTCACCATGGATGGTGGTGGACAAGTTCGTTTCCAAAAGGTGTACATGCTGCGGCGATACAAACCTTCGCCTTGATCGGGAACATATTTCCCTCGCCGCTCCACCGTCACATCTTCCCACAACCCTTCAGGTTGATAGGGCTTTACGCTAGGTCCACCGACCCGCGGCTGTAACAATCCTGAGATGGCTAACGCATTATCGCGAATGGCCTCTGCAGTGAGCCGATACCGCGGTCCACGGGATAGCCACCGATTTTCTGGATCTTTGGCTAAGTGATCTTCGGAGACGCGCGAATCTTGCTGGTAGGTTTCCGAAAGCACAATCAGTCGCTGAAGCTGCTTTACATCCCAGCCACTATCGATGAAATACATGGCTAAGAAATCAAGCAGCTCACGATGCGAAGGAAATTCACCTGTCGTGCCAAAGTCTTCACTGGTCTTGACCAGTCCCACGCCAAAGTAGTTTTCCCAGAAACGATTCACTGCGACACGAGCGGTTAACGGATGAGCGGGATGAACGAGCCATTGCGCAAGTTCCAAGCGATTCGAGGGAGCCAGAGATGTAAACGATCGCAATACTTCGGGAACATTAGGAGAAACTTTTTCGGTCGGCTGATCATATTGACCACGATTCAATACAAACGTCTCGCGCTGCGGATTCATCTCTTTCATGACCATCACAGCAGGAAACTGCTCGGTTAGAACAACTCGTTCCTTTTCTTTGGCCGCAATCTCCTGCAGCACCGTTTGATACTCTGTGTCGAGTTGACCGAGCGTTAGTTGTTTTGCTTGTTCCTTTTGCTCGGGCGTCCATGACTCTACAGGGGTTTTCAACCAGGCAATGGATCGCGCAATTGGCTTCCCTTCCATCCATTCCAAGACCTGAGGAGCTTGCAGGTTACCGAGAAGAATTTGCAACTCATCGATTCGTCCTTTGAATGGAAGGGACTTTTGACGCAGGCCAATATGAAATGGCTTCTCCGTTGAAGTTGTTTCGGTAAGGTTGTCGGCATGTACCTCCATCGTCGCCGGTTTACCATCGATGAAGATTTTCAATCCTGCCGCTTTGCGACTACCGTCATACGCCACGCATACATGTTGCCATTTACCTTTCTGTAGCGTTTCTTTAGCCGATACCTTAAGTCCATTGTTAGGCCAAGCATTCAGCAAATGCGAAACGACTTTGCCATTTTCTAACAGGAGGTCATAACCGCGATGAGCATTTCCATCATCCATCTTGGAAAAGACCGCCATCGCGCCATCACCTTCGGGATATACCCAAACGCTAATGGCAAACGGCTGCGTCCCATCAAAATCAGCGACGTTTCCTACATTCAGATGCGTCGCACCATCAAGTTGCAACGCTCCCTCTTTTTGCCCAACTGCAAAAGCGAGTTGTCCAACAACCGTCGCGGAATGCTGAGGCTGAAGAACATCCAAGCCCACTACCGCTTTATCTTTTGCTTCGATGGTATCAAGTGGAAAATGATGAACTACAGAGGAGCCGAATCGCTTTTCAACTTCTTCCGTTGAATTCGATTGCAACCATTGAGCGAGTGTTTCCAATGCATCGGCTTCACGCTTCGAGCGTCGCTCCTTAAGCGTGATAAGTTGCTGATCAATTTGCGAAAGCTGTTCGTTTTGTTGTTGGGAGGGCACGCGAATAAATGGCTCTGCGGCTACGAACTTACTGTAACTCGCTTGTCGTTCGTCGAGACTATTGAACAGAGCAAAAAAGCGAAAATACTCTTTTTGCGAAATAGGATCATATTTGTGATCGTGGCATCGTGCGCATTGCATCGACAGACCAAGGAATACCGTCGCTGCGGTATGTACACGGTCCGCAACATATTCCACACGATACTCTTCTTGAATGATTCCACCTTCCGTATTGTGTCCTTGATTTCGCAAGAACGCTGTGGCAATCAATTGTGATTGAGACGGTTCAGGCAATAAGTCGCCCGCAAGTTGTTCGATCACAAACCGGTTATAGGGGATGTTGCGGTCAAAGGCATCAATGACCCAATCACGCCACGGCCACATCGTGCGGTCTTCATCATTGTTGTATCCATTGGTGTCGGCATACCGCGCTAGATCGAGCCATTGCGCCGCCATTTTCTCGGCGTACGCTTTCGACTCAAGCAGTCGATCGACTACTTTGCGATACGCATCGGGTGAATTGTCAGCCAAGAACAGTTCAAGCTCATGTTTGGTTGGAGGCAAACCGGTCAGGTCTAGTGTCACTCGACGGAGCAACGTTGCTTTATCTGCGGCTGGTGAAGGGGCTAAGCCATGTTTGGTAAGTTCTTCGCGAACAATGGCATCGATGATCGATGACTTGCCAAGCTGTGGATTGGCAGGGGAGCGTGTCGAGCGTTGAATCGGTTGAAATGCCCAATGCCCTTCAAAGTTAGCCCCTTCTTTGATCCATCGGTCCAACATTTTCTTTTGTGGATCGGTGAGAGGTTTCTTGGTGGCAGGAGGTGGCATGACCTCTTCTTCATTCGTGGAATGAATTCTCGCTATCACAGAACTCTCTTCGGGCTTTGTGGGGACGATCGCTTTAGCGTCGATGGCAACTTGCATGAGATCAAGTCGCAGATCGGCGGCTCGCGTTTTTTCATCGGGTCCATGGCAACTCCAGCAATGGTTCGCCAATATGGGTTGAATATCGCGAACAAAGTTCAGCGGACCATCGGTAGACGTCGGTTGCTGTGCGAATGTAGGAGTGGCGAGCAAAAGTCCCAACAATCCCAACATGCAGCCAGTGTAAAAGTTGTTCTTAACAACGCGACGATTTCTATTCGAATACACCCAGTGATGATGGAGCTTTGGTTTTCGCAAAAGGGTCATGCGTGCTTTACTTCGGAGAGAATGAAGTGGGGTAGGGGAGCGGTTTTCGCACCAAGCGTCTGCGAACGAAACACCCGATCCAATTGCCATTATAGCCAAAAATCGAGGTTCACTTGCCAAATTCCGCCCCCTATTTCATGGGGAATAGGCCCAAGAATTCCGGTCTCCAACCGCCTGGGGAAGTACACCTATAATAAGTACCTCAAATGTAGCTGGTAAGGAATTGCTATTTGCTCGGTATTGGTTTCTAATTCCGGTGAATTGTGCCAAATGTGTTCCCAATTGGAGTAGGAAAAGGAACGATGAAAACGCATTGCCCGAACTGCGATTGCGAAATCAACTTTCCTGAAATCGTTGATGAATCGATTTCATGCCCATCGTGCGGCAGCCGCATCGTAGTGGCCGACGATGAAACGCAAACGCTTACAGTGGAAATGCAACATCAACGGCTGGGAGATCGATTTGACCTTGTCACCAAATCGGGCAAGGGGCAGTTCGGTGAAGTTTATAAAGCGAAAGATCTGCTGTTAGATCGTTACGTGGCGATCAAAGTTCCGTTCCGAAAATCGTTGACCTATAGTCAACTTTCGATGATCCAGTATGAAGCCCAAGCTGCGGCTCAATTGGAGCATCCCAACATAGTGCGGATTTATGAAATCCTGCGAGCCTCCAGTCCGGTTAGTGGACCGGCGGGTGACTCGACTGCCGCAAAGAAAACGCAAAGTGATAAGACGGTTGCACATACAGAGACGGACCTGGACAGTGAGCGAAGGCTCGAAGATGAACCGGGCAGTCTTTGTATCATCAGTCAATGGATTGATGGGCTATCGCTCAAAGAGTGCATTCAGCGCTTTCGCGGGAACCATGACGCGATCGCTCGCTTTGTAGCACAGGTGGCTCGGGCGATCGATTACGCTCATCAAAACGGGATCATTCATCGCGACTTGAAGCCTGCGAACATTATGGTCGATTCGCAGGACAATCCATTCGTTACAGACTTTGGATTGGCGCGCCGTGATCGACGCCCTTCGGACGCGAACGATGAAAGTACCACGTTAATGGTGGTTGGTATTCGCGGCGAGATCCTGGGTACACCCGCGTATATGTCACCTCAACAAGCTCAAGGTTTATCGCATCAAGTGGATGGTAGGACGGATGTTTATTCTCTTGGCATTATCTTGTATGAGATGTTGACAGGTAAACGTCCTTTTGAAGGTGGTAGCCGGGCGTTGCTTTATCGAGTGATTCATGAAGACATTCCCGATCCACGGAAACTGGATAAACAAATTCCGCGCGACTTAGTGAGCATTTGCCAGAAGGCAGCAGAGAAAGAGCCAAGCGCTCGTTATGCGAGTGCGGCGGAGATGGCAGCCGACTTGGAACGCTTCTTGAAACGTGAACCAATTTTGGCCGATCCTTGGCCCTTGCGTCGCCGCGCGTGGCGTTGGGTCCGCATCAATCGCGCGCCAATCGCGATGGCCGCGAGTATCATTCTATTGTTTGGAATCATCTTGCAAGCCTCGATACCGAATCCACCGGATTGGGAAAAAAATGCCTTGATGGTTTCGATTGATACTGAGGACCATACCAAAGACGCACAGTTCTTTTTTGAGAAACTCAATCCAGAAACATGGCTACCTGATCCGGTAGAACCTTTTGCCTTAGGGCCCTTCAAACATCCAGTAACGACGAAACTCCCTCCTGGCTTTTATCGTATTTATGCTTGGTCTCCGGATCAGCGCTATCACCACGGCCAGCGCACAATTAAGTTATTGCCCACAAAGGACTTGCTCAAGTATGTCCGTATTGTAGGCAGCCATTTCCATTCGTCCCACAATACTTTCGCCCTTTTTCTGACCTCGTTTCAGCATCGA
>JAFLCP010000256.1 GCA_017303505.1 Planctomycetota bacterium | reverse complement strand
GTAACCTGAACGATGTATTCGTCGGGAACTTCTTCGTGGAACAGATCACTCATCGAGTTGACGAAGACCATTTGCGATTTGGTCCAATGAAATGGCTCGGTCAATTTGTGTGGTACGAGGCGAAGGTCGAAACCAAATTCGAAAGGATGGCCTGGGACGCCGCGAAACCGTTCCGCGAATGTCTCGGCATAACAATGCTTGCAGCCGGCACTAATCTTTGTGCAACCTCGAACTGGATTCCAAGTCGTGTCCGTCCATTCGATTTTTGAGTTGGTGCTCATCTATTTGGTCCTTGAAAATTATCTCCGCTGCGAATCGCATTCGTGTAAGTACATTTTTGGGCGGCCTGTGACAAGTTTGGTCAATTTGCTGCCCTACTAGATTCTTTCCGCTGCTATTCGCTCGGGTGGTTTGGAGAACCTTCGGCAGCTGAGAGTGTGCGTATCGGCTTTATCAGCAAAAGTTAGCTGAGGTCCTTCATTTTACTTGTAATCGATAGTTTGGCGTCCTTCTGTTGGAATACTCGGAAAACGACCCAAACGACGGGGGAAAGTTCAAAAATCGCCGAATTGTTTTTGCTAGCAGATGAAGTGAAAATTTTTTTTGATTCCCAAAAGATGTGACCAAACGTGTCACTGCCAAATGGATGCTAGCATTCGCGATTGGCAGTGGCTTGTCCCGGACGGAGTCACTCAGGAATACGGTCATGGACTGGTGGATGGGATGCCCATGCTAGGAATTTGCACGGTGGAAGCGGAAGGCCTTCCACTGCCAATCGCATTTTGTCGCGTCAGTCGTTTGGATCGCTTGACGTTTTGATCAATGAAGGATTCGTATGGCTAAGTAATTTTCAAGGTTTGCAACATGACCGCTGTTCGAATTTCGCGCCTGTCGCGCCCCGGTGTTTTGGAATCGATCGATCCAGAGCGATTATTCGCATTACTCCACCCCTATGCCGATTTCTTTGCTAATCGGTCTGTCCCAATCGAAGCCCCAGGCTCGATCGATTGCCAAGCGGTCATACGCGAAATTGCGAAAGCCGATCGCGAAACGCCAGCAGACTTGCTGGACGCGATCTCTTTGATTGATGAACTAGCCAACACTGTTTCCGTTGACCTGCTGCTTGACCGCGTTCCAGCTCAAACCCTCGGAATCACTCCTTGTGGAAAGCATTCTTCGGCCGACATCGTTACGGCAGCGTGGTTATCCAATCCCGAGAAGCTTGTCCAAACACATGCCCTTACTCGAATCAAGCGGGTTCGCTCGTACGACTATTTTCAAGCGAGTCAGACAACAGCTCCGAAGTTCGTGTCTCCTGCTAAGGAAACAATTCAGCAACTGGAACGCGATATTGACGCCTGGCATGTGGAACGTTTCCGCGCCCAAGGAACACGAGTTGAAGTCTTCGAGAACCCCGATGAAGTCGAATTTTCGATAATGCATGGCAGCCTATTTCGACGCCAGAGAATCGTGGAGAACGGACGATTCGGATTTCATTCGTTCTGGCCTGTGCAAAGCGCATCGGCGATCTACAACCGCGAGTTTGGAGAGTTGCGGATCAATGCTAAGTCCAGCAAGGAAAAAGCGTTGTATTGCCGACTCCTGGGCAAGCACATATTTGGTAACGAGAACCTGTTTCCTACTGGCATTAAATACACTCTTGATCCGCTACGGGAGTTGGAAATTGACGCACTAGCACCTGGTGGCATCGAGGGCATCAGCGATGTTCGAATGATCGAACTGTGGCTGGGTGAACCCGATGATCGTTACGGCGTGACTACGATTCGCAAGGGGGACGATTTGCTGGATTGGGCGCACGCGAAAAAGAAGAACATTCGTAGGGAGCGGCGTTTAATCTCTGCGACTTTCAAGATGGAGCTTGAGGGAAGAAAGGGCGAATTAGCGATCACTATCCGTCCACCCAATGTTGCAATTTATAGCCGTGGACGGGTAGCGTCGACAATCGAAGCATGGCTAACTCAGCGTGGATTCATCATCTCGAATCAGTCAGCAAGGAGAGCTCGCCATGAACCGGCTTTGGCAGGCGCTTGAACAGCTTAACGATGTGGCGACATCCCATTTTAGCTGGCGGCTGATGCTTGGTGATGCTTTTGATTCACACTGTGATCTCCTCGTTCCGATTAAAGGCCTCGCTGCAGCCTTGCCTGTCCCAAATCGTCCGCACGAGTGGCTGGAAATCGTGGAGGTCGACGTAGGGGTATTCGAAGGCTACAACGAAAAGACTGAAGAGTATGTAGTAGTCGATCGTCGCGACCTCGTTTGCTACGAATTCAGCTTCAGTAAGCTTGCCACCGAGCTCGCATCGCTGGTCGGCTTTGAAGTGGCATTCGAAAGGCTCGGAGGCCCGATGTATCGATATAGGCTCGGACACTACGGGAATCCTAACGGATCTGGGTTCTCGTTTTTCCTCGCCAAAGTCAGCGATCCACGCCGGCTAGATTGGTGCATTGATGCATTTCTGGCCGAGTTTCAGCGACCGTTCGTTTTGTTTATCACATCCAAACGGATGCTAAATAGTCGCAACGAAGCGTTGTTGGACTCGAGAGGCTCTCTTGTGGTGCCTCTCGATCAAGCGTTTCTTCGCAGCAAAGAAGTAGATTGGAGTCTATCGACTTGGGCCCATAAACAGTTGGTATTGTTCCGTGATCGGCTCATGCCTCGACCGCAGTTCGCCGTTGGTTGCTTTCCAACCCCAATTAATAGTCGTTGGAGTGATGTCGAGATTGAGTTCAAGGATGGAGAAACTGTCTCTGTTAGAATCTCAGATCAAAGTGAAGTACTATCGTTTACTCAGTTGGGGCTTCTTGATTCGCGAAGTGGCAAACCGAGCAAACAATGGGAATTGCTGCGCACCTTTGCAGAGAATCATGGGGTGATGACATGGCAGTCGCCAGGCGCTTGCAGGCAGAATCGAAAACGTCGTGAGCTACTCAACGATTCGCTTCGAAAGTTTTTCGACATCGATGGCGATCCAATTGAGTTGACGGACGATAAGAAAGGTTGGCGATGTGTTTTTCGACTGAAATAAGTCCGCAGATAGCTGAAGTCAGAGATTCCTCGATCAAAGGATGTCAGGTCTCTTTCCCGTACACTTACTTTTCTCTAGATAAATTCGTTGGGTTTATTGGAAAACAAAAACTAAACACAACGCCCCGTAACACTTGAAAGTATGTTTGGAAAATCGGCCTTCATCTTCAAGATCTCATCTGGAAGAATTCGCCCTTTGGGGCCCCAAGTTTCACAAGCAATATTTCTTATCCTACGCTGCCAACCACTTTCTGGAATTGTGCTTCGCAGTCCAATCATACATAGGAGATGCTGGGGACTCGCAACTTCTAAGAAAAGTCCCTTTGGCACTGACACTTTTTCTGTTGATGTACCAACGGTGAGTTCATTTCGCACTCGCTCAGCAGCCTCAATGGTGTTTTTGTTACGAGGAAGAAGCCCCAACACAACAGCACTTATCAAGTAGATGTCCGTAAAATAGTATTTTACCTCAACATCGGCGGTTCCGATCGTTTCGTACTGGATAAGTATGGCTCCGCCCTCAGATCCCGACGAAGCGGTGAAATCAAATCCTAGTTCTTCACAATTGTTATGAATTGGGCGAAGGATGCATTTATGAATTTCCCAGTTTGCCGTTGTTGCTTTTGACCCAACCGTCTTTAGCTGGACTTTTCGGAGGTTAACCGTATCATCAAAAATGACGTCAAAGCCGTCATGGTCGACATCGGAATAATACGTTTGGAGGTGGTATTTCCCGACGGCTGCGGCCACCTTGAGATCGAAAAGTAGCCTGTAGTTAAAGATCTCTTCTTTGGCATGCGAATTGGAACTCTCTCCAAGAAAATCGCTTAGTGACATCTGAGACTCTCTCGATGAGAAATGTTTTGCAGACAACATGAACTTCTGTCGGTGCTGAGTAGTAAACCCCTGAAGATATCCAATTTAGGACTTATTGCAATCTATGTTTGATTGGCGATGACACCTCGTTCAATGCTTATCCTGGTATCCTAACTTGGGAATTTCCCAATTCCCCACTCTCGGGAATTCGAAAAATTTTCGTTTGCGTTTACCCAGCGTTTTCCTGCGTTTCGTGCGATGTGGGTTGGGAATTCTCTTCTTTCTCGGGCCGTTTTGGGAATTTTCGCCAGTAGACGACGACAGGTCTGATTCACATCAGGAAGCAGTCCGCAAATGAGCGGGCAAGCCTCACAGGCTTTAACACTCGGACCTGTCGCCTGTGGGGCCTCAATCAGGAGGTCCGTTCGTGAGTGACAACCATTCCATCAATCTTGCTGATGACAATTTCGTTCGCAGTGTCATCAACCGGCAGGTTGGCAAGCTGATTGCCAAATCTGACTTCACTCAACAGGATCGCAGCGATCTGGTCCAGGAAGTCTTTGTCCGAGCGACGAAGAGCCTGCGGCTTTATGACCCATCGGTTGGCCATCTTTATCCCTATGTTTGCACGGTGGTGCAACGTCATTTAGCCAATGTCATTCGCGATCGTTCTGTTGTTAAACGCAAAACAACCGGTCGCGTTAGTCTGAGCAAAACTGTCCGTGGTGATGACGGTGGCCAGGTCGAAATGTCCCAAGCACTTCACGATCAGGATCAAGATCGCAGATTGGGACGTGAGCGTCGGCTGGGTGAGCAAGAACTCAATGAACTACGTATGGACCTAGCTGCGTTCATGTCGAAATTGCCAGACAAGTTCCAAGATCTTCTCCGTCGCCGTCAAACCCAGTCGATCACCGAAATTTCTCGAGATCTCGGTATTCCTCGCACCACGCTCCATGACTGGATGCTGCAAATCCGCAAGCTCTTTGAGGAAGCCGGATTCGAAAGATATCTGGAGACGTAACCGTCAATCCACCCCAGGACCGGGTATTCCAACAGATAGCGAGTGCACCTTTTCAATTCATACCAGACTCCAGCAACAGAAGAAAACTAACTTATGAGCGCACCCCCTATGGACGCCGAACAATGCGTCACCATCTCCCTCGCCTTGCAGCGATACCTTCGAGCTGTCGAACGCTTCGAGGCCGCATCCAAAGACTTCAACGAATCCTGCCAGACGATTCGACAGACACTTCCTCGTGAATGCCGCTTTGTCGCCAACATCATGCACCAGCACTACCTAGTGACAAGCGATACCGAAGGCAACTTCGAAGTCGAGTCTGTCGACACGATTTAATTCACAACCTGTCATCCCTATTTCGACCACCTCGATGAAAGATCCGCAGTCGATGTCAAGACGACTCTTACCTCATGAACCGGGAAACCGGAAGTGCCTGAAGTGCAGCGAAATGTTTCGTTCCAACGGCGCTGCTAATCGCATTTGCCAGAAGTGTTCGCACGCCAATGCATCGCTGAAGGTTAGTGAAGCCCAGTTGGCTCGACAGCGAGGCGCAAAACGCCTCAATGGCATTTTGATCGAAGAACAAGATACATACGAGATGAACTTCTCGTAAGCATCAAGAAAACAGAGAAAACGCAACCCATTTGAGTTCGAAAGTTCTATGTCTCAAGCAACACTCACCCAGAACACCGGCGACAAGAACGTGCTGACCTATTCAGCACTCAACACGTTCCGCAATTGTCCTCGAAAATATAAACATCGATACGTCGACAACCTGCGCCCTCGGATGAAGGTGGAGTCGCTGTCCTTTGGAAGCATCATCCACAGCGCCATCGAGATCTGGTATCGCTCAGTTGATAACGCGAATCGACTGTGGGTCGTACTGGACTTTATCGATCGCAGTTTCGCTGAGCGAACAGCCGACGAGAACCAACAAGCGAACTGGCACCTAGCTCGCGCTATTATGACTGGCTACGCCTCGCGCTACTCCACCGAGGACTTCACCGTCATTGAGATTGAGAAGTCATTCATCGGCAACATTCGCAATCCCGAAACCGGCCGCTGCAGCCAAACGTTTGTGATGGCCGGCAAGGCCGAT
>JAFLCP010000255.1 GCA_017303505.1 Planctomycetota bacterium | reverse complement strand
CTGCGAATGGGAAGCTTATTCTTGGCAGCAAGCACCACTTCCTGTCACAGGGGGCGGAAGCTGTTGCGGCTGGCGAGCTGAAAATCGTCAATGGCCTGATCAAGCTTATTACGAACAAATCTGGTCACTTCAGTCCCACAGTCGAGGATTCTGCGAGGGCTCCTGGCATTATGTGTTACGGGCCGAATTACCGTCGCACTTTTGGCCGAATTGTAACTGTAGAGATTTCGGCCTGATTTGGGCGGTTTGGCCGAGTTGTTGAAAAAATTGGAGAGAGTCTCTGGGCGTTGATTCGATCACGCAGGACATGTCGATCGAGCAAAATAACGTCCTGGAAAAAGTGTTTGTCCAAATTGCGGTCGCACTCTCAGCGCATAAAAAATGCGACCGCTCTTAGAAAACGATCGCATCTGTTCTAGGTTTTCTACAATGGGATATCAGCGAGCTGACCATTCGGCCTCACGCTTCGTACGCCCCTGCTCGCGCCGATACTCGCGCAACCAGTTCGCTAGAAAGTCGACCGCCGGAAGAGAATCATGCTTCTGGAGCATCGTCGAATCGATGGTGTGAAAATTCTTCACGCAACAAATACAGTGCGCTAAATTGTTGCTCGAATTCACCGTTGCTCGTAGGTCGCTGCAAATGGGACAGCGAAACGGAAGTTATTTGGCACTCTGCTTGGCGATTGGACCAATTCGATCCAACCGAATGATCGTCAACTTGATCGGTAAATCAATACGTAGCGCATTAACCCAGTCGTAATTCGTGATCGATTCGCCGCGCTTCGATGGTTTTTCCCGTTTTGCGAGTCGGCTTATGGAACCACGAAAAGGGCGAAAAACGCGAAAGAGGAACAGACCGAACCGCAATGCGTTGAGTCGACTCCCATGCTATACGTACATTTGTACGTGTTCGAAGATGCGAGAGTAAACCGCGTTGGTCCAACGCGTCTGAGAGTCAACCGCAAGTACGCCTAGCCTTCGGCTACCGGCTAAACGATCTGCGCATGCGGAACGGTGGCTTTGAATAGTTCTCCTGCTCTTAATACTACTCACTCGCGCAGCGCTGCAATAGATGAGATCCCGTAACTCAGGCTAGCGATGTATTGTGGTCGTTGGGTGACCATATCGGTTCGATCTGCGACGTGGTTCGGTATAACCCTGCTACCAATACGACCCAAGTCGCCAACCATCTCTTTTACGACGCCTTTGGCAATATCGTAAAGGAAAGCGATGTGAACTTAGAACATCGCTTCGCGTTTACGGGCCGTGAATGGGACGAAGAAATCGACCTGCAATACAACCGCGCCCGCTACTACGACCCGCAAATGGGCCGCTGGATCAGCAAAGATCTCCTCGGCTTCGACGCAGGCGATATGAATTTGTATCGGTACGTGGGGAATGGGCCGACAGACGCGAGTGATCCAAGTGGGTTGGAGGAGACCTTCTTCGATAAGCTAAGAAAACGCGATGAAGAGATACGTTACCTCGCGTCTCCACACTCAGGGTCACTTCAACATGAATCCAGCGAACGGGTAAAAGAAAAATCCAGACAGCAAAGAACTTCGACGAAGTCCTTGGGCCTATCCGCGCGATAAATGACGCAATAACTATAGTTGATGAAGCACGCTCAGGAGCAAGAAATGGATTGGTAGTCGAATTAGATGCACTATCCTTTTATCAAATCGAGTCACTTCATACCGAATCATTACGATTGCAGGAGGAAGCGATTCAACGCGGCGACGTTGTGACGCAAATTGGTTATGGTTCGGGAAAGTTTGGGGCACATACTCTCCATCTCGCGGGGGGAATCATTATAGTTGAAGCAGGAGCATCATACGCAGTCACCACGTCTACTTACCAATCGATCGCAAGTACAACCATCGGCTCGAACGCACTAAGAACTTCCGCTCTCGCTCTTAACTATTCCAAAGCCCCTGTGGGGATATACATGGGCTACAGTGGTTACCAGCAAGCCCAAACTGCTAACACCCAAATGCAAAATGGAGATTATATTGGAGTAACTGAAAATGTTCTGGGAGCTGGATTAAATGCTCACTTTATTGGGAATATTGCAAACTCTACCGTTGGGAACATAAGAGCGACCGCATTGCAACGTGATGTAAACAATCTTGCGGCCAACTCAGGTCGACACACAGTTGATAGAGGAACAGTTGCAATTTTTGATGCGACGATTGATGGTACTGCAGGCAGAGTCTTGGCGACAAATGGCTCAAACTGGCCAAACCCCGATTTAATAAGGAAGCCATTCGGCGTAGATACAGTCATCCCACGAGGACTTCGCCGGGATAAAGTTCCGACCGTCCTACTAAATGGCGCTGGGAATCGTGCGATTCTCCGTAGTACTGACAGCGGCGTAGTTCACGCAGAAAATGGGATTATTGATATTGCTTCGGGCCGAGTTCCAATTGTAACTATTCCAGGCCAGTCGGTCACCTCCATAGAACTTGGTCGAGGCGCAGCTAGCCGGTATGTTTGTGAAGAACTCTGCAACCCATCTCTGACGAACGCGGGTTTACGAAACTCATTTGTTACCCCTAATAAAGCGAATCCTAGATACAATTACGCAAACGGTAGTTTAGTAACCCCAATTTCCGGAAAACCTGAAGGTTACGTGGTTTACATCATGAATGGGGAAATCATTGTTTTTTCCGCTAGCGAAGTAAAAAAATCGATGTCAAATTAGAGTTCTTACTGAATGAATTGCGTGCCGAATATGCTCAGAAATGTAATCTCGCTTCTCAGGAACCTATTTCTCTCGCCGCATATTCGAAGAGGAATCCTGGACTGGGAATGGCAAGAAAAAAACTTTGACTCATACGACATTCTCCTGCAATTGGAGGTCCGAAAAAGAATCGAATCGTTAATTGCCAAACAAAGAGCCCTGCTGTGCGTTGAGCTACTATTCCGTGAAATCGAACAATTATTGGAGATCTTGGACGACGATGTACTTCGTGAAAGAGCAGAGACACGTAAAGTACGAAGCCTTTTTCAAGAACTAAAGTCAAGTAATTGTGAAGCTGACATCATGCGGAGTCTTGAGAAGATAACCAACTCTGAGATTGAGTTTTGTGCGTTTCTGTCCTGCGGCCCAGATTCTATGTCCGGCTTCTATCAAGTGATTTTTGATGTGTTTGAAGCCGGAGGACTTTCCCTTTCCCGAGGTTCCGACCCGCGCCCTGCTTATATCGCTGTTGCATTACATCTCGACTTTGCCATTGGTGGCCTGCCAGCATATGAAGTATTTGACAAACGTCCGACTGAGCCGATCGAAGATGAAACTCGTTTTATAACCTCCTTACTTAACGACATCGACAAGTTGCTATAGTTGTTACGGGCCGAGTTGTTACGGGCCGAATTACCATCGCACTTTTGGCCGAATTGTAACTGTAGAGATTTCGGCCTGATTTGGGCGGTTTGGCCGAGTTCTTGAAAGAATTGGAGAGAGTCTCTGGTCGTTGATTCGATCACACAGGACATGTCGATCGAGCAAAAGAGCGTGGTGGAAAAAGCGTTTGTCCAAATTACGGTCGCACTCTCAGCGCATAAAAAATGCGACCGCTTTTAGCAAACGATCGCATCTGTACGAGATTTTCAAAGGATATCGCTTAACGCGCTGACGGTTCGGCCTAACTCTTCGTCCGCCCCTGGTCGCGCCGTTACTCATGCAACCAGATCGCTAGAATGTCGACCGCCGGAAGGAAGTCGTGCCCCTGAAACAACATCAAGTCGATGGTGTGAAGAGCCTTCACCCAACCAATACAATGCGCTAGATTGTTGCTCGGATTCACCTTCGGTCAAACGTCTGTGCAATGCGGACATTGAAACCGAAGTTATTAGGCACTCTGCTTGGCGATTGGACCAATTCGATCCAACCGAATGATCGTCAACTTGATCGGTAAATCAATACGTAGCGCATTAACCCAGTCGTAATTCGTGATCGATTCGCCGCGCTTCGATGTTTTTTTCCGATTGACGAGTCGGCTGATGGAACCACGAAAAGGGCGAAAAACGCGAAAGAGGAACAGACCGAACCGCAATGCATTGAGTCGACTCCCATGCTATACGTACATTTGTACGTGTTCGAAGATGCGAGAGTAAACCGCGTTGGTCCAACGCGTCTGAGAGTCAACCGCAAGTACGCCTAGCCTTCGGCTACGGGCTAAACGATCTGCGCATTCGGAACGGTGGCTTTGAATAGTTCTCCTGTTCTCCTGCTCTTAATACTACTCACTCGCGCAGCGCGGCCTGCGGGCTAAACGATTGCTCCCGTCTGAAACATCTTTCCTGAATTGCTCTACTGTTTTTCTCCTCTACAAACGACTCGTGCAAGCAGCGTAGTTATGCGTCCCACCCAATAAGACGCTTTTTATGAAAATCGATTCGTTCTTCTCGCTTTCTTCATTTATGCTGGGAAAATCTACGGGAACGATTTTGAAAAACTGTATCGACTCTTGTATACACAAGGAATGGCACAGCAGCCAACTCCGTTTTAGCCGGCTTTAACCAAAATATTCTACGATGGAAAAATTTGCCCCTCCGCACCCACTCGCTCGCTTTAATTCAGATTACGCAACCGACGAACAAGGAAGGATCATCTCGTTGTCTGTTTTGGGAAATTTTATCGCCAACCCTATCTTTGAGCCAGGTCGCGCACCTGAAAGACTTGACCCGCGCGAACTATCGTCGTTCGTTGATTGCGAGGACCTTTGGCTTGCGGATTTACAACTTTCCCCTGCACCTTGGCAAATAATTTCGAATTTCCAGCGTCTCCTGAAACTAAGAATGAATCGTATCAAGTGTAGCCTAAATAATTTCGAGCTTCTCGGAAAATGCACCAGTTTGCACCGAATCAACTTTGGCATGACCAAGATAACCGACAAGGAATTGAAGACCATCGGGAAATTGACAAACCTTACTCACTTAAACTTAGGCCCATCGCGCATTCAAGATCTCAACGAACTAAATCATCTAAGGAAATTGGTCGAGGTTGACCTCGGTGGTATTGCAATATCGGACAAGGAGTTGCGAGCATGGAAGAAGAGTGACGAACTTGAGAGACTGTTTCTTGAGGGCACTCGAGTAACCGATAATGGCGTGGCTGAACTAGCACGCTTTCCCAAGCTTAAGCTGCTCACTCTTCAGTCCACCAAAGTCACTACGAAGGTCTATGAGGCCATTTCGCATCTCCCTTCGCTTGAAACGGTTTATCTTGCTGTAGATCCGGGGCTGGATGCGATTCCACATCTGAAGAAGTTAACCAAGCTGAAAGAGCTGTACTTAGGAGATTACCAAACTCCGGAGATCACAGAGAGAATCCAACAAGAGCTTTCCATAAACGTGTACTAGCCTGAACTATTGAATAACGAAGAGCAGACGATAGTATGAAATCCGTCTTGCTTTGGAAATGATAGATTGCGTCGCGACAATGGGCTGTTGTGACTGGAAAGATATTCGCTTAGGCGTGTTCGCCTGTGCCTGGCAGGTGGAATACAATCGATCGATCAGTCCTCTCCTCTTTCGCGTCTTTCGCCCTTTTCGTGGTTCCATAAGCCGACTCGTCAAATGGTAAAACCGTCGATGCGCGGCGAATCGATCACGAATTACGACGACGAATTACGATCACGAATTACGAGGTACGAAGTAAGAGCTACGAAATCCGCCCCGTAATGCTTCGGCAGCGCAGTAATCATTCGCGGTCTAACGCGACGACGAATCAAACGGTAGTACGCCTAGCCTTCGGCCACGGGCTAAACGATCCACCCCATCGAAGGTCGATACGGGAAGCCACAATGCAATAGATCCGTCCTCTCCTCTTTCGCGTCTTTCGCCCTTTTCGCGGTTCCATAAGCCGACTCGTCAAATGGTAAAACCGTCGATGCGCGGAAAATCGATCACGAATTACGACGACGAATTACGAGGTACGAAGTAAGAGCTACGAAATCCACCGCGTAGTGTTTCGGCAGCGCAATAATTACTCGCGGTCTAACGCGACGACGAACCAAACGGAAGTACGCCTAGTTGGACAGCGCCAACTCTCGTACCTTGATTTGTCGTAACTCATTTGGCATCAAGTGTTTATTGCCCTTGACGCAGGATACGAAAAAAGGCGACCCTCCGTGTTCAACAATTGTTTCAAAAAGA
>JAFLCP010000254.1 GCA_017303505.1 Planctomycetota bacterium | reverse complement strand
CCGGTCGACTGAATCGCTTGTACGTCGAACTTCTTCGTAACAACCCCGAGTGGGACGGGGACGACCGCCGCGAAGAGCTAAATCATTTTTTCGCCAGATTAATCTTCTGCTTCTTCGCGGAGGACACTGGTATTTTTAGTGGTAGCTCTTTGTTCACTGAAACAGTGAGACAGATGAGCGAGCCGAACGGCGAAAATACGGACATTGTGTTGTCCGAGATATTCCGTGCGATGGATGTGCCAAAGAACGAACGCGAAGCTGTTAAGCTACGTCCGTGGGCAAGGCAATTTCCTTACGTCAACGGTGGACTATTTGGAAGCAATGGAGCGAGAGAAGCGAGGAGAACCGTTCCGAAGTTCACGCAGATCGCTCGATCCTACCTTTTGCACATAGGCTCGCTCGATTGGACGCAGATCAATCCGGACATCTTTGGCTCGATGATCCAGGCCGTTGCAGATGATGAAGAGCGAGGTGCGCTGGGGATGCACTACACCAGCGTGCCGAACATTCTAAAGGTTCTCAATCCGCTGTTTTTGGATGACCTCCATCAGCAATTAAGGGAAGCGGGCAAGAACCCTCGCAAACTACTCAATCTTCGAAAGCGATTGGCTCGCATTCGCGTTTTTGACCCGGCTTGTGGAAGCGGCAACTTCTTGGTGATTGCATACAAAGAGATGCGTAAGATCGAAGCCGAAATAAACATTTTGCGCGGCGAGCCGGATCGGGCTTCGGAAATCCCATTGACCAACTTTCGCGGAATCGAGCTGCGACATTTCGCCGTGGAAATCGCTCGATTAGCTCTCATCATCGCCGAGTATCAATGTGATGAACTATATCGTGGACAACGCTTGGCACTTGCCGAGTTTTTGCCGCTTAACAAAGAGAATTGGATCACACACGGAAACGCTTTGCGACTGGACTGGCTAAAGATTTGTCCGCCTACTGGTACTGGCGGTGTAAAGCTCGTGGAGGATGATCTCTTTCAAACGCCGCTCGATCAAATTGAAATCGACTTCGAGAACGAAGGAGGTGAGACCTATATCTGTGGAAATCCGCCGTTTACTGGAACCCGAAAGCAGTCACAAGAACAGAAAGCCGATCTAAAACAGCTTTTCGAAACCAAAACAGCCAAGTGGAAGAATGTTGACTATGTTGGTGCCTGGTTTCTCAAGGCTGCTGAGTTTAGCAAACGAAGTCAGGCAGCATTTGCATTCGTCGCAACCAACAGCATATGTCAGGGGCAACAAGTTCCAATAACTTGGCAGCTCATACTACAAATGGGTTTGGAAATAAATTTCGCACACACTTCATTTAAATGGAATAACCTTGCGAGTCATAACGCGGGCGTGACTGTTGTGATCACAGGCCTTAGTTCTAAGTCGAATGATCCGAAGCTACTTTTCCATGGCGACCAAGTACTTAACGTCATGCATATAAATCCGTATCTCACGTCACACGAAGTTGAGATTATACAAGCTTCCAAGAATCCTCAATTCGTGGAAGCTGCTCTCGAGTACGGTGTTTACTATTCGAAGTCCGAAGGATTGATTGTATCTCCAGACGAGTACCGTGATCTTAGAAGCCGATCCATCCCTGAAAAGTTTTTCAAGAAATTCATTGGCTCTAGCGAATTCATCAATGGCAAGATTAGATATTGTCTTTGGATTGCAAATAGCGACATTGAAGAAGCAAGTTCTCTTTCCGAAATCGCGGCTCGCATTGAAAATGTGAAGAATGACCGACTCGCAACGACTGACGCTTCAGTGAACAAGCTTGCTGCACGACCGCATCAGTTTCGAGAGTTCAAAGGTGATGAAAAATTCAAGATTTTTGTGCCGCTTGTAAGCTCAGAAGATCGCGAGTTCTTTCCGGCAGGCGTCGCAAGGGACGATGTGATTCCAACAAACAAAGCCTGTTATGCGCCAAATGGCCCGCTGTGGATGTTGTCCATTCTAGTATCGAGACTACATCTTGCTTGGATCGCAACTGTCTGTGGACGGCTGAGGACAGACTATTCATATTCAAACACACTTGGCTGGAATACGTTTCCGGTTCCGCCACTTACTAATGAAAACAAGACAGATTTGAGATATTGCGCTGAGGCCATCCTGCTCGCTCGAGAAGCTCACTGGCCAGCAACCTTAGCTGACCTTTACGATCCTGAAGCGATGCCAGAGGATCTTCGATCTGCACACGATCGTAACGATGAAACGCTCGAACGCATTTACATTGGCCGACGATTCAAGAACGACACCGAGAGGCTCGAAACTCTTTTCCAGCTTTACACTGAAATGACTGCGAAGGAGAAAGGGAAGAAATGAGCGTTCACTTCTCCCACATTGCAACAGTTAAGAAACCCTTGACAGTTCCGTCTTGCAGATTGCCAGACTGCCATCGAGGACTAATATCTCATGAGTGAACCAAAGCCAAAATCGATGCCAGGCGTGAGTGTCGTTTATGCTGGTAGCGGTCAGTCCATCACTTCGAACGCGATGGGCATGCGTGCCATGCAGCAGCGAGTCTGGCAATTTCGAGGTGAACAGTATCTTCTGCTCAAGTCGCCTCCGGCATCGGGTAAGAGCCGCGCGCTGATGTTCGTGGCACTCGATAAGCTGCATCGTCAAAACCTGAAGCAAGTGATTGTGGTTGTGCCTGAGAAGTCTATTGGTGCAAGCTTTGGAAACACTCAGCTTTCCAAAGACGGTTTTTTTACAGACTGGACTGTCGCTCCACAATGGAACCTTTGCAATTCGCCCGGTACCGACGGCGGCAAAGTCGAAGCATTAGGACGTTTTCTGGCTTCCGAGGATCGCTTATTAGTATGCACTCACGCTACGTTCCGATTCGCCTTCGAAAAGTTCGGGGTTGAAGCCTTTGATGATCGGCTGATTGCTGTCGACGAGTTCCATCATGTGTCTGTGAGCGACGACAATCGGCTTGGCGAGTTTGTGAGACAATTAATCGAACGCGACAAAACGCACCTGATTGCTATGACGGGCAGCTACTTCCGAGGCGATGCTGCGGCCGTGTTGATGCCTGAAGATGAGCGTCGCTTCGTAACGGTAACTTACACCTATTACGAGCAGCTCAGTGGATATAAGCATCTCAAGCAACTGGATATCGGGTACTACTTCTACTCTGGTAGTTATCTGGACGACCTGCCAAAGGTTCTAGACGAGAACGAAAAGACGATCATTCACATCCCGAATGTGAACAGTCGTGAAAGCACTCAGGACAAACACAAAGAAGTCGAGCATATCCTTGAAACCTTGGGGGAGTGGTTGGGAACTGATGACACCACCGGGTTCCAGCTAGTGAAGACATCGACCGGTCGCGTTCTGCGAATAGCGGATCTCGTGGATGATGAACCGCTAAAACGTGAGAGGGTTGCAGCGGCGCTCCGTGATCCAGTAGGTCGCGAGAATCGAGATCACGTCGACATCATAATCGCCTTGGGGATGGCGAAAGAGGGTTTCGACTGGATTTGGTGCGAACATGCACTGACCATTGGCTACCGCAGCAGCTTGACCGAGATCGTGCAAATCATCGGTCGAGCGACACGTGACGCCGTTGGTAAGACAAGAGCTAGGTTCACTAACCTAATTGCCGAACCGGATGCCGGTGAGCAAGCTGTTACCGAAGCAGTCAACGACACGCTCAAGGCGATTGCCGCCAGTTTACTAATGGAACAAGTGCTCGCGCCTCGATTTGAGTTCCGCCCCAAAACGCCGGTCAACGCACCGAATGCTCCAAGCGGACCCCAACCAGGGTTGGATTACGGGGCAGACGGGTACGATGTTGGCGGCTGCAATGTGGGCGTGAACCCGGTGACTGGCGGTGTACAGATCGAGATCAATGGCCTCGTCGAGCCAGAAAGTGACGAGGCCACAAGAATCTGTCGCGAGGACCTTAACGAGGTGCTGGCATCGTTCGTACAAGATACTCGCACTGTTCAGGATGGCTTGTTCAATGAAGAACTACCACCTCAGGAAACCACGCAGCAGCGAATGGGGAAGATCATTCGCGACAAATACCCTGACTTGTCCGAACAAGATCAAGAGGCAATTCGACAGCGCGCGGTTGCCGCTTTCAACCTGATTCAAATGGGTGTCAAGAAGGCCAGTGCTATCGGCGCGACTTCGAATACAGCGCTGATCGATGGGATTCGTCGATATGTGACAGATGTGCGCGACTTGAATGTCGATTTGATCGATTCGATCAATCCGTTTGGAGAGGCCTATAACATACTTGCCAAGACGATGAACGAAGAGAGGTTGCGACAAGTTCAGTCTGCGATCGCAGGTCGACGCGCACAATTGACACCAGAAGAGGCTCGCGATCTTGCGAAGCGTGCTCTGAAGTTTAAAAACGAACGCGGTCGTTTGCCATCGATCACCAGCCAGGATGCGTGGGAGCGGCGCATGGCAGAAGGTATCGCGTTTCTGACAAGGATGAAACAGGAGAAGGCTAGTGGGTAAAAGAAAGGCAAAAGAGGAGGCGTTCACCGACGATGACGATGCGTTGTTGGCAGAGCTTGGTGTTGAAACTGAAGTCAAACAGGATCAAGCCTACACAGCTAGGCAGGAACGTATCATCGCTGGTTTCGAAGACATCCAGCGGTTCTATCGCGAACACGATCGCCTCCCTTGTCACGGTGAGAATCGCGACATCTTTGAGCGACTATACGCAGTCCGCTTGGACCGGATTCGTGATAGTGCTGAGTGCATTGATCTGCTGAAGCAGATGGACGTCGACGGCATTCTGATCACTCCGGCTTGTGAACCGTCTGAGGACTACGAGCTGGGCAGCGATGATGAACTACTAGAGGCGCTTGGCGTTGGCCATTCCGACGATGACATTACCACAATGAGGCACGTTCGCTCGGCCTCAGATCGCAACGCGGAACGTAAAGTGCCTGAAGAAGTTGCGCAGCGCAAGCCCTGCAATGACTTTGACTTGTATCGCTTGGACTTTGAAGCAGTCCAAGCGGATCTCGAGACCGGACGCCAATCCACAGAATTGTTTAAGACAAACAGCCGGTCTCAGATACGAAAAGGCGACTGGTTTATCGTCGATGGTCAGAAGGCCTTGGTCGCCGAAGCCGGTGATTGGTTCACACCAGATCACGGCGAGCGAGACCGACGTTTACGGGTCATCTATGACAACGGTACAGAATCAGATCTCTTACTTCGATCGCTGCGAAGAGCGCTAAACAAAGACGAAAAGAGCCGTCGAATTGTACCGCACCAACCGGAAATCGAAGAAGACTTCAGTCATCTAGGGCCCCTTTTCTCGAACACGATCGAAGATGGCGATTGCGAATCGGGTTCGATCTACGTGGCTAGAAGCCTCTCGGACAATCCGTTTGTGCAAGAGAACCGTGAACTGCTGCACAAGATCGGAATTACTACCGGCGATCCAGAGAAGCGTGTATCCAATGCCAGGAAGGAAACTACGTATCTCTTCGCTGCGGTAGAGTTGGTAGCCGTCTATCGATTAGCCAACATCAACTGCAAAGCCTTCGAGTCGCTGCTTCACAAGTTCCTCGCTCGCGCTCGCATCGACCTAGCGTTGGCTGATCGTTTTGGTGGAAAGGTTCAACCTAGAGAATGGTTCCTCGTTCCTCTGCCAGTGGTCGAAGAAGTTGTTGAGCGAATCAAGGATGCGAGCATAAGTAAGTACCGATACGATCATGTTAACGCTCGGTTGGAACTGGTTTAAACCACTTATCTGAAGCGAATTGTGATAGCGGTGGAAGCGGGAGGAGGCAGTAGCTAGTAATCGCTAGACTAATATCTTTCGGACACGTACAATAAGCGAAAAAAACTGGGTTCTAACGCGAACTGAGGCTCTCATGGTTAAATCTAAAGAAGCTTTTTCATGGAAAGATGGTGCTCTCCCGGTTTGTGGAATCCATAGTCAAGTCAAACTTGATATCCTGCGCGATTATATTCTTGCGTACTTTCAAACGGTGGCCGCCAAACCATTTATACCAAGAATCCCGATCTATTTTGTCGACGCGTTTGCGGGGGGCGGTTCTTTCAAGTCCGCATTGACAGGAGCTGTAGTTGCAGGTTCACCATTTGTCATGCTAAACGCAGTCCATGAATCCGAGCAACTCATCGCAGCGCACCGTACGAAAGAATTTTGTATTGATGCTACCTTTATGTTTGCTGACAGCGATCCATTCGCCATTGAACAGCTTACACGTAGCGTACTCGCGTCATCGTATCGAGACAAATACAGCAGTGGAAAGAT
>JAFLCP010000253.1 GCA_017303505.1 Planctomycetota bacterium | reverse complement strand
AAAGTGTCTGCGCTGCCGCATCGCTGAGTTGAACCCTGATCGTGCCGCTCGGCTGCGATTCATGCTTGATCGAAAGCAACCAGATAACTTGCGAGTCATCCCAGAAAGCGCCGGCATGCTGCAGCGCGTCGAGGACCGCCTTCTGAACATTGTCACAGTCGCGTCGACGATCATCTGGTGGCGTGATGTCGATACGAATGGCCAGCGGGCCCATAAGTGGTTTAATACCAGAGGCTATCGCAATCCGCCGAACCTGGTGGCGATAGGATCGCGCATCCTTCGACAGCACAGGACGGCCCTGGTAATAGCTGAAGTAGTGATTGACACTCGGCGGATATGGCAACGCCAATTCGATCATGGCAGTCTCTTTCCTATCAGTGACCTCTGGACAAGAGCATGCCGATGACCTGTACAACAAATTGCAGGGAGACTGCGATCAATAGAAATCGAAGCATCCATACACAGATGACAAGAACTATCAACGACATCCAAATTGCCTCAGTGGGAAATCGAAACAAAGAAAGCCGGGACGGAGCGAACGACCGATTTACATCGACGCATTCGCTTGTCCCGTCCCAGCCGCACCCGTGCGAGCTCGAACCAGATGAATCAGAACGGCATATTCCCAGCAGGGACGTCACCATTCGATGCAGCCGCGATTCGAATGCGTCGATTGAAGTAGACGTTGGTGTAGTCACCGCGCGTTCGCTTCGTGACTTCCAAGGTCACATCGAGCAGTTCTTCAAGTCGCCCGGATAGCTCACTGAACTTGGAAAGCTCCAGCCCCAGCGTCTTGAGATCGCCCTTTACGTAAGGGATCGATGCTTGCGTGATGACCGAATTCTTGAAGATGTGACGGCCGGCGTGTGAGCCAGACAGCACTTCCAAATCGAACTTGATCATCGGGTCACCCTTCTGACTTGACTCAAGCTTCACCGACTCAATGCGAGCTTGATACTTGCCGTCGGGGACCTCGTCATACTCAGGTGCTTCTGCGGTTGCGAATTCATCATCGAACGACGACAGATCAACGGATTGGTCGGTGGTTTCGTATTCTTCGTAATCGCTCATTGCTTAACAGCCTTTCCTGCTGGGGTGCTGCCCGGATTGGAAGTAGACGCAGCAGTGCCTTTGCCGGGCGCAGGGCTCTGTGCGGGTGAATTCGAAGCGGTGCCACTGAATGCTGAATTGAAGGCGGAGTAATCCAGTGGCAGCATCTCGGGCAAACGACCCGTACGGTCGCCAGCCTCGTAAGTCGGATGAGGCTTGGTTCGGAGCACTCGATCGACAACGAGGTTTCCCGCAGCGTCCTTTCGAGAGACCGAGTCGCCATAGAGGATGATGTCGACTAGGCCCAACACGACGTTGCGAGCACGATCAGGCAAGCTCGGAGTGGTCTTGGTGTATTCGCCCGTTCGCGTCTCGATCGTCTTGTCGACCGCGTGCGAGATGAGGATCAAGCCATATGGCAAGCTGGCCAAACGAGTCAGCACGCGATGCCATTCGTTCTTTACCAGAGCCCAACCTTTGCCGTGGCCCATGTCGCCTTCGTACTCGATGCCATGCTTGGCACAGACATAGTCCGAACACATCTTGAATGCGTTGTCGACCGTGTCGATTACGATCGTCTTGAAGTTGTGATCGCCCTTGGCCAGCAACTTGCAAGCTTCCAAGAACGCTTCCCACGAATAGGTCGGTACCTTGAACACTTCCAAGTGATTGAGGCCTGGTTCGCATTCAAAGAACATCGCCTCAGGGAACTGTGACGCGAACGAGCTCTTACCGAGCTTGGGAACGCCATAGAGTAAGATCGATTGCTTGGCCAAATCGGTAGTCGGCTTGGTCTTAGTGGTTGGTAGAGTCACAGTCATAAATAAGGTTTCCTTTCAAATCAGAACGGGGGTGCTTCAGAATCAACACGAGATAGCTCTTCGTTAGGGAGAGCGATCTCGTACAGGTTGTCAGCGACGTTTGGATTGAATCCCGATTGGCAGTAAGCCAAGTACTCGCAAGGTCGTTGGTACGAGAAACAGTTCGAGGTATTCAGCAGCCATTTGCCACGGCGACGGGCATCAAGGTACTGCTGGGTGATTTCCCAGACTTCGTCTTGTAACATGGCAAGTCGGTCTTCGGAGAGATAAATGAACTCACGATGGAATGCTTCGGGTCGTGAATACCATTCAGTCAGCCGAGCTTGAAACTCATCATCCGTCTCTGGCATCTGACGTTTCGCGGTCGACTTGCCACTCTTGTTCTTGGCCGCGAGTTCCGCGTGGCGAACTTCGTATTCTTCTTGGGTTTCGCCTTTGCCTTGCTTGAGCCGACTCTTGAGCAGCACGTTGTAGATGACACCAACGATCGGATAGCCCAGTTCCCGCAGGTAGTAGCAATACAAGGCGATTTGCGTATCGGTCCACAGCTTGTCGAGATAACTCGCATCAACGGATGATGCAGTCTTGTGCTCGAGCAGATACAAACCATCGTGGCAGCGAACGATGCCATCAACCTTGCCCGCGATACGGAACGTCTGACTCTGCCGGCCAGTGTCGGGATTGCGGATCTCGCCGACGAACTCCTTTTCAACTTCGACGACTTCGAATTCTTCGGTTGCGTAACGTTCGGCGTAACCACGGATCATCGCCGTTGCCAAATGCCATTGAACCATCTGGTTGGAATCGACAACGCGATTCTCAAAGGCATCATCGATGTAAGCAAGGACATCACGAAGCCGAGACTCAGCCTCCGACGATCGATACCAAAGCTCGATCGCCGTATGGATTGCGCTGCCGAACGACAACGCTTCTGCTCGCTCACGCGGCCGCAGGTTATCGAGATAGCGGTTCTTGTACTTGCGAGGACAATTGCGAAACGTGTTGAGCGCTGAATAGGTCAGCAGCGTCTTATCGTTCGCTTCGGTTTGAGTAATGGAATGTGACATAGGTGCTCGGGGTTAACAGTATTGAGGGTGCGATGCCGATGAAATCGGTGCCTAGAAGAAGTTCATCTCATAGGTGTCTTGCTCCTCGATCAGATTGCCGTTGAGTCGCTTCGCGCCTCGCTCCCGAGCAATCTGTGCTTCGCTCAATTTCAGAGAAGCATTGATTTGCGAGCACTTCTTGCAAATGCGGTTAGCTGCACTCTTGGAACGAAACGTTTCGTTGCACTTCAGGCACTTCCGATCACCGGGTTCATGAGGTAATAGTCGTGTTGACATCGCCTGTGGATCTTTCAGCGAGGAGGTCGAAAAGGGGGCTGACAGGTTTTGAATCAAACCGTGTCGACTGACTCGACCTCGAAGTTGCCTTCGTTGTCGCTGGTCACCAGATAGTGCTGGTGTGAGATGTTGGCGACGAATCGGCTCTCACGAGGAAGTGCCTGACGGATCGTTTGGCATGATTCGTTGAATTCGTTGGATGCGGCTTCGAAACGCTCGACGGCTCGCAGGTACCGCTGCAAGGCGAGTGAGACCGTGACGCGCTGGTCGATGTTCATGGCGGGTGCACTCATTGATTTGATGTCCTTTGGTTGTGTTGATTGAAAACTGGTCTTCTCTATCTGTTGGAATACCCGGAACACGGGTGAATTGACGGTTAGGATTCCAGATATCTTTCGAATCCCGCTTCCTCGAAGAGCTTGCGGATCTGCAACATCCAATCGTTGAGGGTTGTTCGAGGGATACCGAGGTCGCGAGAAATCTCGGTCATTGAGTGGGTTTGACGGCGACGGAGAATGTCTTGGAATTTCTCTGGCAGCTTCGACATGAACGTGGCAAGGTCCATGCGTAGGTCGTTGAGCTCCTCTTCACCAAGGCGACGTGCACGACCCAGCCGTCGATCTTGATCCTTGTCGTGTAGTGTCTGAGACATTTCGACTTGACCACCGTCATCACCACGGACGGTCTTGCTCAGACTGACGCGGCCGGCAGTCGTGCGTTTGACAACGGAGCGATCGCGAACCACGTTGGCCAGGTGACGTTGCACCACGGTGCAGACGTACGGGTAGAGATGGCCCACCGATGGGTCGTAGAGTCGAAGGCTCTTCGTCGCACGGACGTAGACCTCCTGGACCAGATCACTACGATCCTGCTGGGTGAAGTCGGACTTGGCGATCAGCTTTCCAACTTGACGATTGATGACACTGCGAACGAAGTTGTCGTCACCAAGGTTGATGGATTGGTTGTCTGACATGAACGGACCTCCTGATTGAGGCCCCACAGGCGACAGGTCCGAGAGCTAAAGCCTGTGAGGCCCGCCCGCTCATTCGCGGGCTGTTTCCTGATGTGAATCAGACCTGTCGTCCGCTACTGGCGAAAATTCCCAAAACGGCCTGGGATATAAGAAAATTCCCGAACGACCTCACACGAAAACCAGTAAAACACTGGGTAAAACGCAATCAGAAATTTGCTAAAATCCCGAGAGTGGGGTTTGGGAAAATTCCCAAAATCGTCAGTTGGAACATAGAGACTGGAGTTCGTAGCTAACTTGTTTGCTGGCACGAACCTCCCTATGAAAAACTGTGTCTAAAGCTCTGCCTTCCAGTTTCCCATTACCCAAATACGATCAAGCCGGCTTATGATTCGTCCAACCATAGAATCGGACTTCCAAGGGTTGATCGCTTTAGCGACTGCTTGCGGACTGTTTGAACAAGATCAGACTGAACTCCTCGCAAGTATGCTCAATTCACGTAGTGATACCGACATTTGGTTTACTGATCACGAAGATAGTGGCCCTGTGGGAGTTGCTTACTTGGCCCCAGAGAAAATGACGAACGGAACATGGAATCTCTATTGGATTGCGGTTCATCCTGATCATCAACGAAATGGCCGTGGGAGGGCTATGCTAGATTACGTAGTAAACTGGCTCACAAAGAAAGGTGAACGAGTATTACTTGTTGAAACCTCAGGGACTGAAGATTTCGAGTATGTCCGTCGCTTTTACTCGAAGCATGGCTTTGATGAGGAGGCTCGAATTCGAAGCTTCTACGATACAGGTGTTGATAAGGTGGTCTTCCTCAGGGTATTGAAGAAACAACCTCTTTAATCGCTATGCTGAATCGGCGGCGGTTTATTCACGTTTGCACGAGCAACGTTAGTCAAAGAATTAACCACTCTGTCGTTAAAGTCGATTGGTTCAAGAGAACGATCGCTCCCAGTCCTCGGGATGCAATTTGAAAATGCATCTCCAGCCCTTTCTATCGTCGGTAAGCTCGATTGGCTCGCCCTCGATGTCAAAGAAATGTTGAAGCGACTTGTTAAGTAATTCTCGCTGCTTGCGATTCTTTCGGCAGGCGTCAGGAGAGAGCCATGTCATCATGCCATGTTCTCTCGCAAACTTTAGAAGAAGCTCCCACTGCTTGCTTGGCTTACCACTTCGCGAATCAACCAACCCCAGTTGAGAGTAGGTCAACACTTGGCGTTGGTCGCGGATAGCCACGCTAATCTTCTCGGTGTCGCTGAAACGCATCTCCACATCGCTCCAGCGGCTGCCACTTGGGGTTGGGAATCGACCAGCCACGCTTTTCGCCGGTGGCATTAGTCGATCGCGGAAATCAACCAATTGCTGACGCGCCCATGGAGACAAGCACCACTCGCCATCATCGCTAAGAAATAACGATTGATCGAGCGGAACCACGAGAGATCCTCTCGAGTCCAACATCTTCTCGTTGCGACTACTCAGCATCCGTTTCGAAGTGAGAAACAAGACGAATGGTCGCTGAAACTCTGCCAAGAACGCATCGATGCACCAATCAAGCCGGCGAGGATCGCTGACTTTGGCCAGGAACAACGAGAACCCCGATCCATTTGGATTCCCGTAGTGACCAAGCTTGTATCGATACATCGGGCCTGCGAGACGTTCGAATGCCAGGTCGTACCCAACTAGCGAAGCCAGCTCTGCGGCGAGCTTGCCAAAGCTGAACTCGTAGCAAACGATGTCGCGGCGATCGATTGGCACATATTCCTCGGTTTTCTCGTTGTAGCCTTCGAAGACACCATCCTCGACCTCGACAATCTCCAGCCACTCATAAGGACGGTTAGGAACGGGCAAAGCCTTGGCCAAGTCTCTGATCGGCAGGAGAAGATCACAGTGCGAATCAAATGCATCACCCAGCAACAATCGCCAGCTCAAGTGCGATGTCGCCACGTCATTAAGCCGCTCAAGTGCTTGCCAGGGCTGGCTCATGACGCGTCCTCTTTGATGCTTGCTTCGAGATAATAAAGCCGCGCTGGGTAAGCCAAGCTTCGATGGTCGCGGATACTCTTCCACGACTGTAAATTGCGACGTTGGGAGGACGGACCGTGATCGCCAATTCGGTTTT
>JAFLCP010000252.1 GCA_017303505.1 Planctomycetota bacterium | reverse complement strand
GGCTATCTACTCCGAAAACACAAACCAACTTGTCGACATCGTCGGCGTCGGTGGTGGCGAGGTGACTCGATTCAACGATATCGAAAAAGCGAGTGACGAAGCAACCAAGATAAAAGTGATCGAATCGGCCTTAGGTACGCAGGTGACCATCAAATACTCTGATGGAAACCAAGATCTGGAAGTACTGGGGGAAGTGAAATCCATCAGCGGTGGATATGCAGTTCTCAAACAGGGTGCCACCCATGCAGCCATACCTATCGCCAACATTCGTTCCATACAACGTTCCACATATCCCTTGCGGTTTCATGTGGTATCAGAAAAGGACACCGAGGCATCATCAGCCGATCTCAACATGGCCTACCTCCGTAGCGGAATTGTGTGGATTCCCGAATACACTTTAAAGATCATCGATGGTGAAACCGCTGAACTCACATTGCGAGGCACGCTCGTCAATGAAGCAGAAGACCTTATCGATTGTGATGTAAACTTTGTGGTTGGTGTGCCGCATTTTGTTCATACCGAGTTGATGTCACCGATTGCTGTAGGACATGCGATTCGGGCTATTGGTACGGCGATGCCTAATACGGGAGTGCCACAACAAGTCATGTCCCAGGTGATGAATCGTGCCGCTATTGCAAACAATTTTACGAACAATGGGCTGCAAAGCGCGGGAGGAATGGGAGGGATGGGCGAGGGCCCCGGAACGTCAGGCACTTCGGGTGATGAAAATTTTGCTTCCTTGATGAGCAACCTTCCACAAAGCGACGCAGTAGGGGCAGGCGACTACAGCGTATACACCAAAGAACACCTCACAGTCCGCAAGGGCGAACGTGCCGTAGTCACTCTCATGTCGAAGAAGATTCGCTATGGACATAAATATCGCTGGAGAACCGAGCTAGAAATTGAACATCACCTCACTCTTGAAAACAACAGTACGACACCTTGGACGACTGGTCCGTGTCTTGCCATATCAGGCGCGCAACCGCTAAGCGAAGATGTTCTCAAATATACTCCGGTCAATGGTAAGGGTGAATTGACCGTTACCACGGCCATTAACATTTCCAAAAACATAAAGGAAACGGAGATCGATAGAAAACTGAAAGCTCATGAACCTTCGACCCATGTTTTCTTAGACTTGGTTACAATTGAAGGAACCATCAAACTTAAATCCTTTGAGAAGAAACCCATCGACATCACCATCAATCGCAGAGTCGTTGGCAAGCCCGTCTCTACCAGCGACGGCGGAACGATTACAATTGATTCGAATAATTTGCGACTGACGGAACGCAATGGCGATCTTGAGTGGACATTAACCATGGAGCCGGGCAAAGAGTATTTTCTGAAGTATACTTACGAACGGTATGTACCTTCGAATTAAATACCAAACGCCATACCTTTGAATTCCCTAACTGGATCTACGCAACAAGGCCTAGCGATGAGTCACCGCCCAAGAATCTTAGTAATCGAAGATGATGCTGCGATTCGCCGCGCTGTGGTCGACGCTTTAACGGTCTCCGGTTTCGATGTAGATCAAGCAGGACGAGGAGACGAAGGTTTAGCGAAAGCTCTACAAGGTCAAGTAAATCTCATTTTGCTTGACCTTGTTCTTCCTCAGGGAAGCGGATGGACGATTCTCAAACAACTTCGTGCCACCCATGCTACGATCCCAGTCATCGTCCTCACGGCCTGCGGTAGTGAGTCTGAGCGTATCGGCGGACTTGAAGCAGGGGCTGACGATTACGTCGTGAAGCCATTCAGTATCAAAGAGCTCTTGGCTCGCATTCAAGCGGTTTTACGGCGATCTCCACAACGTCCCCAGCTGCTTAGCCATTTCTCATTTCAAGGGGGACGAATCGATTTTGAACGTCGTGAGGTTGTGTTCGACAATCAGGAGCGTGATTCACTATCAGAACGCGAAAGCGAACTGTTGTTGTATTTGGCACAACATTCGGGGCGAGCGTTATCTCGCGATGAGTTGCTCCAAAATGTGTGGAAGCTCACACCGAATGGATTCAGTACCCGCACAATCGATATGCACATCGCCCGCTTGCGAGAAAAGTTGCGCGATGTAGGAACCGAGTCTCACATTCTGCTAACGGTTCGAGGGAAAGGCTACATGCTTCAGTCTAATACTAAACAGGACCGTGAGCCTTAACGATGATTCGATCCAAGTGGAAACGATTCGGCTTGTGGTGTTTGTTCGGGGTGCTGTGGTCCAGTGTTTTTGCAGCTGCGACGCTCATTAGCCGCTCATTGATTGAATTAGAACAAGCTGAGCGAGAGGCTCGTCACGCGGCGGCTGTCGAAGAAAACCTTCGACTCGCATTATGGCGTTTAGATTCCATTCTTAGCCCATTGTTAGCAGTGCAGAGTCTTCAAGCAGTCCCTGAAGACGAAACGGAATGGAAGTCTCTTCAACAGGGAATCAAAACGAACAGCTCCCCTCTCGACGAACTTCCGTTAGCGAAACCATTTTGCATTTCAGCTGACATGTTCAGTGTTAAGTTGCATACAGATGAGTATCGCCAGGCGCAGGATACGCTTAACCGCTTGCGTGAGTACAGTCGATTTCGCTCGCTAGCGTTGCCCGAACTTGCGATTAGCGGCAGTGTGGATTCGCAATTCGTTAACGGTCCTACCAGCCAACTAAATCGTTCTCGTGCCGCTTCTGAATTAAGTCAACGGGCACAAAATTTCGAGCGTGCCAGTGTGAATGCACTTTCGAATAATTCCATAAATGGAGGCATGGGGGGGCCAGGCATGGGAAATTTGCCTGTAGGAGGCGTACAGCCACAACCATTTACGGCGTTTTGGGATAATGACAAATTGCGTTTAGCTCGACATCCAATGATGGGGACTTCGGCGATTGAAGGTTGGGAATTGGATTGGTCCAAACTTCAATCGGAAATGAAACAACAGATTTCCGATCTGCTCCCCAACGCAGAATTTAAGCCGGTCACCAATGTCGCTACTCAAAGCAGTCCCGATATGTTGGTATCCATCCCCTGTTTACTCGTACCAGGCTCGATCGCTGGTGATTTCCAAGATACCGTTTCCGAGAAAATTCTTCCGGTACAATATGTCCTACTGGCTCTTTGGCTCGGCGTACTTACGGCTGCCGGAGCAACGGGCTTTTTGCTGGGTGGTGCTCTACGATTAAGTGATCGGCGCGCAGCGTTTGTCGCCGCCGTAACACACGAACTGCGCACGCCGCTTACCACCTTGCAACTTTACTCTGAGATGCTCGGCTCAGGTATGATCCAATCCGAAGAAACCAAGCAGTCGTATTTGGTTACTCTTCAAAGCGAAGTGCAAAGAATCGTTCATTTAGTCGAGAATGTTTTTGCATATGCACGGTTGGAAAAAGGACGTAAGCCTCGCAATCTCGAACGAATCGCACTGAACGCTTTCATGAATCGTTCTATCGTTCGCTTGCAGCAACTAGCCGAGCGAGCCAACATGGAGTTGGTGGTTGAACCAAACGAAGCCTGGGATATTGAAGTAAATGTCGACGCTTCGATGCTAGAACAAATCTTGGTCAACTTGGTCGACAACGCAGGCAAATACGCCAAGGATGCGACCGACCGTCGAATTTTCTTAAAGTCGGAAGAGCAGGGCGATTCAGTCGCAATTTCCGTGGAAGATCGAGGGAGTGGCTTTGCTAAACTTAAGTCCAAACAGAACCCATTTTCAAAGTCCGTGCAGCAAGCTGCGGAAAGCGCTCCTGGCATTGGTCTTGGCCTCGCCATCAGTCAGCGTTTCGCCAAAGAACTTGGGGGTAGATTAGTTCTTAGCAATACCGCCCAAGGAGCGAGAGCCTGCTTGCTACTTCCCAAACAGAGCTAAACAAACATTGTCCCTAACTTAACGAGCTTTCGGAACAAGGTTATATTGGGGATGAGCCTGAACAATTCAATTCGATTTGAATTTGCGGGACTTGTGCATCGATGCGCCCAGCTATTGCCCACTTGAGTAGTTGCCGGCTTGCGTTCCTTCAATACGATAATCTGGCCCGTCAAAATGAAAAGCAGCATCACTGTCGTCTCCGTTTTGCTTTTGCTTCTTGCTGTTCTCTCACCTCTTGCGCATGCACAAGATGGATTGATCTGGATCGAAGGTGAAGCGGCGAACAAACAGAACGTAACCAAACATCCTTGGTACTCTTCGGTTCAGAAATCGCAACTCTCTGGAAACGATTTCCTTTCACACTTCAATGATGACAAAGGGGCTGAAGCCACTTACCGTTTTGATGTTGAGACAGCAGGAACCTATGAATTTTGGATTCGTGCGAACCCTATTCAATCCAAGTTAAGTTATTCGCTCAACGGTGGAAAGGAAATTGACATCGACTTAACGAAGTCGAAACGTGATGAAATCAATATAGCTTCCGACAACAAACCCGATCTTCGATTTCTGGCCTGGATCAAAGTAGGCAATATCACACTAACGACCAAAACAAATACTCTCACGTTTCACTTTGATAGTGAAAAACACCATCACGGTTATCTGGATTGTTTCCTTCTTTCGAGCAAGCCAATTCTGCCCAGAGGTGCGCAGCGTCCGACTGCCAATAAGCTGGAGAATAACACCACTGGTGAGTGGTATCCTTTTGAGCCAGGGCTAGACTCGTTCGACACAAATAGTGTGATTGATTTGCGTTTTCTCAATGAGCAAGTCGCCGGTGAGAATGGCTGGATCATCGCTCGAGATGGAAAGTTTGTCCATGAAAAAACGGGTGAAGCGGTTCGTTTCTGGGGAGTAAACGGTCCACCTGAAGATGTCCGTGGAGAAGATCTGGCCTATACCGCCAGACTGCTCGCAAAGTATGGGGTGAACTTAGTAAGAATTCATGGTGCTGTTTTTGACAAAAACGGAGAAGTCGATTTATCCAAAATAGAGCATATCCATGAAATCGTTGCGGCCATGAAAAAGGAAGGCATTTATTGTCATCTCTCGATTTACTTCCCCTTGTGGTTTCGGCCTAGTGCGAACTTGGAATGGTTGCCTGGCTATGATGGTCAAAAAAATCCGTTTGCAACACTGTTCTTCAACGAGAAGTTTCAAGCGAAGCATCGCGAGTGGATTCGTGCGTTGCTGACAACCGCCGATAAGAAGAGTGGTGCGACCTTGCTGCAAGAGCCTGCTGTCTTCGGCCTGGAAATCCAAAATGAGGACTCGCTGTTCTTTTGGACTTTTTCCGAAGCAAATATCCCTGAACCGCAACTTCAAATCATGGAAGAAAAGTTTGCTGCTTGGTGCAAACACAAGTATGGTTCGCTGGAAGATACGCTGAAATCGTGGAAGGCTCAATCGCTAAAACGTGATGATATACGGAATGGGCGAATCGCATTTCGACCGATGTGGAACATGTTCAATGATCGTTCCTTGCGTGATCAAGATACTGCAACATTTCTGTATGAAACACAAGCCAGCTTCTATCGAAATACTACGAGATACATCAAGGATCTTGGTTTCAAAGGCTTGGTACATGGATCGAATTGGACAACTGCTAGTCCGGAACGTTTGACACCACTTGAAAAGCTGAGCTATTTGGAAGGAGACTTCGTGGATCGGCATGGATACTTTGGTGGTGTCCACAAGGGAGATAACTCTGCATGGTCGATACGACCTGGACATCAATTTGGACATCGCAGCGCGCTTCGATTTGATCCTATGGATGTAGGTAAACCACGGCTATTTGTGCATCCCGTGATGGATCCTCAATACGCAGACAAGCCGTCGATGATCTCGGAGACAACATTCACGCGTCCCAATCGATATCGCAGCGAAGCCCCGTTGTATTATGCCGCTTACGGTTCACTGCAAGATTCCGATGCCATCGTGCATTTTGCCTTCGATGGAATGCAATGGGAAGTGAAACCTCGTTTTTGGACGCAACCGTGGACGCTTGCGACACCGAGCATGATGGGACAATTTCCGTTAGCCGCTATGCTCTATCGACGAGGTTACGTTTCGACGGGTGATGTTATGGCAACCATAAACTTGAACATCGAACGAACGAAGCAGCTAAACGGGACACCTCTGCCACAAGATGCGGCACTCGACGAACTGAGAACGCAAGACCTGCCACAGGGGACCAGTGTGGCCACCGGTGAGCGGATTGATCCACTCATTCATTATACCGGTCGGACGGTGGTTAACTTTTCTGAAGATCCGACAAAAGTAGACATGCGGAATCTTACCAAGTTGACCTCGAGCGATCGCAAGAGCATTCGAAGTTCAACAGGAGAAATCGAGCTCAACTACGATGTCGGTTTACTACAGATTCGCTCTCCCAAAGTTGTGGCGGTGTCAGGGGCATTGAAAAGCCAGCCGCAGATTG
>JAFLCP010000251.1 GCA_017303505.1 Planctomycetota bacterium | reverse complement strand
ATCACGCGGCTAATCACTGAAGAAAAGCCAGAAGAAAGCTCTGCCTTAGGGCGATTTTTAGTGGTTCGACTTCATAATGGTATCTGGGCACTTGGGTCGACGAGGTTCATTCCGTGGTGCGTGTCGAAGCGGAAAAAGTCGAACCCATTCCCACCACGCTGAAGCGCAATACACAATCCATTCTCTCCGGTGTTTATTCTTTCGATGGAAAATCGATTGGCATCATCGATGAAGACAAGTTAGCTCATCAGTTGGCAAAGGTCCTAACCTGATGAGCAATACATCATCCACTAATCCAATATTACAACTCTTCCGCTCGGAAATACGAGTTGCATTGGGCATTCTTCGCACCCTCAATACATTGGTCTTTGCCCAGGGTGTCGCCATTGCACAGACAGCCTGCAAAGATATGCTCGGTGCATCGCGACTTGCACAAGTCGAACTCGCCGAACGGTTGTGCAACCGACTTATCGACCAAATCGAGACCCTTCCAGAATCGCAATGGACTCAGTTTTTATCTGACGTCGGTGCGGCCATCCAAACATTGAATGGATTTGTTGAGTGCGATGATCTTCAACTCCTAACTCCCAGCGAAGAATGGCGACTTCGTTTTGCCGAGTTGCTAAATGACAAAGTTGATTTAACAAAAGCTGACGTCGCAGATCAACCAAACACTGCGATCGCACAGCCAACTGCTGATAAAACACCTCCGGCCTCGCATGCTGTAGACGCTGCACCAGCATCAGTTCCCGTCGCGCAGCACGCGGCACAAGCCACAAGTGTGCCCGAGCGTGCGATCGATCCAAGCCTCCTGAATCTGTTCCTGGAAGAAGCTCGCGAACATACTTCCAATCTTAGCCAAGGTTTGGTCGCACTAGAACAATCGTCGGCGACGTCACAATCGATTGAACCTTTGATGCGGGCCGCGCACTCCTTGAAGGGAGCCGCTCGAGTTGTTGGACTCGATTATTGCGTCGATGTTGCCCATCAAGCGGAAGAGGTTCTAGTTCGCGCCCAACATGGAAAATTGCAACTGGATCAGCGGGTAATTGATGTGCTTCTCTCCGCCTCCGATTATTTGGCGGGGGCAGCGGAATCGTTGATCCATGACGCAGCCGCCTGGCAGATCGCGCATGAATTGAAACGCGCGGAGATCTTGACCCATTTGCAAGCGGTCTTAAAAGGTGAAACCCCAGCGGCAGCAGTTGTTCCTGCCCCATCTTTGCCAAAGGTAGAATCCAAACCGCTTGCTTCCGAGGCGCCAGTCGAGAAAGCTACGCCAGCTGCTGCAGCCATCGCAGACGCCCCCAAGCCCGACCCGCTCAAAGTTAATGATGACAGCAGTTCGGTAGTTCGAGTAAGCGCCAAGAGTTTATCGCGATTGATGAACCTAGCAGGCGAATCATTAGTCGAAGCCCGTTGGTTACAACCCTTCGCGAATTCGTTACAAGCCTTGAAGCGTCGCCAAGATCAAGTCACCTTAGCTCTCGAAGATTTGCAGCAACATTTAGGAGATGCTAATCCAACCGTTTGGCATCAGCTCCAAGAAGCGAAACGCGATTTGGCAGAATGTCGGCGCATGTTGGCCGATCGCATCGGCGAATTCGAAGAGCATGCCCGTCAAAGCGACAATCTCAATAGCCGTTTGTATGACGAAGTGATCGCCAGCCGCATGCGTCCCTTCGGCGACTTGGCTAAAGGTTTACCGCGACTCGTTCGGGATACCGCGCGTCGCCTCGACAAACAAGTTCAGTTGGAAGTTCATGGGGACCAAACCCCTGTCGATCGAGACATTTTGGAGCGACTCGAAGCGCCTTTGCAACATTTGCTCCGCAATGCAATCGACCACGGCTTTGAATCTACTGAAGAGCGTATCGCTGCTGGCAAGTCGCCCGTTGGCAAATTGAAAGTGGAAGCCCACCATCATTCGGGAATGCTCTATTTGCGAGTGAGCGATGATGGACGTGGGATATCCACCGACAGACTTCGCCGCAAGATTGTTGATAAAGGCCTCACCAGCGCAGAGATGGCTGAACAATTGAGCGAAGCCGAATTGCTCGACTTTATCTTCTTGCCTGGCTTTTCGATGGCCGACAAGCTGACCGAAGTCTCAGGTCGCGGAGTGGGGCTCGACATTGTCCATCATTTAGTGCAGTCAGTTGGTGGAGCAGCCCGCGTACAGACCAAGATCGGTGAAGGGACGACCTTCTCTCTGCAACTCCCCATCACCTTATCTGTACTACGAGCTGTATTGGTAACGATCAACGGCGAGCCGTATGCGTTTCCCCATAATCGCACGGAGCGTTTACTTCGACTTCCGTTTAGCGAAGTCAAATCGCTGGAAGGACGCCAGTTCTTTGTCGATAATGGCAATAACATTGGTTTAGTAAAAGCCCAACAGTTGCTTGAGTTATCAACACCGTCAAGTCAAACTCAACCTCATTCAAGTCATGCCGATCAACCCACGGACATTCCCGTAGTACTGGTAAAGGGTGAAGAAAAATCGTTTGGCATTACGGTCGATGCCTTCAAGGGTGAGCTCGACTTGGTCGTACGTCCGTTGGATACTCGACTCGGACGCATTCCAAACCTCAGCGCTTCGGCAATCTTGGATAATGGAAATCCTGTCTTAATCCTCGATGTGGAAGATCTGCTGCGTTCCATCGACCAAATTTTAGCGCAGGGTAAACTTCAGCGATCGGTTCACTTGAGCCGAAACCTAGTCACCGACACTCGTAAGAAAATCTTGGTGGTCGATGATTCGGTAACCGTTCGCGAATTGCAAAGGCAGTTGCTCTCTCAGCGCGGATATATGGTTGATGTCGCCGTTGATGGTCTGGATGGACTTGAAATGGCGAGAATCGGTCGTTATGACTTGATTGTTAGCGATATCGACATGCCGCGCATGAACGGCTTGGAAATGATTCGCATACTTCGCAATGAACTTCGGACCGAATCGGTACCAATCATCGTGGTTTCCTACAAGGGTCGCGATGAAGATCGGCAAAAAGGAATGCAGGTGGGTGCCAACTATTATTTGACCAAGAGCAGTTTCCAAGACGATAGCTATCTCGACGCCGTACACGATTTGATCGGAGATCCGTGATGCGTGTGGCGATTGTGAATGATCTCAAGATAGCCACTGAGACATTGCGTCGAGCGGTTACGAGCGATCCTCAACACACGATTGCTTGGACGGCCAGCGATGGGGCGGAGGCGGTTCGCAAGTATAAGACCGATCGACCTGATCTCATTCTGATGGACCTTATCATGCCAGGTATGGATGGGGCCCAAGCGACCAAAGAGATCATGCAGCATTCACCATGCCCCATTCTTGTTGTTACGGCAACAGTCTCTGGAAATTACTCGCTTGTCTATGATGCGTTGGGGTTCGGCGCTTACGACGCAGTCAATACACCGACGCTCAAACCCGATGGTAGCGTTGAGGGAAGCAAAGAGCTATTGAGCAAAATCAATCGCGTCAAATGCTCGTTGGCGGAACGTCCACCTACTACAACCACCACAAATTCTCCGACCACCCGCACAAGTTCTCCTGGCTCGAACCTCAATTATGTTCTTCTGGGCGCCAGCACCGGAGGCCCACAAGCTCTGTTAACTATTCTCCAACAGATGGGAACATTGCCCCAAACGTCCGTCTGGCTCGCTCAACATATCGGCAACGAATTCGCGACGGGACTTTCGGAGTGGTTGACACAACGTATTGGAACGCAGGTGCGCATCGCCAAACCCAACGATTCGATCGAACAAGCCGGAATCTTTTTACTGCCCAGCGAGCCGCTACTGGTGGTCGGCCACGATCGCCGGTTGCAAACCACCCGCGTGGCAGCGAACTTGATCCACACTCCGGATATCAATCACTTTTTTTCGAGTATCGCGAGCTGCGGTCTTCGCCCCGGTGTTGCGGCCTTATTGACCGGCATGGGGAGCGATGGAGCACAGGGCTTGCTAGAACTTCGCCAATGCGGCTGGCACACGCTCGCACAGGATCAGGCCACGTCAACCGTTTATGGTATGCCTCAAGTTGCCAAACAAATCGGTGCCGCCCACCAAGTGCTGCCCTTAAATCTTATCGGCTCGACAATTCGATCCTCCATCCAAAATGTGCGAGCTTAAAGTGGGGAAAGATAGAACATGACAAATATGATGTTACCCACCCGAGTCAGCAAACATGGCATTAAGGTCTTGTTGATCGATGACCAAGCCACGATTGGACATTCGGTTCGGCTCATGTTGCAACCCGAAACCGATATCGAGTTTCAATTTTGCAACAATCCCCTGGATGCTCTCGAAATAGCCAAATCATTTGAGCCTACCGTGATCCTTCAAGACTTGGTCATGCCACAAGTCGATGGATTGATGTTGGTGAAATTTTTTCGGGCCGCACCGTGGACCAAAGATGTTCCTCTGATTGTGCTTTCATCGAAAGAAGAGCCTGTCACCAAGGCTGAAGCTTTCGCGCGTGGCGCCAACGATTATTTGGTGAAACTCCCCGACCGCTTGGAATTGATTGCCCGCATTCGCTATCACTCCAAAGGGTATATCAATTTATTGGAACGCAACGAAGCGTATCAGCAGCTGGCAGCCAGCCAAAAGCACTTGGCAGACGAAATCGATGCCGCCTCGAAATATGTGCAGTCCCTACTCCCAGCGCCGACGGAAGAGCCTGTTCGCTTGGAATGGCACTTCTTGCCCTGCGCAGAATTGGGGGGCGATTCATTCGGATATCATTGGCTCGACGACGATCATCTTGGCATCTATGTGCTCGATGTGACTGGGCATGGACTAGGGTCGGCTTTGTTATCGATCAGTGTGATGAATGTTATGCGGGCAAAGTCGTTGCCCAACACCAATTTTCTCGTTCCCGGTGAGGTCATCGGTGGACTGAATGAAGCCTTTCCGATGGATAACCACGGGGGCAAATGTTTTACGATTTGGTATGGTGTCTACAATCGCCAAACGCGGGTCTTAAAGTATGCTGGTGGTGGGCATCCTTCTGCTTTACTCTACCAAACACCCGGTAGCACCCAGCCCGAACAGCTTGAATCAACGGGTCCGATGATGGGTATGATTTCCTGGCCCATGTTCGATACGCTGGAAACAGTAGTGCAACCCGGTGCACGGCTTTATGTTTACAGCGATGGTGTGCACGAAATCCATAAATCAGATGGCGGTGAATGGCGATTCGATGAATTCGTCGAGTTCCTATCGCAAGCTCAACAACAAGACGTTCCACCCGGCGAACTGCTTTTGAAACATGTGCGAGAACTGAGTGGTAAACAAATTCTTGACGACGATTATTCGATCGTCGAAGCCCGATTCTAGACCGTGACTAACGGCGAAACGGTCAATCATAGAGTCCGCCACCCGCCCTGTGCGGGTGGTTCACGCGCCTGAGTAGCTACCAAACCGAACGCCAAACCAATATCAAACAGCGTTGTCTCAAGACAACCGCGCGGATGGCTAGCCGCGAGCGTTTGGCGTCTTATTGATTCGTGCTGGCCGAGCCGCAATGATCGACCGAGAAAACTTGAACCGCGAAAAGCACGAAAATCGCGAAATAGGAACGAGCCCGTATTCGACCAGCACGATTGCAAAGCGGCGGCGAAGAAATGGCTTTAGGCCGTTTCTTCGCAAGTTATGGTGTGGCTAGTTACGAACATCGCCACCGAAATACCATCGCGACGATCTGGGCGGCGAGAGGTTGACGTCTTTTCGACACCGACTGAACGAGCCGTGGTGAATTGAGACAATTTCACATTCGCAACACTTCACGTACATTTGTACTTGTCGTACACAGAAGAATTTTAGAGCCAATTGTGGCCAACTTGTGCTCGCGATTATGTCTCGCTGCGATCACCTAGTAGAGCGATCCAGCCCTTAGAAGCGGTGTACCGTTGGAGAAACGAAAACCGTGACTAACGGCGAAACGGTCAATCATAGAGTCCGCCACCCGCCCTGTGCGGGTGGTTCTCGCGCCTGAGCAGCTACCAACGCGAACGCCAAACCAAATTCAAACAGCGTTGCCTCAGATCAACCGCGAGGACGGCTGGGCGGCGAGAGGTTGGCGTCTCATTGATTCGTGCTTGCCGAGCCGCAATGATCGACCGAGAATAAATAAACCGCGAAAATTACGAAACGCGCGAAATAGGAAAAGAGTCTGCTTTGGACCAGTACACCTACAAGGGGCGGCGAAGAAATGGCTTTAGCCGTTTCTTCGCAAGTTATGGCGTGGCTAGTTACGAACATCGCCGCCGAAATACCATCGCGACGATCTGGGCAGCGAGAGGTTGGCGTCTCATTGATTCGTGCTGACCGAGCCGCAATGAGCGACCGAGAAAACTTGAACCGCGAAATGCACGAAAATCG
>JAFLCP010000250.1 GCA_017303505.1 Planctomycetota bacterium | reverse complement strand
TCGATGCTGAAACGAGGTCAGAAAAAGGGCGAAAGTATTGTGGGACGAATGGAAATGGCTGCCTACAATACGGACATACTTGAGCAAGTCCTTTGTGGGCAATAACTTAATTGTGCGCTGGCCGTGGGAGCTGCCAGGAGTCAAACCACCTGGAGGTGGATTGCGTTGGTACGAGGTGTACCAAGTGTTGCCCAACTGGTGGGCGGAAGGGAAGCGTTTGTAGGTGTCGTGGTGCATGTGCAACGCGAGACCTTGCTGCTTCATGTTGTTAACGCATTGAGCGCGACGGGCAGCTTCACGAGCCGATTGAACAGCAGGAAGCAAGAGACCAACTAAGATACCAATGATGGCAATAACCACCAGCAGTTCGACCAAGGTAAAACCCATGGAACGCAACCGCATCCTCGAAGGCGTTCTCACCATAGACAAAATCCTCTCAAACAAAATAGAAAAATAAAGGAACGCAAACCTATTTATTGCTCGCATCCGCAGCTTAATGCTACGGTCAAAGCAGATTGCCTGAAGATTCGCAGCTTATATCGACCACTTGATTTGACTGTGCCGTGCTGAGAGGTACGGGAGGGAAAAGGACACAGTCAACTTGTCAATAGGTCGATCTAGCGTGTGATCATCACCTCGACAGGGTGGGTGTGTCAAGAAAATTTCACGGCTTTTCGTGAAAATTGCATGAAAAGGTCCGAAACCCCGCCAAGTAGGCTAGTGTCTTGGAACCCTTATGCTCTCAAAAAGTTCCGCCGTGTGCCAAAATGCCACGTCTATAGGCTGTTAGGTGCTTAAATCGGGGGGGTTTTGCGTAGTTGACACCCTTTTTGCAGTCATTATCCCGTGTGTTGATCTGTAGAAATACGATCAAAAATGATTGCTTCTGGGGCTGTAATGGCCCAAAATGAATCTCTGCAAGAAGCAGCCCACCCTGTATCACTACCCGCCAAACAACAAGTTCGTTTCATACGAATTTTGTATCGCCAAAGTTCGCAGGAGGATTTATGTCCGACGCTCAAAACAAGCCGAGCGACCAGAAGGATGAACGCGAGCAAAAAGCCAACCGCTGCATTTGCCCGGTCTGCGGTGGTGAGACGATGGAAATTCGCGGTAAAGCTCAGTGCCGCCGTTGCCATACCATCTGCGAGACTTGTTGTGAGGGAGGGAGGCAGTAAAGCGTTCTGGTGACGTGCCTACCTATCATCCTCTCATGAGATATCTCACTTCGTCTTCGTCGTGCGCATTTTTTACATTCAGCCTATTCGTTCCGTTGCTATTCACTCAGACGGTTTTCGCCCAGGGCGAATCCCTAGAGCAAATCGACTACTTCGAAAATCAGGTACGGCCGCTGCTCGAGAAAAAATGTGTGGCATGCCATTCAACTGAGAGCGGAAAAACCAATGGCGGACTTTCGCTTTCCAGTCGCGATGGCTGGGAAATTGGAGGCGATTCCGGTCCAGCCATTATCCCTGGGAAGCCTGCCGAATCGTTGGTGTTTCAAGCTGTTACCTATCAACACGCTGAATTGAAAATGCCCCCCACCGATGCCGGTGGAAGATTATCGTCGACAGAAATCGATGTTCTGAAACAGTGGATCGAACAAGGGGCAATGGATCCACGCAGTGGATCCGCCAGTCCCTTAGAGGGAAACCGGCAGCTTGCAAAACAGTGGTGGGCCTTTCAGGCGTTACAAAAAGATGAAATACCGGAAGTCACCGATGTTGAATGGAGCCGCTCGCCTATTGATGCCTGGGTGCGAACCGAACAGTTGAAGCATGGAATGGACGCGAATCCAGTTGTCGATAAACGCGTCTGGCTACGGCGAGCTACCTACGATCTAACGGGTTTGCCGCCAACACCGCAGGACATAGCTACCTTTGAATCCGACACAGCGCCCGATGCGTACGCGCGAGTCGTTGATCGTTTGCTCGATTCGCCAGCGTACGGTGAGAGGTGGGGAGGTCATTGGTTGGACATCGCGCGATATGCCGACACCGCAGGTGATGGGGCGGATTATCCTGTCCGCGAAGCGTATCGTTATCGCAATTGGGTGATCAAGGCTATTTCGCAAGATGTCCCCATCGATCGTTTTATTGCGATGCAAATCGCCGGGGACATCCTGGCTCGAGAAAACGAAATTTCTCAATCGTCCGAACTTTATGCCGATCACATAACGGCTACAGGATTTCTAGCAGTCGGCAAACGATATGGTTATGCGCCCAACTCAGACTACCAACATCTCGATTTTGCCGATGCGTTGGATTCGATTGGGCGATCGATGTTGGGACTTTCGATAGGCTGCGCTCGATGTCATGATCACAAATACGATCCGATCAGCATGGAGGATTATTATGCCTGGTACGGTATTTTGCAAAGCACACAATGGTCTTTTCCTGGTGGCGAAGAGCATAAACGCCCGGCTCATTTTCCATCCTTGTTACCTCAGTCTCAAAAGCAGATCCGAGAAGCTCAGCATCAAAACGAAATAAGTGATTTAGAGAGCAAGTTGAGAGAATTGCGGCACAAACGCAATCAACTTTTGCCAGGCCAATTTGCGGGTGGAGTCGACTTAGATTTCGAGCAACAAAAGCCTGGAACAGCACCAGCGAACGCTTGGTTGTCAGCTGGACCAAACGTTGTCTCCGAGGAGGCTCAGAGCCCATTTACATTCGTGCATCCATCGGGAAATCAGGGTGTTCGAGTCGGGACCGGTAAGCCCAATGATGGTGTGCGGTACGTTTTTGAAAACAACGTGCAGGTTCACGACGGAGAACAGATTTATTTCCATGTCGAATTCAAAACCATAGCAGATGATGCACATCGCGGCGCCTATCGCTTTTATTTGGGACGAGGCGTTATCGCGTCAACTGCGTTGGACATCAGCATCACACAATCGGAGTTTGCGGTGATGCGCGATGGGGCCTGGAAAGTGGTCTGCGGATTGGAGTCGAATCGTTGGTATGCATTGACGGTTGTAATTAATACGGCAACTCGTCAGTACGAGCTTGTGTTGCACAACGGTGAAAACGAAAGTTCGTTAGGGAACTTCGCCGTAAATGCTCAATGGGATGGTGTGATCGATACTTTTATTTGCGATGGACTTGGGCATGTTTCTGGTCCTGCTCCTTCGCGCGACTTGGACAATATCGGACTCTCAACTGCTCGATTCTCAATGCCTGAAGCGAAGCCTGCTGAACAGGTTGACGTTTCTGCACAGGCAGAAAAATTGGCGACCTTGGAAAGCGAGTTAAAGGGGTTGCAAGCGAAATTAGATTTGTTGAAAGCCACACCTCCTTATCCGGTAGCTTATGGCGTTGCGGACGGTAACCCCATGGATGCAGCCATTCAAAAAAGAGGGGAGCCAGATAAACTCGGGGCCGTGGTTGCCCGCCGCAATTTGGAAGTGTTAGGGGGCGAACCCATTTCGGAGTCCTCGTCTCAAAGCGGTCGATACGATCTGGCAAAATGGTTGACGGATCGAAACAATCCCCTCACTGCCCGGGTCTTTGTGAACCGTGTGTGGCAGTGGCATTTCGGTCAAGGTTTGGTGCGAACGCCATCGGATTTTGGATTGCGTGGCGAACCACCCACGCATCCGGAATTACTGGATTGGTTGACTTCGGAATTTGTCGAATCCGGGTGGTCGTTGAAGAAGTTGCATCGCCTGATTATGAACAGCCGCGTCTACCAACTGAGCAGCGCCGATAAGAAGGAAATGTTGGAGAAAGATCCCGACAATCGCTGGTTATGGAAGTTCCAACGCCGGCCTCTTTCGGCAGAAGAGTTGCGAGATTCGATTATGACTTGGGCTGGTTCATTGGACCCAAAACAGCCCGAGGGACATCCGTTTCCGGACGTAAACACTTGGGCGTATACCATCCACAATCCGTTTCACGCTGTTTACGGTTCATCGCATCGCTCGGTTTATTTGATGAAGCAGAGAAACCGTCGCCATCCTTATTTAGCGTTGTTTGATGCGGCAGATCCTAATCAAAGTCAGGCCGTCCGTGCTGTCTCGACAACACCCACTCAATCTTTGTTTCTGATGAACTCACCTTTCATTACAGACTGTGCATCTGGCTTCGCGAAGCGGATTCTCGAGAGTTCAAAAGACGACCGAGCCCGCATTGAATGGGCGGTTGAGACAACGACTGGATTCAAGCCGACGCCCGTGGAAATTGATGAGACCATCGATTTCTTGCTGGCCTATTCGACCGCTTTGGACGGGGCCAAAACAAATCCCCAAGGAATCGGTGAGAAGGCTTGGGTTGCATTGGCTCGTGTGCTATTGACGAGTAATGCGGTGTTGTTTGTCGATTGAGTGAATTGCATCCAAGGAAATCTTATGGACGTCGACCAACAATGTATTCGCAGCGCTGACGTATCGAGACGCCAATGGTTGAAATTGGCATCAGGCGGATTCGGAGCCGTCGCATTGCAATCGATGTTGGCCGAAATGGGCCGCGCGGATGATCCATTGGCCCCGCGGGTCCCACATCATGCGGCCACAGCCGACAATGTCATTTTCATTTATTCGACCGGTGGTGTTTCGCAAGTTGATTCGTTCGACTACAAGCCCGCTCTCTATCGTGACCATGGCAAATCGTTTACCGCTTCTCGCTGGCTGAACAAGCCTGGAAAGTTTGAACGCTTTCTTACCCGACCTCGCTGGGGATTTCAGCGTTATGGCGAAGCGGGGATTTGGGTGAGTGAGCTCTTTCCGAGTATCGGACGAGTGATCGACGACGTGTGTGTCTTGAATGCGATGCACTGCGATAGCGATGGACGTGATAAGGCGACTCTGGCCGCACATGGTGGTTCTGCTCAATTCGCGCGACCCAGTGCGGGTGCCTGGGTAAGTTATGGACTAGGTACAGAGAACCGCAATCTTCCCTCGTTTATGGTCATCGCTCCGACACCTCCCTACGCCGGTGCTCAGACTTGGAGCAGTGATTTTCTCCCTGGCTGTCATCAAGGAACTCAGGTGATTCCTGGCGATGAGCCACTGCCGAATTTGAAACCCAATGTGCGAAACGATCTACAGGAATTGGAATTAGCGCTCCTGGCTCGCCGCAATCGTGAACATCTCCAAGATCGCGGCCTTGATTCCGCTTTGGAAACTCGCATTCGTTCGTTTGAAACCGCGTTTGGAATGCAGAAAGAAGCCCCGGAAGCGTTTGCCACTTCCAACGAAACCGCGTACACACAAGCGCTGTATGGTCTTAATGTTCCCGAGACTGCGAAGTTTGGCTGGCAATGTTTGGTCGCTCGTCGATTGATTGAAAGAGGCGTGCGGTTTATTGAATTGATCGATGTAGGTTCGAGCAATAATTGGGATTCGCATGGTAACATGCAAGACCATGCTCGGCTCGCAAAAGCCATTGATCAACCGATTGCCGGTTTGATCACGGACTTGAAACAACGGGGACTGCTGGAACGGACATTGGTTGTGTGGACTTCGGAGTTTGGTAGAACTCCATTTCATCAAGATCCCAATCACCCCGGACGAGAGCACCACAACTTGGTCTATACATCTTGGATGGCTGGCGGTGGCGTAAAGGGAGGCTTGGTTTATGGGCGATCGGACGAATATGGTATCCTGCCTGTCGATGGTGCCGTTCATACCCACGACCTTCATGCAACCATGTTACATACGTTAGGGCTCGATCATGAAAAGCTCACGTACCGTCACGCGGGACGCGATTATCGTTTAACGGATATCGCCGGAAAAGTCGTGCGGCCCATTTTGCAAAATGGATGAGACGTAGAACATTAGCCGACAGCGTTAGCTGCGGTTTTACTTCTCCACCGGTACACGGTCCCAGTTGCGCACGATGTCTGCAACACATGTGATGGTGTAGGGCGTTGGACGCGTCGCCCCATTAGCCGACAGCGTTAGCTGCGGTTTTACTTCTCCACCGGTACACGGTTTCGATCGGGGTGATCGTGCAAGAGAAGATTGCGGCTGGCAGTGGGGTGGACGTACAATTGTACGTATGACCCTTCGTTCCCACCGGTTCAGACCGTGAACGCACTGCATAAGAGGCTCCCGCTTCCTATCACCATGTAGTGACGAGCAAAAGTGGTTTATCACTAATCACGGGCGCGGTCGGCCATCAGCCGCAGCGGTAGCCCAAAAGTCACCGTCCCATCGGCGAAATGCCGATGGTGACGGAGTATGCCTATTTCGTTTGAAAGCGTTGTAGCTGGTAAGTCTCGCTTCCGCTGGGACAAGCCCAAGCGGAGAGCGGCGATTTGCAAACGACAGGTCGAGACGTACATTTGTACGTGGTGAACGCGATGTTGTAGATGAGTGCCGTGATGGGTAGCCATCACCATAATTTGCAATAGACATCGTGTGCGATTGGGACTCAATTCCCATTAGCCGAACGCGTTAGCGTCGGTTTGCCGTCGATGCAGCGACGG
>JAFLCP010000025.1 GCA_017303505.1 Planctomycetota bacterium | reverse complement strand
GTTTCGATTACACCATCTTCCGCCCAGCTCGCAGCATATTTGGCCAGCCGTCGATCACGAACAGTAAAGTACTGCGCTCCATGGTCACAGCTCCACCCACCATCGCCACGACGATAGGAAGTTCGGCCCCCGACGCTGCGCGATTTATCAAATAGAGTTACAGTCAAACCATGGTCGGTTAGTGTTCGTGCACATGTCAATCCCGCCAATCCCGCTCCAATGCACGCGATGCTGGGCGTGAATCCATAAACAGCTCGGTTGACTAACTTTCGGTACTTGTCCAGATCGAGCCGATGTAGATGTTCTTCTAGCGGACGTGGACGAACGGTCCCTATAACAGGTTGAGGTGGCGTGAAGGGACGGTCGAATTGCCCTAAACACCATAAAATGCCACCGTAACTGGCAGGGTTACGTCCATCGAGCGCATAGCGATGATTGAGATCTTGCAAGCGAGCCAACGCTTCGTCGGGGCCGCTTGTCCACTGCAGGATTTGTTTGCCCCAAGTCATTCGCAAGTTGTTATGCAGCTCACCATGTTTCAATAAGCTCCGTTGGCAAGCATCCCAAAGAGCATCGCCCGTTTTACCGCGAGCACTCATTTCCCACGAGTGTAAACAACGACGAATATCGTGGCGATGTTCGAGCAAAGTCTTACGTGCCCATGAGGGAATCGCCTCAAGAGTCTCGACGCAATCGCGATAACGACAAAAAACGTAAGCCATCTCGCGCCAGATCAATAACTCATCAAGATATTTCTCGGCGCCGCATTGGTCCGCTTCACGAGCGATCCGAAACGGAGATACCATTCCATAGTGCAAGTACGCCGACATGCGACTCACACCAGAAACCGTCGCGTCATTGCGTTTCTTAGCATAGTCATGCAAATGAGCTTGCTTAAATTCATTCCACCGCGCGTAACCCGCCGACGTTCCGCCACGCGTGTCACCCACTGGGCCAACGGCATGATCGATGTTGCACTGAGCGATCAAATGGGCGAGCGAGACATTTTGTAGATCAACCGGTTCAAAGGGCAATACGCCGTGATAGGGCTCTGGCATCGCAGTGCATTCAGGCCACTCGCGACTGATACGTTCAGCGTATAGTTTTTCAGTCGCCTCGCGATAAGCAAAAGCGCGATCATAAGCTTTGCCCACTAAGCGCATTGGAACGACACACGCAGCATCAACCAACACGATAGGGGTTGGCGTGGTATGGCTCAACCGCTCGGTCCAGGGCATCGTCGGATCAAGCGGAAAGTCCTCCGTTACCATCAGTGCCGCCTGACGAGTCAGAGACTTCAAATGCGGTTCGCGATGGCCGGGACGGCCCAAGTGGAAATAATAGCTCAATCCGCTTCGTGCCATTTGCGCTTGCAGATCCCGCGCACCTTCCAACATGAACCAATGATGGCGATCAGACGCATAGCGGTAATGTTCGCAAACCGCCTGATATACCAAGAGCGGTTTGCCAGCGCGTGCTGCTAAATGCTTCGCAACATCGAGAACTGGATTTTCATCCAGTCGAAACGCATGATGCAGCCAGCACAAGACGAAGTCGCCGTCGTGCTCGGCGGCTCCTGGACTATAGAGGTAACTGCGTTCTTGCAGGTGCTGGGGGAGGGTCCGTACGGATTCCGCCCACTCCCTGCTTGGAACCGACATGTTACACCCCGCATCGTTTGAATTTGATTCGACTCCGTCTTCCCTGCGGCAGGATCGATCCCACTTCGCAGCCTTCATACTATATAGCTGGGACAAGATACCATTCCCGCTATTCTGGGGGCAATCGTTTGACAAAAAGTCGTTCTCAATTCGAAGAGAAAGCGCGGAAACAGCTCGAAAAGTGGTTTGCCACTCGTCGCTGGAAGCCGTTTCCGTTTCAAACCGAAACGTGGCAAGCCTATTTAGATGGGAAAAGTGGCCTCGTCCACGCTGCGACGGGAACTGGAAAAACGATGTCGGTGTGGTTGGGCCCGATCCTTCAAGAATCGGCCAAATTATTACAAAATGATGGCGAAATGGAGTCTGGCCTAAAAGTTTTGTGGATCACACCGCTCCGGGCCCTGGCCGGCGACACCGTCAACGCCCTGCAGACTAGCGCCGAGCAACTCGGCGTCCCTTGGCGCGTTCAATTGCGCACAAGCGATGTCGGTAGCTCCGCAAAAGCTAAGCAAAGGAAAGATATTCCCGACACTCTCGTCACTACGCCTGAAAGTCTCACTATTTTGCTAACGTACGAAGACTTTCGCAGTAGGTTGACGAGTTTGCGTTGTGTGGTTGTCGATGAATGGCACGAACTCCTCGGTACCAAACGTGGCGTACAGACGGAACTAGCACTCGCGCGACTGCGCAAGTTTTGTCCCGAACTTCGAGTTTGGGGGATCTCGGCGACATTGGGTAATTTGGAACAAGCCTTGGCAACGCTGGTTGGGCCCGAACGGAGTCGCGACGCTGTGATTGTTCAGGGTGATACCAAAAAAGAGACGGAGATCGCTTCCTTGTTGCCCGCGCAGATCGAACGCTTTCCGTGGGCCGGGCATAGCGGTGGCACGATGGTGGGTGAAGTGGTTGGAATGATCGACCAAGCCAAGAATACTCTCGTCTTTACCAACACGCGTTCGCAGACGGAAGTATGGTATCAAGCCATTCTCAAAACGCGACCTGATTGGGCCGGAATGTTAGCCATTCATCATGGCTCTCTCGATACATCGGTCCGGCAGTGGGTCGAAGAACGCTTGCGGGCCGGCGATTTGAAAGCTGTCGTTTGCACAAGCAGTCTCGACTTGGGTGTCGACTATCCGCTGGTGGAGCAAGTGTTGCAGGTTGGTAGTCCCAAAGGGATAGCCCGCTTAGTGCAACGAGCTGGGCGCAGTGGACATCGGCCGGGTGTCCCGAGTCGATTGACTTTTGTGCCAACTCACGCCCTGGAATTGGTCGAGTTGGCAGCGGCACGCCGCGCAATGCACCGCCGCCAAATCGAGGCTCGTCTTCCGGAGAATAAGCCACTCGATGTTTTGGTACAGCACGCTGTTACTTGTGGTATCGAAGGGAGTTATCGGAGTGAGGAATTGTTGGCTGAGGTGCGCGACACCACTGCGTTTGAATCACTGACGGATGCTGAATGGGAATGGGTATTAAAATTCTGCAAAGAGGGAGGAGAATCGTTACACGCTTACCCCGAGTTCCATCGATTGCAACACATAGACGACCAGTATTGCGTTACGGACAAGCGAACTGTGCGTCAACATCGCATGTCGATAGGCACTATTACGTCGGATGCGGAAGTGCAGGTCCAGTATCTTAAGGGTAGCAAGTTAGGGAGCGTAGAAGAGACTTTTGCGGCTCGCTTGAAACCAGGGGATCGATTCTTATTGGCTGGTAAGCTACTCGAGTTAGTTCGAGTGCGCGATAACACGGCGTATGTGAAGAAGGCTCGCGGAAATCCGACAGCCGTTCCACGCTGGATGGGTGGACGTATGCCCTTATCGAGCGAATTATCAGCGGCGATGCGCGAGGAGTTAGCTGCCGCGGCGCGGGGTGAGTACCGTGAGGCAGAGATGGAAGCGGTTAAGCCACTTCTCGTCTTACAACAGAAATGGAGTCGTTTGCCTAGTGAGAAGCAGCTGCTGGTAGAGCAGCTCGAGTTTAAGAAAAGGCACTTGCTCTTATTCTATCCCATGGAAGGGCGTTTGGTGCATGAGGGGTTAGCCGCATTACTGGCATTGCGTCTGAGTCGCATCAAGCCGATCACGTTTTCGATTGCCATTAATGATTATGGGTTGCTGCTGGAATCGGTCGAAGTGGCGCCGCTGGAAGAGCTGAAAACCGCTGAGTTGTTTTCGATTGAGAATTTAGAGAGTGATATCGGCGAGAGCTTAAATTCAACGGAGATGGCAAAACGTCATTTTCGAGAAATCGCTCGAATATCAGGAATGATCCACTCTGGTTTTCCCGGTCGCAGCAAGACGATGCGTTATCTGCAGGCGTCGAGCAATTTGTTTTACGATGTTTTTGCTCAGTTCGAACCTGATTCGTTGTTGTTGCAGCAGAGTCGACGTGAAGCGTTGGAGAAGCAACTCGAGTGGAAGCGGTTGATGGCAACGATGCAACGACTCGAGTCGCTAGAGTGTCTGGTCGAGCGACCCAAGAAGCCGACTCCATTGGCGTTTCCGCTAATTGTTGAACGCATGCGCGAACGACTGAGCAGCGAGACGCTTGCAGATCGAGTTTTGAAGATGCAACAACAATTGGAAATCGCCGCAGCGCATTAGCTGCGAGTTCTGATGGGCTCGAAGTACAGCGGCGACTGATAAATTTGAGTATCTGCGAGAGGGACACTTACTCCCCAGCGAATATTCTTTTGGTAAAGTGTAATGTCGATTGAGCGAAGTGAATCACGAACTGTAGTGAACGGAGTGTGAGACGTGACAAAGAGCACCGTAGGATATGGGAGTTGTCACATTATTGTCCGTGATCAATTTTTGCAAATGTTGCCGGAGCGGGGATTGTATTGGCGCGATCAACGCATCTTGTTTGTAGCCGATTTGCATTTGGGAAAAGACGCTACTTTTCGGCAGGCGGGATTAGCTGTGCCGGCGGCCAGTAGCCGCGACAGTTTGAATCGTTTGCAGCAATTGGTGCAGTCGTTTGAACCGACCGAGTGTGTTATTCTGGGCGACCTGATTCATGCAGCGGATTCGCTAAATGAACGTGTGCACGATGAGATAAGTGATTTCTTTGCGCGAGTTGTGGGCTGCAAATGGCGATTGATCAAAGGGAATCATGATCGGCATACCAAGAAGTGGCCAGAGCATTGGCCTTTGGTGATTGAGCCTGCGGGCTGCGTGGAAGGTCCATTTCAGTTCTTGCATATACCGCCGTCCGAACCTGTATCGAGTGCGGAATTGAAGAAGGGGAGCGAGATTCCAACGACGAATGCACCATTCTATTTGGCGGGCCATATTCATCCCGCTTGGCGTGGAACGGGGAGTATCTTAGTGCGTGAGAAGTTGCCATGTTTCTGGATGAGTCGGCAGGGTATCGTCTTGCCAGCTTTTGGGACTTTCACTGGTACCAAACTAATCGAACGCTTAAAGCAACAGCGAGTCTTCGTGATTGCCGATTCTCAGGTGATTGAGGTTTAAGAGCCTCTAAGTTGATAATGGTTTTGGAGCGAGTGATTTCATCACCAACTGGTAGGGAATCTGTATTTGAGTTGATGGTGTAAAAGTTAGCGGTCTTAATAAATGGAAAAAACTTTGGGGCGTCTGAAGATTGCTTGATATGAGCTGTTAGGTAAGTGTAAGATTTCTCTCCTTGTCTAGGTTTAGGAGAGTGTTGTGCCGATAAATTTTGAATGCCCCAAATGCAAAAACTCGACGACCGTTGCCGATGAAAATGGAGGGAAGGTTGGGAGATGTTCGTGCGGTGTTTTGCTGAGGATTCCGCACAAGGGTAGCGCGCGTAAGGTCGCGCGGCTCGAAACGCCCGAATCGATTAAGCCTGTTGGGACTGCGGAAAAAAACTCTTCACCATCAACTCCGCCGACTCCGAAAGAAGTTGATCGCGAGACGCAGATCGTGCGGAATATTTACCTTCACGAAGAGGAAACTCCAGCAAGCGTAAGCTTGTTTGCGGGCGTGGCCAGTTGGGATGTCAGTGGTATCGGAATCGGCTTAGGCTTTCTCTTGCTGGGGCCGTTTCTTCTCTGGTATTCGCATCAAATGAAGGATGATGGCTTTCTCACGATAGGGCTATGTTTATCGTCTGTATGGGTTGGAATTCTCGCTCTTCCGTATTGGATCATTCGCAGTCCCGATAGCCTTGAAGCAATTGGGTTCGTGTTCGAGAGGCTGGGCTTTGGTGATTTAACCTTATTCGAAGCTCTACTTCGTACCACTTACATGTTGATCATTGCTGCCGTGACCGTACTCGGTTCATTCGGCATCTTATGGCTTTATCTGCAACTGACGTAATGTAGTGAATGTCGAACAAGCCTCTGCCAACTTGCAAGCAATCCTTCACTCAGTTGTTTGTAGAGTGAAGACTCTTCTATGAGCCCAGTCCTTCATTGACAGTCGCCGAAAAACATGGACTTAGGGGCTTATCCGGCCAATATGTTTGCACAACACAATCGCAGCATCCGCCTCAAGTGTGGTGGAATCCACGGCAACTGAATTCCCCAAAAACAAATTCTTACTGGCTGCTACGCGTAGAACCCACTCGAATAAAGCTCCGTGAATACTTTGCGGCATCCGCTCACGGATGTGAGTCATAGAAGTGTGAGCTAGAGTTGACTCTGTTAATGGAATCGTCAGGAGTTTGCGTAAAGAAGGACTGTCTGCACATCGCCAATCAATCCTTCGCTGAGACGGACTGCCTTCAGAGTAGCCGACTAGTAGCATTCGAAAGTAAAGAATCGATGGAATACCAGGACGATCACGGCTGGGACAGTAAAAGGAAGCACAGGCTTCCTTGCTCCATCAATCGACACCTTCGTCAGCGAGAAGCTTATTGAGCTTAGAGTAGAAAACTGACCATCTGGAGTAGGAATCGAATCCGCTGTGACAAAGAGTTTTTGTTGCCGAGATTCTTTTTCGCTGGCCAAGTGCCATATAGGTCTCTCGTTCATCCTGACTCACTGACTTACGATGGGATATCGCCTATGGAGACTTTTTCAACAGCCTGTTAGCTCGATCTTCTATAGCTTATACTACAAGTTGCTGCAACTTGTAGTATAGGTCCGCTGGCAGCGTCGGCCGCCAATCTCATGGGCAAGTAGGCGAATCTGTAGTAGCCATTTACCAATGGCCAATGCATTGATCTGGCGACCCTAGCCGTAGCGGAATTAGCAAGCTATATTCGAAAAAGATAATGAAACGAAGGTCGCTTAGCCTACTATTGAGGCCTGCCTGCTTCGGAACTAATCACTTTTTTTACCCACACTGCATCTCTGTTTCGTTTCGCTCACAGAAGTGTTTTTCAGCCGATCTTGTTGCAGCGAAGTAAAGAGCTACTCGGTTAGGTTGAGTCCTTTTTCTCGTCGGTGTGTAGTGGGAGAACAAGAAGCAGAATTACCGACATTCCTGACAGAGCTGCAAGCGCGTAGAGACCGGCGTCGTAGGATTGTGTCGATTCTTTGATTGAACCTAGAAGCATTGGGCCCACAAATCCGCCAAGATTGCCGAAGGAGTTGATTAGACCGATGCTACCTGCAGCTGCGACGCTGGTGAGGAAGAGGCTGGGAAGTGCCCAGAATGCAGGCATATACGCTTTCATGCCAGCCGCTGCCACCATGAAACAAATCATCGTGAGCCATAAGTTGCCCTGTGTAAAGGGTGCGACCAAGAAAGCAATCGAACCAAGTGCAATTGGAATCGCTGCGTGCCAGCGCCGTTCTTGAAAATGATCTGAGCTCCAACCGATTCCCAATTGGCCGATGAGAACCAGTACTGACGGGGCAATGGTCAGAAGGGCTGCTTGAGTAGAGGTCAGTTTGTACCAATCTTTGAGAATGGTTGGTAGAAAGCCCTCCACTCCGTAGTTCGCTGCCACAGCACCGAAGTAAATCAACGTGAGAATCAAGATACGCGGATTGGTCAAGCCATGTAAAACCGAAGTATGTTTTTGATCGTGTTGCGAAAGTTTTTCTCGTTCCAATTCTTGCTCTAAAGCTTGTCGTTCATCGGGATTAAGCCATTTGGCATCTTTGGGATAATCTGGCAAGATAAATGGAAGCAGAGCTCCGATCAGTACTGCAGGAATTCCCCACATGATGTAAACCCATTGCCAGCCATCGAGGCCCCAAAGTTTCGGATAGTTGATTTCTTCACCATTAATGACTTCCGTTGAGCCATAGAACAAAACCGATTGCGAGATGATTGGGGACAGCATCATGGCAATTGGCGTTGCAATAAAGAACACCGCCAATACTCGACTTCGGTCACGTTGGGGAAACCAGTGGGTGAGATAAACGATGACGCCGGGAAAGAACCCAGCTTCTGCGACGCCGAGCAAGAAACGGATTATGTAGAAGTGCATGGGCGTTTGCACAAAAGCCGTCAATGCGGCAATGACTCCCCAGGTCACCATGATACGACATATCCATTTATTGGCGCTCCAGCGTTCTACCAAAACCGTCCCTGGAATCTCCAGGAGCATGTAGCCCCAAAAGAAAACCCCAATACCGAAACCAAAAACCCGTTCATCGAACAGCTTTAGGTCTTGGACCATGTTGAGTTTAGCGATAGCCACATTGTTGCGATCGACGTATGCGACCATGTAGCAAATGATGAGGATCGGCAATAATCGGCAATATGCCTTAACACGGGCGGACGTTAAGCCGGAAGAGTTCATGGGAATCAATATTTGGATGAACGACGGGGGAGATGGAGGGAATGTTCTTTGTTGTTTGGCCAGAGGAGAGTAGGGGCTACATTTCCTGACGATCCGAAATGGTCGCATTTAATGTAGCCGCATCCAGGCGTTTGCAGAACTTTTTTCTTTTGTCCTATTCCGCTTTTGCGTTATTGCTAATCTCGGTAACTTCGATTGGACCTGTCTTCACTGGTTTTCGCCTACCTAATCTTTTCCAATCATCGAGTATGGAGTAGGTGATTGGTGTGGCAAGCAAGCTAATCAGCAGCGATAACGCTTGGCCACCGATAATGACTTTCGCCATACTGGCTCTAGCGCTAGCTCCTGGACCTTGGCCTAAGGCAATGGGGATCATGGCTGCGATGAGCATTACCGTAGTCATCAAGATCGGACGCAGGCGGGTATAGTTGGCTTCGATAATCGCATCCGTGCGCGACATACCATTTCGACGTAGTTCATTGGTTTTGTCGATCTGAAGAATACCATTTTTCTTGACAATACCGATCAACATAAACAGTCCAAACATCGCATACAAATCCATAGGAGTCTTGAAGAGTAGCAATGACAACAGGCCGAATGGGATCGTTACCGGAAGTGCAGCTAAGATACTGATCGGATCAAGCCAGCTCTCAAACTGTGCTGCCAGGATCAAGTACATAAACATGACGCTCAAGCCGAGTGCAACCAAAAAGTAATAGGCTGTTTCATTGAGCATATCTGCTTGGCCACCGAAGACGATTTGATATTCAGGCGGAAGTTTCATATCGGCCACGCATTGATTCGCATATTGAACTGCAGCGTTGAGGTCAACTTCATCTGGATGCGCCATCAAGGTCACCGTTCGTTGGCGATTTAAACGATCGATTTGACTTGGACCAAGTTCTTCTCGCAAAGACGCCAGAGAACTGAGGGGCACCGGTCCTACAGTTGGCGATGGTATTGCTAAGGTCAACAGGTCTTCGAAGTCGCTGCGATAGTCTTTGTCCGCTCGGAGCCAGACATCATACTGTTCGGTTCCCTCTTTGAATGAGCTTACAATTTGCCCACCCACTAGTACATTCAGCGTGCTGGCTACCATTTGTACTGGGATCGCCAAGTCCATTGCCCGTTCGCGATCGATCTCAACTTGAAGCTCAGGCTTGCGCATCGATAAGGTCGAATCGATATCGACAAGGCCAGGCAGCTTTTGGAGACGCTTACTCAGATCTTCGGCATACTTCGCCAATTCATCGACCTCAGGACCTTGCAAACTGATTTGAAAGATTCGGCTGTCGCCGTTTGCTCCACCTCCGATAGCAGAGACGTCGGACACGGCGGTGCGCAAATCGGGATATTCCAGCAGGATCTCACGCGCGATTCGCATCAGTTCAAACTGACTGAATCGCCGCTCCTCCAACTCGCAGAGTCGAAGGTAGATGGAGCCGCGAGTGACATCACCTTGCCCCTTGGCATTACCACTTTGGCCAATGCTTGTAAAGAAATGTTCAACGCCTGGTAAAACTGCGAGTCGGCTTTCGATTTCGGAAATCACTCGGTTGGTTTTCTCTAGGGTGTAACCTTCGGGAGTGATAAAACTGACTTGGAATTCGCTTTGATCATCGCGGGGGATCATGTTGACGCCAAGGTTCATTCCGATAGGGACCGTCGAGAAGACGACCAGAATGCAAACCAGGACAGTTAGCCAACGAAATCGGAGAGCTAGCTTTAAGGTCGAGCCATAAAATGACTCGGTCAGTCGATAGATCAAACCATCTTTTGATTTTGCATGTCCTGCCTCCGCTGGTTCCAACTTGAGAAAGCGAGAGCAGAGCATTGGCGTTAGTGTGAAAGATACAAAAAGACTCATCGCGATGGCGAATGCTACGGTGACACCAAAGCTGCTAAAGAAGCGACCTACCATTCCTCCCATAAATGCGACGGGCAAGAAGATTACCATCAATGAAAGGCTTGTTGCTAAAACGGCCAGAGCAATTTCGCGAGTTCCGACAGCTGAGGCTTTCATCGCATCGAGTCCGTTCTCTTCCATTTGGCGGAAAATGTTCTCGTGTACGACTACAGCATCGTCGATCACAATACCAATGGCCAAGATCAGACCCAGCATCGTGATATTATTGAGCGTGAAGTCCATGTATTGCATTAACAAGAAGGTTGGCAAAATGGAAGTGGGAATGGCGAGGGTTGCGATGACTGTGGTTCGCCAATCCCGAATGAAGAGCATAATGGTGAGACCGACCAGCACGGCTGCTAACATCAAATGAAACTTTACTTCATCCATCGACTCTCGAATGAAACGTGACTGATCTTGTGTGATTTCTACTTTGATGTCGGGAGGTAGTGACGGAGCGATTCGCTTTAAGCGCTTTTGGATGGCGTCTGAAATGGCGACGGTATTGGTTCCCGATTGCTTCTGAACAAAAAGGCTGACGGCGTTGTCACCGTCCAAACGGCTTAGTCCTCGGGGCTCTTCTACGGAATCGACTGCGCGTCCGATATCGCGTATGCGAATGGGATAGCCTTTCCGATTGGCCACGATCAAGTCGTTGAACTTCTCTGAACTAGAGATTCGGCCCAAAGTCCTCAGCACCATCTCGCGTTCGCCTTGGTCGACGATGCCACCGGGAACTTCAACGTTTTGGCTTACCAATGCTTGTCGTACTTCTTCAATCGAGACTCCGAAAGATCGCAGTTTGTCGGTGTCGACTTGAACATTGATGGCCCGACTTCGCCCTCCCGTCATAAATACGTTACCGACTCCAGGTACCGTTTGCAGTTGCTCTTGTATTTGCCTCTTCGCGATCTCGGTGATCTCGCGAATATCTCGATTACCAGATACGCCCAGCGTGATGATTGGAGCTGCATCCAAATCAAATTTGTTGACTAATGGTGTTTCGATACCTTCTGGAAGTTGACGCAAAATGGAAGAGATCTTATCGCGAGCTTCCTGGGCGCCGACGTCACCATTCTTTTCAAGGACGAATCGGACGACGAGGGTTGATGTTCCTTCACGCGTGATCGATCTTAGTTCATCAATCCCTGAGATTGTGTTTATCGCTTCTTCGAGAGGTTTGGTGACTGAAGTTTCCATTTCTTCGGCGCTGGCACCTGGAAGCGCTGCGGAAATAGAAATCACAGGGAAGTCGACTTTGGGGAACAGGTCGACGCCAAGTTCAAAATAGGAAACGATTCCCAAGACAACCGGAATGGCCACCAAAACCCAAGTGAACACCGGACGCCGAATGCAAATATCCGAAATGCTCATGTGCCAACTCCGTTTGTATTATGAGCTGATTGCGCTGGAGTGTCTTTCGTGGTGGAGGTTTCCTGGGTGGCCTTTCGAAGAGTGACCGAAATACCGTCAGAGAGTTGTTTCTGACCGCTGGTGATAATGATGGCGTTGCGGGGGAGAGTGGGTGAGACTAATTCGACAAAGTCACCACTCTTTTCACCCACGGTAACTTTGTGTTCTCTAGCGACTCCATTTTCCATGACAAAAATCTTAGTGATTCCCGCGAACGAATAGAGGCCCTCTTGGGGGATCAAAAGCGCTTCCGCGGTTTCCCCTGTGATGATTCGCCCACGGACAAAACTGCCAGCTCTCAGCGAGCCATCGTGGTTGGGAACTTCAATTTCCACCATAACCGTGCGTGTGTTTCGATCGATCGTGGGGCTAATTCGCTTGACGGTTCCAAGTACATTGTCTTTTGAAGTGGAGGTCGTGATTTCAACCGTCTGCCCTGTTTGAATGTTTTCGAAGTTCGCCTCGGGGATTGCTAATCGCAGTTTCAGCGTTTTTCCTAAAACAAGTTTGAATACTTCTGTGCCTGGTCGTAGCAGTGAGCCTTCCGAGACGAGTCGTTCGGAAACTGTATATGATTGCGTGGAGCTGCCATCGGTTAGGGTAGGAATGGGAGCCACGATTTGGCATTCTTTCAATCGCTGTTTAGCCACATCCAATTCGGCTTGTTTCAGTCGAGCTGAGGCCACGGAATGTCGGGCGATCAAGATTTGGTTTTCGAGGTCAGACTTCAGGATGTCCGCTTCTGATTGGATCTGATCGAAGTCCTCAGCAGAGACAGCGTTGGTGTTTCGCAGCGGGATAGAGCGTTGGACTCGAGCTTGAGCATTTACATATCGTAAGCGGGCCGAAACAACGGTTGGGAATTCGTCGACACTGGTACTATCATTGGGGACTTCTGTGAGACCAATTTTGGCTAGCTCCGATTGCAGGCTTCGTGCAGCTTGAGCGACAGCCAATTCGGCATCAGTTGGATCGAGTTCTAATAAGAGTTCACTTGGTTGAACAATGCTGGCGACATCGTGATGTACACGCAGCACTCGCCCTTCATTTTTGGAACTGATGGTAACTTCCTCGAAGCCGTACAATGTACCAACAGCTTCCACGAATCGTCGCAAAGGTGCAAAGCGAATGGGTGTTGCGGTGACGACAATGCCTTCTGACTTGGGCAAGTCGACGTTGGATAGTTCAATGAGATGTTTTTGTTCGGCTTGCATCATTGCTAAACGCCAACCACCTCCGAAGGCAACAACAGCGATGGCGACGTAAACGCTCCACCGGATCCAAACTTTACTGCGACCATGAACAGCGGGCTGAGCGACAGAAACACTTGTCGCTGATGAAGAAGCCTGACTCGGCATTATTATTGAATCCATTTAGCGAGAAAAACACTTCGGTTTCATCAGCCAATCACTTGGAGCTTCAGTGGCCATGCTGCGAAAACCTAGTGTTATGAAGGACGATCTACACAGCTTGATTTCAATTCGCGTTGCTGGAATTTTCAGGAGCAAACCTTGGTTGACGATCATTAAATTGTGATCGCTAATCCTGATTTGAGCAACTTCGAAAAGGCGCTGAGCTGTTGAAGAAGGCATTGTGACGCAAGGGCGTTTGGCTCAAGCGATTCGATTTCCCGTTGAGTGTAGTGAAGAAGGGCGGGTTGCCTCCGTTAAAATCCAGGAAGTTTAGGCGCGAAATCCTTTTGTTTTTTGGCCTAATTGCCAAATGGAGGGGGCTTGTTCGGCGAGAATTGTGCCGCTGCGTTCGAGTATCGCGGATAAGTGAAAAGATTACGAAATCGCAATGATTGATTTGAACATCGGCGATGACCAAACTCGCCATGAACGTGGCCGGCATTCCGCATGCTAGCACGCAAGTGTAAGCGATGCGTAACCTTCAGTGAGTGTTCGGTTCGCGTGCACGATTTCCGTTTGTTCTTTGATTCTTGTTTGCTGAAACAAGGCCTAGTAATCGCTTTGAAATGCTGCTCGAACATTGAGCATACTACGAGCACTTTTCCAATTTCCATCTCATGCCGCTTCGCTCCATGCGATCCTTGACGAGATGTCCGCAAGCGCCTTCGATTACGCCTGATGCAATCGGGTATCCCGCATTGAGATATTGGTCGTACTCCATACGGGACTTATTGTTCTCGAAGTAGTTGCAGATCTTTTCAAGTTCATTCAGTTTTTTACCCCTCAGATCGTGCATTGCTCTCATTCGCCGCATACCTCGAATGACAGCTTTATCCGATCGCCCCTTTTCTTTGGGAGTCTAATGTGACGCTCAACTTCGATTGTCCTCAATGCAATTCCTCCAAAAGTATTGCGGACCAGCATGCAGGCAAGTTAGGAAAATGCAAATGCGGCGTTGTTCTGCAAATTCCACAACTGGAAAGAACCTCGATTGAATCTGACGAAGAAGAATAACTCAACATCGCGCGCGGGCCGTGGAGAGGACGGAGAGCGAAATTGGCGAGGCTTTCACTGAATTGTGCATCGATTATGCCAAAAGGGATTTGTTGATCTTGTACGAAAATCAAATTCAAAGGCTAGATTTGGCTAAGAAGAAAAAAACGAAGTTGATTACCATGCCTGAAAGTACGAAACGCATGGCCATTTCACCAGACGGGAAAACTTTGGCCGTAGCCTTACCTGCAACTATTCTCTTTTATGACCTGTCTAATCTTCAAGAGGGGCGTAGTAGCCGGGCGAAACCTATTTTGGAAGTAAGCGGCAATATTCAGCGCGGTCCTATGCTGTTTTCGCAAAACGGGAAGTGGTTTGTTGGGGTGGGGGGAGGCAATTCATAGCGCGGATATCTCGTCGATCTTGAGAAAGGAAGCGCGGTTAATCTCTGACCATAACCTGAGGGTAGCTATTTTTCTGTTGGTGATAGAAGGAAGATTCACTACTTCGATTTGATGGGGAGAGCCATCGAGTCAGAGGCAGATTCAAATGGCAAGCTCAGCATGTTTAAGCAGCTAAAAATCGAACCGCTGAGAGCTCCATAGGCGAGTCATATTTCACCCGATGGGACAAAAATGATTCCATTAAATCGGGAAGGACGCATCGAGGTATTGGCGTTTCCTTCCGGTGAGTTGATTGAGGGCATTTGGGATCCTGGCTGCGTAAATGATTTTGAATTCTTTCGAGGTGGCTCGGGATGGTCGCCCAGCGGTAAGTACTTTTATTGGGTCCAACGCAATCGAATAATCGTATGGGAGTCACTTGCAAATTAAGTCGTCGTTGCAACGCGAATTACGCCAGGTACTTCGACTTCTGTTGCAAGCACAATCTTCAACGGTCACCTTCTAAAACGCGTGCGTCTCAGTTCGTTGACGGCGTGGTGTACGCATTGTTTTTCAAGAATGCCTTGATGTCATCCATCGAAACATCAACGACGACATTGTGGCTGACGATCACTTTGGAGTTGTTGGAGTCGGAAATGACGAGATTAATGGGAAGAGCCAAAGGGATGCCGGAAATTTTTGCTTTATCGAACAAGGCGATTTTGTCTTTAGCCGTCTTCTGGTACATCCTAACGAGATCTATATGGCTGACGTCGTGACTCTGTGTGCTTTTTTGGGTGAGAAGGAAACGTGCCAACCAAGGCTCTCGCGGAGCTGCCATGATTTGTTTGAGAAGTGGGCCATTAATGAATACTTCCGCAGTTTGTGGGTTTAGAACAAACACATGGTCGCGCTCGCTATCTGGAAGCACGGAAAGGCTGCCGGCTAGTTCGCCTAAGGGGTTATCAAGTCGCATCCGGTAGGGTGGTTTACCGCCACTTAACGAAAATTGCAGTCTCAGTTCTTCTGAGAGCGTCATTAGGCTTATTGGGCCAGGCGCTTCGCACTGAAGCACGGATTGGTTTTTCTGTTCCGTTCGGTGATCGGCAAGCAGCGCAAGTGGAACGGCTGCTAAATGCCTATCTGAACAGATGGCGAGAGAATGCCGGTTCGCTACGATTCTTGGGCATAGGCTCCTTCCGGTGCACGTCATTAACGCTGGAAAGTTTCGGCGAGTTTCGAAGTGGGTTACGGTTGCGTCGACGGTATAGTTCGAGTGGTTCTGAAGTAGCGAAGTGGATAAAGATAGGGTGATGTTATTGGGCAACGGGATGTTCTGATTGTTGGCTGGGTGATCCGCGAGCGATGGATCAGTGAAGGTTGCGAGTCTCAGTAAATGAGGCTCGTAGGCTCTCGTGTTGAAGCGTGGGGCATTGAGGGCAAAGAGGCCGATCTTTTCGAGATCATCGAATTGATTGATGGTGTGAGTTGTGCCGTCGATGAGATAGTCGTCTAGGGTCCAGGATTTTGAACCGAGAAGATAACGTGCAGTTCCGTTCTTGTCGTTGCTGAGGACCATATCGAGAGCCGTCTCGCTGAGGTCAGGACACTCTCGTACTTCGATGATTCTCTTCAATGAGTCAACGTTGTTTTCTAATTCTGCTGAAAGGCAAAGAAAGTGCTCGCCAAACATGAAGATGGATTTCGCGTGTTGAGAGGAAGGGATGGCGTGTGATATGGGGATCGTCGGATTATTAAAGCTGTATTCAATGATGAAGCCGAATTGATGCAACAGGAATACGGATTGGCTGTTCACGACTGCATGTCGAATGCCGGTGAATGAGTTTCGGAAAACTACCGATTGTTGTTCCATGTCCACAACGGCAAATTCACTGGAATTGTAGGCGAGCACGTAGTTAGAGTTTTCCGCGATTGATAATGCCGTTGGCGTAAAGCTCAAGTCAACGGTTGGGATTTTCACTGTGAGGAGGAATTCTTTGGATGTACGTTGGTTTTCGATCAGTAAATCGAATTTCAATTTTTGTGGACCAAGTTCGTTGAGTGTGGGTGTCCAGGTAAATACGTTGTTTTTGATTTTGGCACCTTGCGGTAGTTCGGTGGCTTCAATCGTGGCAGTTTGGCCGATAACTTCGATTGGTACTCTATATTCTATGCCTGGCTGTAGTACCGACGGAAAGTTCGCTTTTGTTATCAACAGGGGTTCGTTTGGTAGGAAGTCTTCAGAAAGGTGTAGTTTCCAAAGGGAGCCACCTATTTCTTTCTCGAAGTGTTCGGGGGCGTTGCAAGCGAAAAAGAATCTATCTCTTGGAGGATCTTCGAGCGTCGATAGGTACCTAAGTGGTGACAGGCGATAAAAAGATGAAGGCATTATCACAGTAAGGTGTCTATCTCTAAAGTTGCTTATGTCGTCTCGGCGAATAAAGTTGAGAAAGCCGTCGTTCTCGCTGAGAATAAAAGGACGTTTTTCCAAGAACGCGATCGGCGATAAATTCTTCCTAACCTCGTTGCCGTTGACTCGCCAGCCGGTTGTTGTGACTTCAATCGACGATAACGGATCTCGAATGCCGTTAGGATTGTAGTAGCTTCGGGCTCCGACATACTTTGGGTCATTTGAGGCGATTGCCTCCACGAGCTGGCCATCTTCCAAGTTGATGCGAATGCCACCACCAAATTTATAGTGGATTTCCCATGACGTAATCGTCACAACGGGATCGCTGGGGACTGGGTTGGGTTCAATGAATCCACTCCGTTCAGGATCTTTGATGAAGCAAAGGTGATCTGCTAAAGCGGGCTTCTGAAGATCAATGGGATTGACGAGATTGGGGGGCTGGAAAAGCTTGAATGTTTCTTGTTCAACGATCCAAAGTTTGTTCGCTCGAAGTATGACAAGGCACTTCTTTCCACGGAGTGTTACACACCGCACATTGAAAGGGCCAGTTTGCGGTTCGAGCGCTAAGGCAAGCGGAATAGGTATCACGGCAGCATCGTTCCACTCTTTATCCTTCACGCGAAAAATCCAATCACTTATGGGATACTTATCTGGAAATGCACTGCCTCGACCATAAACAAAAATATCTCCATTCTCTCGATCGATATCTGCTACGACGGGATATCGAATTTGAATTGGAAGCGAGAGGACGTTCCCTTTATGAGCTGCAAACTTCTTAAGAACAAAGGGATTGGCGATTGGCTCCGGAAAGGTTTCTTCTGGAGCATGGCTTCCGGCGTAAGGATGCGTAGCCGCTTGCGTAGTCAAACTGAGAAGAGTAGTTATTAATGCAATCGCTACAAGAAACTGCGCAACTGCTTGCAGTAGGGAGGCTTTACCTAGTTGCGGTGGGAACGTCAGTGGGTTTGGTTCGAAGAGATGCGTGTTCATGACGAGGTTCGCACTAAGTAGAGTATTATTGCATCAACCACTAGAAATTTAGGCGGTGTGAACGGTATTGTAGCAGGCTCACTTCGGTATGCCAAAATGTGGATAAAGTTGTTTAGGGCTAAAAAGTCCAACTTTCGCTGGTGCCGCTAACGGCTTGCAGTGTTGGGATAGTGGAGTGTTCGTTCCGTTGTGATCGATATTGCGCATAGCAACAGTTGGCCCATGGATCGAGTTATTGGAGGCAGTCTCGTGTTATATGTCGGCCAAGTTTTAGGTGCCTAAAAATGCCACGTAGTATGATCGTTGGAGCAGCCGTATGGGTCTTTTTTTTGATATCGATAACTTTGGTGAGTTATACGACATTGTCTTTACATGCGGTGACATCCAAAATTCAGCAGGATCCACGTTATACTTCTACGCCCGCATTGGATCGGAGTGAACTGACGAAGTTGAGTGAAAGGTTAGACAGCAATCGGAAGTTCATGATGCAATTTGGACTTCCTTTTGAGTTTCGTTCGCCGCGAGAACGAGCTGCATTTCTGTGTTTGGTAAGCGCGGGAAAGCTCATTCGCAATGACAATGAGCGAAACGCTTCATTGGTGCGGCTTGCCTACGATGGGCTCGTCAATGGTGGTCTCGACTCTGAAGCAAAAGAAGAAGTTCTGCGCGTATTTGAGTTCGTGGAGCTTACAAGAGGCAAGTCTTTGAGTTCAAGCCAACGTAAACTCATTGAAGAAGTACGACGCAAGCTTGAGAAGTCCTGAGTTGCGGCGCTGGAACGACTGTAAGGTTGCATAGAAAGCAGGTAGGGTTTCGCTGTGAAAATCTATTTATCGATGGCTGTCGTGTTGGCGATTTGTTTAGTTGTCATGTTTGTGGAGTGGGGGCGTTATGTGTCAGCGATGGCTATAATCAGGCCTCGATTAGAGCCCGTTAAAATCGATTGGGAAAATCCAAAGCCAGAGCAATTTGGGAAGTTGAACGCACAGGAACGGGCGGAAGTAAACAATACCTTGCAATTTTTGACTACAAGTCGATCGAGTTCTAAGAAATGGACTGACGATATCTTAAAAGAACAGGCTGAGTATCGCCAGAGAATCGATGAGTTGTTAGGAGCTGAGGCTGTTTGGGAGGCTCCCTTGAGTCCAAGTCAAAGCTCACAGGAAGCTGCAAGATAGGGGCCTGTTTATGCGTCGCGAGTTTCACGAAAATCGAGATCGATTTGCGTCTGAGAGCACCGCAGCTTGGGAGAGTCCACGCGAGGAGTGGACAATTGAGGATTTTATTGGAATTGGGGTTGTTGTGTTCTCAATACTGGTAACAGTTTTGGCTGCGGCCACTCTATTGAGTATTCGGTCTGATTTTCTCGATGTAGGAAAGCAAGAGGAGTCACAACAGACGCTGCAGGATGAGATCAATCTTCGTCCTTGGGTGGAACGAATTCATTCGCTCCCAGAACTGCCGCAGTTGTAATAGCTGTTCTCGTGCGTTGTTCTTCGCCACGGATCGAATCAGGGCCCCGCTATTCTTTGGAGTGGCTTTTACGTCGTGCCTTCGCTTGCAGAGAGCCAGAAGAGAATTAGGAGTTAGGAATTAGGTAGGTCGTACAATTGTACGTGAACGGTTTTCTGCTGGTTAGTAACTTGTGGATTAGGTCGATGGTTGAGCTTGGATTCGAGCCATGATCACTTGCGTAGGTTGAATATTCGGGCTGTGTGGCGAGTTGGGAATAATCTGAAGGAGCCCCGCTGCTTGGAGACGACGAGCCGAATAGACATGGGTGCGGTTGGTACGACCCGTGAATTTGCTCGCGTTGAATTCAGGCGAACATTTTCTCAAACTGGCAAAGAAATGCCCCATATTTACCGGAGTCGTTTTCCCCTCCTGATTGGCCAACAATTCTTGGAACGCAGCGGCTACCTGCTGACAAAGTTCGTCATCAATAGGTGGAAGAGGTGCAGCAGGCGGAGCTTGCTGCACAGGTGGTTTCGGGGGAATTTTGGAAGGCTGCGCTTTCTTGGTCGTTGCGGCCGTCTTGGTATTTTCCGTTTTAGGAACATTCGCCTTGGAAGATGGGGTGGGCTTCAGCTCTAAAAATCGATCGCAGCAGGTTCGCAAAATGTCGCTGCTACTATCCGAGGGGCCTATACCCCACACCCACAAACCTCGTTTTCGAGCCAATGCAACCAAGGGGCGGAAATCGCGATCACCTGAGATCAAAACCAAACCATCCAAATGCGCTGTCGTCAAAATCAGCTCGCAGGCATCCACCGTCAGTTGCATATCGGCACTGTTCTTGCCCGAGACTTTCCCGCCAACGTGCGTCAGTTCCGCTCCAATGGATGTCAAGAAAGTTGAACCGGGGACATTTTGAGTCCAGTTCGCATAGGCTCTCGTAACCGACACATTAACTTGTTGCCGCACTTCCTCGATGCAGCTTTGGAGGTTTACAAGGCCGATCTTGGCCACATTCTCCCAATCGATAAACATCGCCGCCCGGCTTCGAGGACTCGGAAAAGCTAGTGATTCGTTCGAAGAAGCTGAGATCATAGATCATTCCATTGAGAATGCGTCGCGATCCGTAACATCCGGTGCTGTGAGTATTGTAAAGGAGCGGAGGGGGGAATGAAAGAAAAAGGTTGGATGAGCAGAAAAGGCTGGTAAGCCGCGTAAGAGATGGGGGGCGTGAGTTCGTGTTATGGCGGAGCAGGGGAGAAGCGTTGTGCAGAACGTATGCAGAACCCCGATTCAACACCGTAGTGGAGGTGATGTACGGGGCGACGAGTCAACTCCACGGTGTGTTACGCAAGTCAGATTAAATGCTGGTAAGCCGCGTGAGAAATGGGATGTGTTAATTCGTGTTGGGGTGGAACAAGAAAAGACTTGCTGCACACACACTACACCCGACTACTTACAGCAAGCCTTTGCTGCTGGGGATGCCGGATTGGCGAGGATCGAACTCGGTTGCGTGACGCAGGCTGCGGGCTGCCGCTTTGAAGATCCCTTCAGCGATATGATGGCTGTTGCGACCGTAATGCAACAATACATGGAAGTTGCATAAAGCGTTGTTCGCAAAGGCTTGCCAAAAATCTTCCACGAGCTCGCTATCAAACTCGCCAATTTTCTGCGAAGGAATCGGCGCGTTAAATACTAAATAGGATCGGCCACTTAAGTCGCAAGCGACCGTAACCAGCGTTTCTTCCATCGGCAAGATCATGTGACCGTAGCGGCGAATGCCACGTTTGTCGCCGAGCGCTTTGAGCATCGCTAGCCCAAGGCAAATGCCTACGTCTTCCGTGGTGTGATGCGCGTCAACTTCCAGGTCGCCGTGTGCATCGACCATCAAGTCGAACTGCGAGTGCTTCGCAAATAACACCAACATGTGATCCAAAAAGCCGACGCCAGTTCGGATCTCTGCCTTGCCTGTTCCATCAAGATTAAGTTCCAAGCGGATCTTGGTTTCTGCGGTCTCGCGATGGATGGAAGCGGTTCGACTTTCGGTCACAGTAAACTCTCCAAAACAGTTAAGCAGGCGTCGATTTGTGAATCGGTACCTACACTAATTCGTAAGCCATCACCCCAACCCTCATACTTCATGTAACGCACGAGAATCTTGTTGGCTTTCAATTGTTCATACAGCGGTTGCACCGGGCGATCCTGCCGAGTGCACCACACAAAGTTCGCCGACGAAGGGGTTACGTCGAACCCCAATTCTGCCAATCGCGTTTGCATTCGGGATCGGGTTGCTATGATCTTTGCTCGATTCTCTTGTAGCCAATCCTGACGGTGAATCGCTGCCGTTGCTCCCGCTAACGAGAGCGTGTCGCAGTTGTAACTGTCTTTCACATTGCGACAAACGCGAATCCACTCAGGATGCGCTACCAAAAAACCGAAACGCAACCCTGCTAAACCATACGACTTACTTAGCGTTCGTGACACAAGGACATTGGGGTATTGTCGCACTAGTTCCAAGCAATTGGTGTCCGCAAAATCGGCATAAGCCTCATCAACTAACAAAGGGCAGGGGAGTTTGGCAGCCAGTTCACCAATCTCTGCGGGAGACAATACCGTCCCGCTGGGGCTGTTCGGGTTAGGCAAAAAGACCAATCGCAACCGATCTTGACCGATCGCGAAGGCTCCAGGCAGCGAGAAGTCGGCGTTGAAACGTACCTCTTCCCACTTAGCGTTTTGAATCTGTGCCAAGGTGCGATACAAGATGTAACTTGGATAAGGCAAGCGAAGAACATCTCCTTCGCCGACGCAAGCACGCGTGATAATCGTCAGGATGTCATCACTACCGTTGCCACACAAGATCCACTCTGGATCGAATCCCAATACCTCACCAGCTCGAATTCGAAATGCCGTGCCCAGCGGATCTGGATATCGTTCTAAGCGATCTCGCGCGGCAGCGGATATGGCTTCGGCAACGTCAGGGTGCGGTGGGTAAGGATTCTCATTGGTGTTGAGCTTAATAAATTTTCCACCCTGCGGTTGTTCACCCGGAATGTAAGGTGACATCGCCGCTATCGCTGGGCGAATCATGCTTTGAACGATGGATTTAGGATCCACATGGGCCTCGAATAGCGGAATGGGATGAATGATGAAATGACTTGGCTACCAAAAGTGCTTACGAAGAAGTGCGGAGTGTAACGCTCCGTTCGTGAGCGGTTAAGCCTTCACACTGCGCAATCAAACTGATCTCTGCAGAGATGCCTTGCAAAGCAGATTTCGAGTACTCGATCACACTACCACTGCGCAGAAAACTATTGGCATTTAAGCCGGAAGCCCAACGCGCGGTACCGCCGGTTGGCAGAACGTGTGATGGGCCCGCTGCATAATCACCTAAAGCGACTGGTGAATAATCGCCTAAGAACGTTGCACCTGCATTGCGAATCTTGGCGCTCATCGCAGCGGGGTTCTGGGTCGCAATATGCAAATGCTCAGGCGCCAATAGGTCTGTCAATTCAATCGCATGAGTTTCATCGCGAGCAATAATCAATGCGCCGAATTGTGCCAATGAATCGAGTGTCAAGTCACATCGTTCCAATGTTTGCAGCTGGCGAATCAACTCTTGTTCCACTCGGTCCAAGATTTGTGGTTCCCATGTGATCAATAAACTTGAGCCAGGCGAATGTTCGGCTTGGGCGAGCATGTCGGCGGCGATGTAATCGGGGCGCGCCGTGGAATCAGCCAGCACAATCACTTCGCTGGGGCCAGCAATTGAATCGATATCGACATCACCGTAAACATACTTCTTGGCTAAGGCAACGAACAAATTGCCGGGGCCAACAATTTTATCCACAGCGGGCAATTCGCTGGTGCCATAGGCCATGGCCGCAACAGCTTGTGCGCCACCAACTGCATACACCTCGCGAATACCGAGTTCATAACAGGTAGCTAAAACGTTGGCGTTGTATGCACCAAATGGAGTTGGCGGAGCAACAACAGCAATTTCTGCTACGCCTGCGGCTTGTGCGGGCAAGACAGTCATCAGAACCGTGGAAGGATAAGCGGCAGCACCACCAGGAACGCACACGCCAATACGTTTCAAAGGCCAATAGCGATGTTGCAAACGAACACCCGCTTCAGGCTCAACGACAACGTCTCGATGCAGAATGGCTTTTTGAAATCGCAGGACATTGTCGCGAATGCGACGTACAGCGTTGAGGAACTCTGGTGAAGCTTGGCGATGGGCATCTTCCAGCTTGCGAACGTCGACGCGGAAGTCGGCTGCGGTTTGTGGATGGCCATCAAGTTGTTGACTGTAATGGAGCAGGGCAGGGGTGCCGCGTTGGCGGACATCTTCGCAAATCGTTTCGACGACTTGTTGAGGTGTAAGCGGTTTGCCGAAAACGCGTTCCGTGAGCTTCTTTCCTTTTTCACTAACGATATTGCCCTGGGGGCTCAGCTTACGACGCAGTTCGGCAAGTTCGGGAGCCGACGTGCCTTTGCGGGTATCAATTCGTTGAATTCGGAAATTTGGGAGGGGATTTTGCATCAGAGCGGTCCGGTGAACGCATCTATATAAGGTTGGACTTGTTTTCACAGGATTGTAGGTTCAGGGGGCAAATTCTTCGAGGCGGCATGAGTCCGAAGTGAGCCCTTAGGGGGCGAACAGCCGATGTTCGCCGCAAATAGAGGACCGAAAAACAATGCGTTAGTTCATTGACTAACTCATTTCTGCGCACACTTGTACACAAAAGACGTCTCAAACTCCACCGAGCTGTTTACGGCGAAGGCTGAACAGAAGGGGCTCGCTGGTTGACCTTTGGGGCTGTTTAAGCTTCGTAAGCGGCGGCGCGGCTGGGGACCCGTGGATCGGATGCGGCATGCAAGTTACCGTCGGACGTCCACTGAATTGCTTGGGCTATGGCGGACGCTGCGATGCTCCGAGTGGTATGTCCTCGCCCCTTTAGATCAGCGACGACACTGTCTGGCAATCGTTCTTCTACCACCGCTTCATCTGGCTGCCATTGATGATGAACTCGAGGCGCAGCGACCGCGTCTGCGACAGAAAGATTTTCATCGAGGACGGCCGTCAAAATACGCAGCACGGCCGTAATGATCTTGGGACCACCGGCAGCTCCACAACTGAGTATCGGTTGTTTCTTGTCGTTGAGAACCAGCGTTGGGCTCATGCTCGAAAGTGGACGTTTGCCGGGAGCAATCGCGTTGTTTTCTGAGCCAACCAAACCGAATGCGTTTGGTGTATTGGGGGCGATACTAAAGTCATCCATTTCGTTGTTGAGCACGACACCCGTGCCAGGCACTATGACTTTGCTGCCGAAGCTCGTGTTGACGGTGGATGTGATGGCGACCCAGTTGCCAAGTTGGTCAGCTGTTGTGAGATGCGTAGTGTGTTTGCGATCGTCAAAAACATTGGTTGCAGCATCTGCAGGGACATGATGTGTTGCGAATCGAGTCTTTTGCGAACGTGAAATTTTTTGGGCTAAGGTTCGTGCATAGGTCGGATCGACTAAGCCGCGCGGTACTTTCACAAAGTCCGAATCGCCGAGCCAGTAAGCCCTATCGGCAAACGCAAGTTGCATGGCTTCTAACAACAAATGATAGGCTTGATTACGATCGGTTTTCCAAAGTTCAGGCAGTGGAAAGTCCTGCAAAATGTTCAATATTTGTGCGATATGGACGCCACCTGAACTTGGCGGGGGCATGCCGATTACATCATAACCACGATAGAGAGAGCGAATTGGCTCGCGATATTTGCATTGATAGGCGGCGAAGTCGTCCGCCGACAAGATGCCTCCGTTCTGTCCCATCCATTCGCCTACGGTTTTGGCAAATGGTCCACGATAGAACCACTCGATTCCTTCGTTGGCAATCGAAGTTAGCGTCGTGGCTAGATCGGGTTGTAGTAACAGTTCACCTTGGGCATACGGCGAGCCGTTCCGTTTTAGCAGGACGCGAGCGGTTTCAGGATATCGGCGAATGATATCGGCCTCACCTGAGATTCGACCTGCCAACACACGATCGATTTGAAATCCGTATTCAGCATGGGCAATTGCGGGTTCAAACAAATCCCGCCACCGCAGATAGCCATGTTTGGTGGAGAGGTCATAAAGAGCTGCTAGCTGGCCTGGCGTGGCCACTGCTAATGGGCCATCTTGGCTAAGAGTACCATCGGGTTTACCGTTGCGCAAATACATGTCGCGGTGGGCGAGTTTGGGTGCCATTTCGCGGCCATCGAGCGCTAACACTTGACCGTTCGCCGTGCGGACGATGGCGAGGCAGCCACCTCCAATTCCCGAATTGTGGCTATCAACAACAGATAGTGTTAGGGCGGCTGCTATTGCGGCGTCGATCGCATTTCCCCCTTTGCGAAACATGCTGATAGCAGCTTCGGTAGCCAATGGATGAACACTTGCAGCCACGTTTTTTCCAGAGGCGTAGGTTTCATCGGCAAACGGCTGTTCTGCAACGGTCGGGTGCGAGAAAGCAGAACTTCCCAAGCTGGCTACCATGTTGCCAGCGGCGAAGAATCCGATCCCAGTCGTGGATGCACGCTGGAGCCATTGTCGACGGTTTGGCGTGCGGGCGAGCGAATTGCGTGGTTCGGTGTGAGCCATGGACGAAACATCTTGCCAAAATGGTGAAGTATCGGAGCGATTGCGAGAATTTGTCGCGACCGTTTTGAACTACAGAGCGTAGAAACAAAAGAATACCGAATTGGGCTGTCGAAATGCCATCCTGATAGACCTGAATTCCCCGATTCTTGTGGGGGTTTCGGAGACTTTCATGTTTGCGGGTTCGTTAGATGCGTTACAATACGAAATGCCTCACATGGTGGGGCGTAGTTTGATTTTGTTCTTTATAAATTTGAATTTCGATTTCGGATTGGTTGTTCGCCATGCATACCCAAACTTCCAGGCACGGCGCTTGGTACAAATGGCGCCTCGCGGTTCTGCTTGTTCCGTTAGCCGCGGTTGCCAGTTGCAATATGTCAGAATTGTTCAAAAATTCCCAGACGGCGCAAAGCAATGGAGGTCCGGATTCGGGATCGAAGCCAGAAACCTCACTTAACGGTGAGCAAATCGAAGATGCGATTCAGCAAATCAGTGTTTTGACACAGCAAGCAGTTCAATCAGCCCCTCCCGACTACGATAAACTTTTGGAAGCAGGGAAGATTGCAGAAAGTTTGCGGCCCCATTTTGGTGAGCTTGATCCCAATGCTTTGCCATTGATCTCGCAAGCGTTCTACAACCAAGCTTGTGGTTACTCCGTCAAGAAAGATCTCGACAAAGCCTTTGTTGCATTAAACGAGTCGATCACTCTTGGCTTTGACGACAAGAAGTTGATGGAAAACGACACCGACCTAGATAATCTGCGCGGTGATAAACGCTATGACGACGCTCTCGAGCGGTTTGAGCTTCTGGCAAAGGAAATGCTCGAAAAGAAGATTGAAAGTTACTTCGCTTCTACGTCGCCATTTCCGTTCGACTTTACACTGGAGAGTGTCGAGGGGAAGACGGTTTCTCTTAAGGAGTTACAGGGAAGCAAAGTCACGATCGTTGACTTTTGGGGAACGTGGTGCCCACCTTGCCGCATGGAGATTCCTCATTTTGTCGCCTTGCACAAAAAATATGGCGACCAAGGTCTACAGATCATTGGCATCAACTACGAGCGAATTGAGAAAGAGGAAAGTATCACTCGAATCAAAGAGTATTCGGAGGATTCAGGGATCGCCTATCCGCTCGTGTTGGGAGATGAAGTCACACTGAATAAAGTTCCCGATTTCCGAGGCTACCCAACCACATTGTTTTTGGATGGGAACGGTGTCGTGCGGGCTCTCACGGTTGGCTACGTCTCCGAGGAAGTCTTGGAAGGCATTATCAAGCGAATCATGGAAAAAAGTGGTTCTTGATGGTCGCCTAAATCTCATTCGTCTTCATAGAATTTTGCGATGGTCATGTTATGGTTTGAGCATCGCAATTTCTTTTCCCACCTGCCTCATATCCCCAAGAAAGTTTGCACATCTATGAGTTGGCAATGGCTCCATTCTATGCGTTGCGGTTTGTTGGTTTGTTTGCTCACTGCTGGTTCCAGTGCCCTAGTCGCGCAAGAACGTGCGCCATCGCCACCCGCAGAAGTTGGTCAAGAGTCGAGTGTCAAACCTGGCATTAACAAGGACTTTCTCGATCCGAACTTGCCTGTGGATCAATGGGTTCAACGTTTCGAAATCGAAAGTCGCGAGGTATTTGCGGGGCGCAAAGAAATACTGGAGTCATTAGGGCTTAAAGAGGGAACAGTGGTTGCCGACATCGGCTGTGGAACCGGCTTGTTTCTGGCTCCATTTTCAGAAGCCGTCGGTAGCACGGGGAAAGTGTTTGCTGTTGATATCTCACCCAAATTTGTGAAGCACTTGATCGATCGCGCTGACAAAGAAAACTTGAAGAATGTAGATGTTGTCTTGTGCACCGATCGCACTACGGAGCTGAAGGCCAACACGATCGACGTGGCCCTTGTTTGCGATACCTATCATCATTTCGAGTACCCCGCGCAAACGCTAAAGTCGCTTTACACTGCGATGCGTCCTGGCGGGAGTTTGGTGGTTGTGGATTTCAATCGTATCGAGGGCAAGTCAAGTCCTTGGACGATAGGGCATGTGCGAGCCGGCAAAGAGGTATTTCGAAAAGAAATCGAGGATGCCGGATTCAAATTCGAAGAAGAAGTTGCGGTCGAGATTTTCAAAGAAAACTATCTGCTTAAGTTTCGAAAGTAGAGCTGACGCGAATTCGATTCTATTCGTCTATGATTCTCAGCTCTGGGATATTCAGTTCTGAGATATTCAGTTCTAGGATATTCAGTTTTGGGTCTAATTCCTCGCTGAATGGGTTAGTTCATTTTGTACCGGAGCGGTTCAGATGGTTGAAGATAGAAATCGCTCTGGCGAAGTTACTGTCGTAGATGCGAAACACAGCGAGAGTCCCAATCAACCCTTCGGCTTTATTTCATTGGTCGCTTTGGTTGTTGCCAGCATGATCGGCTCTGGAGTGTTTACCACCAGCGGTTTTGCAATGGGTGATCTCAAAGATGCGCGGTTGGTTGTAGCCGTTTGGTGCATCGGAGGTGTGGTAGCGCTCTGCGGTGCCATAGGTTATGGAGCCCTAGCGGCTCGCTTGCCAGGATCAGGTGGCGAGTATCTTTATTTGTCGCGAGCCATTCATCCTGCGATAGGTTTTTTGGCGGGGTGGATTTCGTTAGTTGCGGGATTTACAGTCCCGATGGCTGCGGCTGCCAAGACCTTTGCGACCTATCTAGTCAGTGGCTGGGCCGAAGGCGAACTGAACGTAGTTTTGGTAGCCGCTGGGGCGATTACTCTGGCTGCGATTGGGAATATGTGGTCGTCATCGACAGGGGCTTGGCTACAAAACAGTATGGTGTTTGTGAAGTTAATACTGTTAGTGGTTTTTATCGCGGTCGCTTGGTTTGCTCCAACAGGAAAATACTATGCCAATGAAGCGACATTAGCGTCGCCGTGGCCAGAAACGACGTGGCAAATGGCGTTGGCCGTTGGCGGGGTCATTATGGCGATGGCTGGTTCCTTAATTTGGGTTTCGCTCAGTTACACTGGATTCAACGCAGCCATCTATGTAGCAGGCGAAGCAAAGCGAGCCGAAAAATGGGTACCGCGATCAATGTTGGTCGCTACTTTAGTCGTAACGGTTTTGTATGTGGTTTTGAACTACATCTTCGTGCATGGTGCCCCAGCCGAGAAGATTGCTTTTGTTCCCGAAGTTGCACTGGTTGTTGCCAAGGAATTGTCAGGCGACGGAATGGCCGCCTTGGTCCGCTTTGTTGTCTGTTTGGCAACCTTTACATCAGTGTGGTCAATAGCGATTGCCGGTCCGCGAGTCTACACACAGATGACCGTCGACGGTGTCATGCCGAATTGGTTGGTAGGGAAGGGGAGTGAGCCGCGTTTGGCCATATTGATCCAAGCGATTTTGGCCATCATTGTTCTCTGTTTCGCGTCCCTGCAAGAAATGCTCTCGTATCTTGGCCTGACTTTGTCGCTATGTGCGGCAGTCACCGTCGCATGTGTTTGGATTCCAGCGAAGCCAGGCCAAGCTGTTATCTCACCTTGGGCCAAAATCGCTGCAACGCTCTATGTTCTAGCCACATTCGCGCTGATCGTGTTGGGTGCCTTCTCAAAGATACCGGAAGTCATTGCGGCAGCCGTGACGATTGCACTCGGTATTGTCTTATTGGTGGTCTGGAGTGCGATTCGAAAAGGGTAAGGTTGTAGAAACTTTATCGATGTTCAGTTTCGGCGCTTTCTATGTTCGCAACGCTGCGGACGAGCATGTCGGTTTTGGGGTGTCTCATGCCCTATCTTGTAATTGGCACGCGAGTTGCGTAACCGGGTTACAACAGCCCGATCACTCTGCCAAACGATTTGTTCCGGTGTTGCATTGCAATACAGATGGTCGGTAAGTCTGTTCAATTATGGAACTGATTGAGAGCCATTTATGAAGTATTGCTTGATGTTATTGCAGTACGTCGTTTTGTTGATTCTTGTGGTTGTTTCCGCAAGGTCGCTTCCGGCTCAGCAGGATACCAATACGTACTTAGAGGAGTACGCACTAGCAAAGGATCGAGAAGCACTCCTCGATCAAATGACTCCTGGCTCGCAACCTTATTATTTTTTTCACACACTCCATTATCAGACGACAGGCCAAATCGAAAAGGCACGGGCGTTTCTAAGCGAGTGGGGAAGTAAGGATGACTTTGCGGAGTACGACGATTATCGAACGATGTTAATCCGACAGGCGCTTTTGGAATATAAAAACAAGCCTGAGGAGTCGATGGAGGTTTTCAGAGAATACCTGCAAATCAAATCGCTTCGAGAGAAATACCCGCCGGAAACCACTCGCTATGTTTCGCCTGCATTAAATCCATCATCGCTTGATGTGAATGAGCTACTCCAAAAAGAAATCAGAGAGTTAGGGCTTTCCGGTATTGAAAAGTCGAGTCATTTAGAAGTCTTGCCATGGATTGATATTGAGACAAATCTTGACGAGTGGTTGTCTGTTGTGGATCGGGTGGACTTTCCAAACTTGCCAGAACTTGTTGCCCGTCAACTGACGAATTTGTCTATCCCGTTTGGGAAAACCAAAATTCACCATCAAATGACTTTGGAGCAGTTGGATAAACTAGCGGCTCTGCATCCAAAGGTACTCCATCACGATGATTTTGTACGTTGTTATTTGAAGCGACTTCAGCCTGCTGTGGGTTCTGATGTTCGAGATCGAGAGGGCCAGCGAAGTTATCTACAACGCTTGGAGGAATTTGTGTCGTCTCTACCTTCGGCGAATACCGACTTGTTGGCCTGCATACTCTTTCATCGCCTTGCGCTCGACCAGAAAGATGATATCTATGACCGAGGACGATTTGTTCGTTATTTGGAGATTCCCAAAGAGACTCAGTACATTCGACGGCCAGGCGAGTCAGAGGTAGTAGGGAAGAAACATAAAACCCGGTTGATGAGTTTAACTTACAACCCAGCCAGTTATATCCCGAAATTGACTCCGATTCGAGATGATAGTGAGTTAGTGAACGACTACTTGCTCTACTTTCTGCGTTCAGAAGAAAGCCCTGAAAAGTTTCGGAAATGGTTGAGTGATGAGTATCTGGACCGAATGTTTGCAGAAAGCAAGATTCTGTATGGAGTTGGGGAATCCAAACGATACTACCAGAAGCTTCCTGATAAAGTACAGGCGGATATCAAGCACCGGTGTGAATTGCGCTTCTCGCCCCAGAACGAAAGCTATTTTGAGGCGGAACAAAACGTACGAGTAAATATGCTACTCAAGAATATTGCTCGTCTTGAAATCAGAATCTACCGGCTGGATGCGGCAAACGTGATCCGAGACATGGGGAGTATTTCGTCAAATATCGAATTGGACGGAATCAAGGCGAGTTTCCAAAGATCAATCACCTATCAAGAACCAAGTGATCGAAGGCATCAAGCAAACATCGAATTGCCTGAATTGCAGGGACGAGGAATTTGGGTTGTCGACTTTTTGGGAGGAGGTCTGCAGGCAAGGGCCTTAATTCAGAAAGGAGAGTTGCGAACTATTGTGCAAAATGATGCCGGCGGACACTTGATTCGTGTCATAAATGAACGAGGCGAGATCGAGAAGGAGAGTTATGTCGAAGTTAAGATGCGAAGATACTATCCCGACTTCGCGGGTACAATTCGAGTTCCGCAAGAAGTTGATCCAACGGTTAATAGTATGTTGGTTGCCACTAGGCATTTGGCCAAAACTGAACCGGTCAATCTTAAAGCTGCCGAACTTGAGTTCTTCGCAGATTTTATATTGGATACCGAATCGTTACTTGCCGGAAATGAAGCCAATTTGTTGCTTCGTCCCAGCCTCGTTTGCGGCGGTCGCAAATGCTCTTTGGATCAGGTTCGAAATACGAAGCTAAAAGTCACCTTTGGCGACATAAGTGGTGGCGTAGACGAACATATCGAAAGGGTTGCGTTATCTGAAATCGATGCTTTGTCGTATCGCTTCAAAGTACCCGATCGTTTATCCACGATCTGCTTCGAGCTTCTAGGAGAATATGAGGGACCTTTCGGGAAATTTCCTGTCAGTGCAAAGCACGAAGTTCTCGTTAATACTTGGTGGGATACCGATCGAATTGCAAGTTTCTTTCTGCAAGGTTCTAACCGAGGTTTCACTCTTTTTGTACTTGGACGTAATGGCGAGGCGTATGCAGATCAAAAGGTGAACCTGAGGTTTAAGCTGAGAGGCTTAATAAATCCCGTTGTATACGACGCGTATACCGACGTTGCTGGATGTATTGAATTAGGGGAGATGTCGCGGGTAGAGAGTATCTTGGCCAAGACGGATTTAGTTGGCGAACAGAAAATCGTTATAGCTCCGGTCGAATCGAATTGGCCGTTTTCCATCTGTGAAGTGATCGGTAAATCGATACTATTCCCTGCGGCAAAGGCAGAAAGCGGCCAGTATTCACTCGTTGAAGTGAGAGGAGATGTGCCCTACGCGAATAGGTCAGCAAATATTCGCGAAAAGCCTGGGGCAATTCTGTTGGAAGGTTTGGGAAAGGGAGAGTATTTGTTGCGGGATCATTTTCGTGACAGGCAAACTTGGGTTGAAGTTATTGAAGCAAACGATGGCGGTGATTGGTGGCAGAGTCCAACACAAATCATCGAGAAAAAAAGTTATGCACCGAGCTATGTAGAATCTGTCGAACAACGCGATGGGAAAGTGTTTGTAAAACTGCAAAACTGCGATGAAAAGACCAGGGTGCATGTGATTGGGAGGGTATTTCATCGCTTCAATTCAGACGGATTGTTGATGCCTACGCGGTGGCAATTCCCTTCAAGGCATAGATTAGCTCTACCCACCAACATTTATGTGTCGAATCGGAAGTTAGGTGACGAGCAGCAGTATGTCATGAATCGTGCCCAGCGAGATTATGTTCCAGGTAACATGTTGCCTATGCCGAGTTGGCTACTTAATCCTTGGGAAGACCAAGGATCGGGAAGTTACTTACGCGATATGTCAGATGGGGATGAACTGCCTCCCATCGAGTCAGCGCCGATATATTCAAGAGTTAACTTTTGCAACGAGTATTTTAGGGGAACTCAAAAACAGGTGCTTGCAAGCAGCAAGTTTCAGTTCTTGACGGAAAACTCTTGGTGTCAAAGCAACTTGCGAGTTGATGAAAATGGAACGGTAGCGTTAGATGCTGCGGAATTGACGCTTAAGTCGAGCTTGCAAATTGTAGTGACTCACCCAGCGGGCGTTACATACCACTCGGTATACCTCGACAAGGTAAATCTCTCGCCTTTGATCGGAAACGACCAACGGCTCGCTTCTCATTTCCCGGAGACGGAGCACCGCAGTGAGAAAAGAGTGATTGAATGGTTGAGAGGAGGAGAATGGAACCAAGTTGGGGCCGAAGGGAATACGCGATTTCGAGTCATATCCAACATGGAAGATTTGTATTCCTTTTACGACAAAACTTGCCGGGGACGGAAGGCAGACTGGGAGTTGTTTCGTCCGATCGTCCACTGGCAAGAATATAGCTTCGAAGAAAAATGCAGCCTATATGAAAGGTTAGCTTGTCATGAGTTGGACCTGTTCGTGTTTCGCAAAGATCGGGAATTCTTCGAACGCGTAATTCTACCTCATCTGCGTAACAAACTTGAAAAGCGATTTATAGACCAATGGTTCTTGGGTGATGATCTATCGAAATTCTTAGAAACGTGGAGGTTCGCCCAACTTAGTCCGTTTGAGTTAGTTCTGTTGAAGCAACGCATACCGTCGGCACAGGCTCAAATTGAGCAACGGATGAGAGAGAAGCTTGATGATGAAAAACGTTTTCGAAATCTGCGTCGAAACCTATTTGCAATTGCTTTGGCTGGGCGACGGGAAGAGTTTGAAGGCAATTTGTCGATGGTCTTGGGCGATGGTGAGATTTGGGATGAATTAGGAAGAGAGTACAGCATTTGGTCCCCAGATGCTGATACTTTTGATGAAAGTGGCCTAGGTGGCATGGGGGGCATGGGCAGAGGTCTAGGCGGTATGGGCGGAGGGTTCGAGAGTTACGCTATAGATCCTGTGACGATGCCTTGGCAAATACTGCCGAACTCAAGCACGATGGAAGGAGGCGAGCGAGTCGATGAAGTTTCGACCCAAAAAGATTCTGACAGAGAGCGTGATGCGATTCATGACGAGCGTTTGATGGAATCGCTTGAGAACGATACTTACAAACGCATGGAGCAATTCTATCCTTCCGCAAAGTGGCAGTATGCGCAACCGTATATTTGGAAGGAAGCAAATTATTATCGACCGACGCAGAGGGCAAAAATCCGCTTTTCCCCTTTTTGGTTGGATTGGCTTCAGCACAGCGAGGAGAGCGGTCCATTTCTATCGAGGAACTTTGATTGGGGCCCTTCCGATTTTTCAACGGCGCTCATGGCACTGGCAATCATGGATTTGCCATGGGACAACAAATGTGAGTGGAAAACTGAGCAAGGAAAGATACTCATTCGTCCGGAACGCGATTGCGTTGCCTTTGTGCAACGAAATGAAATCGTGGGCGAATCGAAAACGCAGATTCCGATGGGGCTCGCGCAACAGATATTTGTCTATCGCGAAAACGGGTATGAGCCGGGGGAAGATTCTGACTCAGACGATGAATGGGACATTGATACCGACCTGGAAGAAGAAATCGATTCGTTTTCCGACTCCGATGGAGAGGGACTTGTGCAGGCGACGGAATTCTCGAAAGGAGTTCCGTATCAAAGTCGTGTTGTGGTAATGAACCCAACCGACAGCGAAGTTCAAGTGGATGTATTGGCTCAGATTCCACAAGGCGCCATTCCGTTGAGTGGCAGCGAAAAAACGCAAAGCTGGTTCATGGTTGTTCCACCGTTTGAAAATCTAGTAGTGAAATTCGAGTTTTATTTCCCGGAGGAAGGTGATTTTTCGCAATATGGCGTGCAGGTGAGCGACGCTGAAGGGGTGCTTGCGTCGCTACCATTGAAAGTCTTCCGCGTCACTCCACATAGCGTGCCCGACCATCAAATCAATCCGCAACAACTGTTTCGCCACGGCACTGACGAGCAGGTCTTGAATTTCTTGAGAGAGGCGAACTTAGCGACGATTAAACCGAGCGAACTCTTACCTCGCATCGTCAAGCCGGAATTCTTCGACGCAGTGGTTCAAATCTATTCCGACAGGCAAATGTTTGACACGAGTATATGGGAATTTGCCTTTCTGCATCGAAACGACAAGCGTATGGCTGAGTGGTTTCAACACAACGTCCGGCTTTGTTCGGAGCTAGGACCTATGTTGAAGTCTGACCTTTTGAATATCGATCCTATCGAGAATCAAATAGTCGAGCATAACGAATTTTTTCCACTGATTCCGATGCGGAGATTCGCCGTAGGACGTGACAACACAATTCCGAATGCCGAAGTTCGCATTGCTTACAATAAGCTGCTTAGCTTGCTGTGCTACAAAGAAAAACTTGAATCGATCGACAAATTGCAGATCGTCTCTTTCATGTTATTGCAAAATCGAATTGAAGAAGCGCAGAGCTGGTTCAGAGAAGTTTCACGGGACTCCGTGGCGGTCAAATTGCAATATGACTACTGCGATGCTTATTTGGCGATGTATGGCCGAGAATATATGCGTGCACGCTCGATCGCTGGGGAGTATCAAGCTTACCCGTTGCCGAGGTGGAGAGGTTTGTTCGCCGAAGTAATCGCACAAATCGAGGATCGTGAAGCACTGATGGCAGGACGAAAAAGTGAGCGTACGATGAATGTTGAGGAGTCGCTTGAACTTGTGAAAGAAGGAAGCGACTTATATCTCTACCACAACCATGAAGGAACGGTGACTGTTCATTATTTTGAGATGGATGTAGAGGCTCTCTTTAGTCGCCGGCCCTTCGAGCAGCATAGCGGCAAGAGTCTGGCGTGGACGGAACCGAAGGAGAGTCATCAAGTTGATTTGGAATCCGCTAAGGATCCACTGTTACTCGAACCTCCACAATCGCTGCAGAATACGAACGTTCTCGTCCAGGTGACCAGTCGCCAGAAGGTGCTGTCGCAAATGGTTTATTCGAACCAGCTCAAGGTGGTTAGTGATAAAGAGAGGGGCATTTTGCGAGTTTTGCATCGCGATACGCGCGAACCGCTCGAAGCGACGTACATCAAAGTGTTTGGTCGCGATGCGTCGGGGAAAGTCGAGTTCTGCAAGGATGGTTTTACCGACTTACGGGGCGAGTTTGATTACTTGCGGCAAACGACCGAAGGGTTAGACGATCTGAAGGAATTTGCAATTCTCATTGTGCATCCCAAGTACGGCACAAAAGTGATTGAGTTATAGCGTGTTGGTGTTTGTAGAGTGGGTCTCCGACCCGCTTCCATCTCTAGTAAATACTCATGATGGGGCTATGCCCCATTATGTCTCCAAATATTCAAATTGATTGCGAGCCATTCATGAATTGTCGCGTTGTGCAATTGTGGTGCGTTCTTGTTTGCCTTCTAACGTCAGGCTTAGCTACAAGCGTTCTAGGGCAGCAAGATCCCGAGAAGTTCTTGGAAAGTTATGCTTTGGCGTCGGACCGACAGGCTCTGCTGAAGAAGCTCACGCCAGGGACTGACCGCTATTACTTTTTTCATGCATTGTACTTTCAAACATTGGGGCGCACGGAAGAGTCGCAAAAGATCATCGACGAATGGGTGAGTAAAGATCAAACTTCCATCTACGAATTGCAGAGTGCTCTACGCATACGCCAGGCAATGCTGAACTACAAGCATGACCCTGCTGGATCACTGGCCATAATCCGAGAACTTTTGTGGATTCCCGAAATCAGCGCGGATCGAGGGAATCAAGCGGACTATATTCCTCCCACTTCCGACCAGTCATTTCTTGACGTAGAAAAGCTCATCCGAGAAGAAGTGGAGAAAGTCAAGCTCGACGGAATCGAGGATTCTAGTCTTCTGGAGGTTTTACCGCTTCTGAATCATCCGATGTCATTGGGGAAATGGATAGAGCGAATTGATCGCGTGGATGTTCCCAATCTGCCGGAACTGATATCGGAGCAATTGAAAACACAATTTGCGATCCGCTTTGGTCAAGCGAAAATACACCAGCTTTTAACATTGGAGCAATTGAAGAGATTGGCGGACCTTCAACCTTCTCTGCGTGATCAAGATGCATTTGTGAAAAGTTACTTAATACGATTGCAGCCCCCTGGTGACACCGATCTCTTTGATATTGCTGAAAAACGGCAGTACTTTCAACGACTCGAAGATTACGTGCTTACACTTTCTTCGAAGTACGCCGCTCTGCAGGCTACTGTGCTTTATCACCGCTTGCGGTTGGATCAACATGAGGGGGCATATGATCGAAAGAGATTCATCCGTTATCTGAAATTGCCAAGGAATGCAATCTACTATCGCGTAACGACGCATGGGGCTTACGCCAGTTCAGGTATTGCCAACAACTTCGTCGATTTAGACTTTCACGCTGCCAAGTACATTCCCGACATGCAGCCAATTCACGACGATAGAGAGTTAGTGAATGACTATCTCACGCACTTTCTGCGTACTGACGAATCGCCCGATCCGTTTCGAACTTGGATTCGAGACGAATATCTCGACAAGTTGTTTGCGGAAACGAAGATTCTACATGGAGTTGGTGATCCCAGCATCCATTACAGTAATCTCTCCAATGAAGATCAAGAGAGCGTTAGGCATCGATCGGAGTTGAGGCTCGCTCCCACAAATCGTGCGATCCATCGCGTTGATGAGGAAGTGAAGCTAGAGCTTTGGCTAAAGAATGTCTCGAAACTTGAGGTGAAAGTCTTTCGATTGGATGGTGCAAGTGTTGTCAGAGACCTTGGGAGTATCTCGACGGACATTGAACTAGAAGGATTGATTCCGAGTTTCCAGAAGACCATCAGTTATGACGAGCTAAGTGATCGCAGGCACCAGAAAACAATCACCATGAAGGAGTTGACAGGACGAGGTGTGTGGGTTGTCGATTTTTTCGGCGGTGGCTTACGCTCGAGAGCGCTGATCCAAAAGGGTGAATTAAGAACGATCAAGCAAACTGATGCGGGAGGCCAAATACTACGCATTCAGAATGAAACAGGAGAAATCGAGCGAGAAGGTTACGTTGAAATTGGAAAGCAGCGTTACCGATCCGATGCTGAAGGTAACATTCTTATCCCTTATTCGGCAGAACATAAAGCGGAAAAGATGTTGGTTGCTACAAAGCATTTGGCAACTATGGAGCCCTTTGATCGATCGAGGCCGAAATTCGAGTTCCGGGCAGACTTTTTGCTCGATACAGGATCTTTAGTTGCTGGAAGAGAGGCGACGTTGCTCGTTCGTCCTATGTTGCTTTGCAACGGTTATCCGCTTCCGCTTGCGAAATTGAAAAACACCAAATTGAAAGTACTCCTCAATGACATCGATGGAGTTGGCAGTGAGGATATGGTTCGAATCGCGGTTACCGAGGAAGAGTTGGTCTCATATCGATTTAAGGTGCCCGCTCGATTGAGAGAGATTCAATTTCAGTTAATGGGTGATTACGAAGGAAGTTTTGAGCGTCGATCTGTAATCGCTGGATACGATGTGAAAGTGAATGGGTTTGAGAAAACAGGAAGCGTTGTTAAATTCTATTTGCAGCCATCGGTGAATGGATATTCCCTATATTTGCTGGGGAGAAATGGAGAGGCGTATCCAAATCAACGATTACATCTGGGTATCAAAGTACGAGGCTTGGTCGATAAGGTAAACCGTGCGGTCGTCACGGACCCATCAGGATGTGTTGAGTTGGGGCTATTGCCGCGAGTGGAAAGCATCACCGCCAATACAAACGGCGCAACCGAAGAAACATTTTCATTGCTACCTATTCAATCTGTGTGGCCGAAAGAGGTGATTAAGGCAGTGGGCGATACCGTTTGGTTTGCCTCCGAACCAGAGGATAAAAGATATTCTCTGGTTGAGTTGAGAGGGAATGTGCCGTATGCCGACCACTCAGGGCTTATTCAAGCGAAAGCTGGCGCCATCGCCATTGACGGTTTACCCAGGGGAGCTTTCTTGCTCCGAGATCATTTTCGAAGCGTGCAAACTACGATTCATGTTGTCGATGGACAAGATCTGGGCGATAGATGGCAATGCCCAACGAAAGTGGTTGGCAAGCAGCCTTATATGCCTAGTTATGTGGAGTCGCTTGCGAAGAAAGATGGCAAGTGGATTCTAAAACTACATAACAACGACGCTAAGACGCGCGTTCACGTGATAGGAAGAATATTCCATAATTCTTCGGCGTACGGTCGGCTATCTCCGCCTAGCGAGCGAAAGGTGAATGTTTGGGCGAGGGTTGCTCCATTAAGCCTCTATGTTTCAGATCGTGCGCAAGGGGAAGAGCAGCAGTATGTAATGGCTCGTGCCAAGCAGGGCCATTTACCAGGCAATTCACTGGCGCCTCCGAGTTGGTTATTGAGTCCGTGGGACTACATGGAAACCGATTACTATGGGAGTGACCTGAAGGAAGGGGATGAAATGCCAGATCAAGAACTGCCGCAGTCGGAAGAGGCTATTGCTGAAGCAGATACTGATGAAGATGACGAATTCAATCCAGAAGATGCAGATCTTGGTAACGACTATTTTCATTTTCTACGAGAGGGAGCGTGGGTAAAGAGTAATCTGAAAGCGGATGAAAATGGAATAGTGATTCTGGCTGGTGAAGAGCTGGAAGGGAAATCGCAAATTCAAGTTGTGGTCACACATCCGACAGCTGTCACGTATTTTACATCGCCTTTGAAGAAGGTGGATGTAGCAGGGTTGTCGAAAACAGATCAACGTTTGGGGGCTCGCTTTCCTGACAACGAACATCGATTGGAAAAGCGGGTGATAGAACGGTTGCGAGGGGGCGAATGGAACGAGGTTGGAGAAGAGGGCCACACACGATTTACGGTGATGAGAGAACTGAGGGATCTCTACTCATATTATTCGAAAACGTGTAACGGTTCTGACAGTGATTGGAACTTGTTTCGTCCAATAACAGACTGGCCCAGCTACAATTTCGAAGAGAAGTGCCGATTGTATGAGCGGCTCGCTGGGCATGAGATTCACTTGTTTTTGTATTACAAAGATCGTGAGTTTTTCGATCAAGTTGTGCAGCCCTATCTGAAGAACAAGCTCGAAAAGAAATTCCTGGATCAATGGTTGTTAAACGAAGATCTATCGAAGTTCTCTGAGTCGTGGAGGCTTGAAATCTTAAATCCTTTTGAATCGGTGTTGCTATATCAACGTGTTCCCGCCCTGCGCGAAACGATCGAGAATAAGATGCGGCGCAGAATGGATGATGAGAATCAGTTTCGTAACCTCCGCCGAAAATTCTTTGCGGTCGCTATGGCCAATGCCGTAGATTCTGAGATGCCAGGCAATTTGTCGCTGATCGTTTCGGCAGGGGCGAAATGGAATGAACTCGATAAAGAAAAAGGTGTTTGGGCCCCGGGGGGCGGAATGGGCGGGATGATGGGCATGGGAGAGTTTATGCCCGTCGAGCGAAACGCTCGTGTCTCAGAAGACCTACTTTCGCTGGAGAATGAAGATGATGGCGATCCATTTGCTGAGGATACGCAGAAGGTAGATGAAGAAAATGAAAACGCCATGCAGAATGAACTTCGCGATGAGTTAGAAGCCTATCTGGAGGGAGGCTATGTTAGACGCATGGAACACTTCTACCCTCTGAAGCGTTGGAAGGTCTCCCCTTCTTATTTGTGGCGAGAGTCGTATTACTATCGCCCCGACTTTGCCTGGAACGTCCGCTTTACGAAATTCTGGGAGGATTGGCTTACGCATTCGAAAACTGGTGGTGCTTTTTTGTCGAGCCATTTGGACTGGGGGCCATTCGATCTTACGACAGCCTTGGTTGCCTTGGCGATTTTGGATTTGCCCTGGGAAAACAAGGTCGAGTGGAAGACCGAAAATGGAAAGATCTACATCCGGCCAGAGCACGATTGCATCGCTTTTGTGCAAAGGACCGAAGCAGTAGAAAAACAAAACCAAGATCTCTCTATTGGTATCGCCCAGCAAGTCACAGAATACCGAGTCAAAAGCTCCGATCAGGATGTCGATGTGGCGGTATCGAGATTTGTGCGAGGAGTTCCGTATCAATGCCAAATCGTTGTCATGAACCCCACAGACAAATCGATGCCTTTGGATGTACTCGTACAGATCCCTCAAGGAGCCATTCCATTGAACGGTGGCGAAGTGACAAGGAGTTGGTACGCGATCATTCCGGCCTATGACCGAGTGAAAGTGAAGTTCGAGTTCTACTTTCCAGAGGCTGGCGATTTCGAACAATATGGTGTTCAAGTTGGTGATACCAAGGGTATCGTGGCATCGCTGCCTCCCAGATCGTATCGAGTGAATCAGGAAGGTAAGTTTGATAATCCGGTTACCGAATTGGAAATACTGGAGTTCGGTAGCGATGAACAAGTCTTGGAACTGTTGCGACAAGATGAAAAAAGTAAGATCTCATCTGGATTATTTGCGGAACGCCTACGGCAGAGATCCTTCTATGATCGAGTGGTCGAACTCTATTCAGATCGAGGGGAATTCAATTTTTCCCTATGGAGCTTTGCTTTACTGCATGGCGACGAGAAGAGAATGAAGGAGTGGTTTGCAAATAATCATGGCCTTTGTGAGCAAATCGGTCCAGTCTTCAAGTCAGACATGCTCAGCATTGATCCAACGGATCGGCAAATGTTCGAGCATTTCGAGTTCTTTCCCATGATAACGACTCGGAGGCATTCGATTGGAAATGGTATCGTCCACGAAAGCGATGATGCTCGCGATGCCTATTTGTCCTTGTTGCAGTTGTTATGTTACCGAGAGAAACTCGAACCGACGGATAAGTTACAACTTGTTTCTTACTTGCTTCTTCAGAATCGCATCGAAGAAGCGTTAAAGTTCTTCAGCGAAGTTCCCCGCGAGAGTGTCACAATGAAGCTGCAGTATGACTATTGTGATGCGTATTTGGCGATGTACAAAAGAGACTACGCTCGCGCACGTTCTGTCGCCGTTCAATATAAGGACTACACGTTACCGAGATGGAAGAATCTGTTTGGTGACCTAGTTAAGCAGCTAGATGATCGTGATGCCTTGTTGGCTGGGCGCAGAACCGGTATCGACCCAACTGCTGAGACCTCTATGGAACTGGTACAAGACTCGCTTGGTTTGCATTTGTACCACAATCAGTTAGGTACTGTAACAGTTCGCTATTTCCAAATGGATATCGAAGCGCTCTTTAGTCGCCAGCCATTTGAGCAGCATACGGGGGCGAGCTTAGCATGGGGGGAACCAAGTAGTAGCGAAGTCATTGATTTGGAATCCGCCAAGGAGCCTTTGCTTATCGAGCTTCCAGAGTCACTGCAAAACACGAATGTTCTGGTTCAGGTATCGAGCGAACAAAACGTCGTTTCGCGTATGGTTTATTCGAACCAGCTCAAGGTGGTTGCCAGCAAAGAGAATGGCATCTTGCAAGTATTGCATCGCGATACGCGCGAACCGCTCGATGCGACTTACATCAAAGTGTTTGGGCGCGATGCATTTGGTAAAGTGGAGTTCTATAAAGATGGTTACACAGACCTCAAGGGGGAATTTGATTACTTGCGACAAACCAAGCGAAGCTTAAGCGGCTTGACTGAGTTTGCAATACTCATCGTGCATCCCAAGTACGGCACAAGAGTAATTGAATTGTAGTGGGTTGGTGATGTTGTGTGAGGGTTTGTAGAGTGGGTCTTCGACCCGCTCCCATCTTAATTGAATGCGTAGTTTAAGAGTTCGATACCCGTTGTTTTGTTGAGACACGAGCCAGACGCCCATCTTACAAGACGGCACGGGCCAGAGGCCCGCGCTACGGGGTGCGTACTCACTATTGGGGGTGTTTGGGGCGGTTTTTAGGCTTAGAAAGGGACTTTGGCACGGAATTTTCGTCTTCCAGGAACCAATTTCCAACAACCGACGTCTACCCGAACACCATATAAGCTACGGTTTTCCAGCCACAAGTGGCACTGTAGTCGATGATCCGTGACTCTTTTCTTCGGGTTTGCAACCGCTGCATTCTTCAGTGAGACAATAATCCTATGCGTCGCTCCCTTCTAAAACGCTACTTCACGCTTCTGCTCACCGCAACTTTGGGCATCAACCAGCTTCCGCTGCAGGCTGAAGAAATTGGCTTCATCGAGAGTTTCGCTTTAGCCAAAGATCGCACACAGGTGCTTCCGCAGCTTATCCCCGATACGGAAGACTATTTTTATTACCACGTCCTTTACTATCAGTCCGTGGGCAAGGTGGCTGAGTCACAGGCATTACTGAATCAGTGGGTGGACAAACTTGGTTGGAGTGAATTGGCCCGGCGCATGGAAGCTCGTCAGATGATGCTGACTTACAGCACCAATCGAGAGCAAACGATACAGTATTTGATTGCACAACTCGGTGCGAATCTTGCACACACACCTCCACAAAAAGATCGAGCTGCTTCCTTAAGCACGAAGCTCGATGCGGCATCGGTTGCTTACGCCACAGTTCTTAAGCGAGCGATTGAAGAAAACCGATCGTTGTCTGGCGTCGAAAATGAAGCGTTGCTGGATGTTATCCCACACCTCGGCGGAGTGGATGACTTGCGAGCTTGGTTGGGACGTGTGAATCGCGTTGATGTTCCAGGTTTAGTTGGGTTGATATCGAAGGAACTGCAGTCGCCAGGTACTGGAGGCTTCGGTTGGGCGCCCATTCATTCTCAATTGACGTTGGTTCAACTCAAAGAATTGGGGAAAGCACTTCCCAGCTTGTATGGTGACTTTCGCTTCGTCGGCATCTATTTACAGCGATTGAAGCCTGATGGAGATGTCTCTTTAGATGATCGCACCGTAATGCGGGAGTACTTACAGCGTTTAGAGGACTTTGTTCTCACACTGCCCGACAGTCTTGGTAATCTAAAGGCGAATGTACTACATCGGAGATTGGAGTTTGATCGCCAGCAAGGAGCATACGACCGTGAGCGATTCACCAAGTACCTTAAGTATCCAAGAAATGTTTGGTACTACAGTCCAATCCAGTTGCAATCTCTCAACGGACGCGGCTTGATTAATCTTGATGCGGACTTCCGCAATGTGGCTCCTGAACTGACACCCATTGGTGACGATGGAGGCCTGATTCGCGACTACCTTGAACATTTCTTTCAAGCAGATGCCAATGTCGATAGTTTCAAGCAGTGGCTTGAGCTGGGATATTTGGAGAATATATTCGCTGAGACCAAGATTCTGTATGGGATCGGAGACGCGCGTCCGCACTATGCACGTTTGAATCCAGGACAGCAGAAGGAAATTAAAGAACGCGTTGAGTTGAAGTTTGCAAAAACCAATGCGCCTTACTTAGACCCTGACCAGCCCGTGCAGTTGCAAGTCGCCCTCAAAAATGTCTCTGAATTAACCATCAAGATCTACAGGCTCAATTCACGGAACATTCTCAAGCAGAACAATGGTGTGATCTCAACGGATGTGGATCTTGACGGCTTAGTTGCCAATGATCAGAAAACACTTACGTATTCTCTACCGAGTGATCGTCGTCATGTCGAAAGCATTGATCTTCCCGAATTAGAGGGACGAGGGATTTGGGTCGTCGATTTCTTGGGAGGCGGGCAGCGATCGCGTGTGTTGGTGCAAAAGGGGCAACTGCGTTCGATACAACGTTATATGCCCGCAGGTATCGTGATGCGAATCATCAACGAAAAGGGGGAGCATGTGCCAGATGCGCATGCGGAAATTGGCGAGAGAGTTTACAAGCCAAGTAGTGAGGGCGACATTTTTATCCCCTATGGCGAACAAACCATTACTGCCCAGTTGTTGTTGGTCGCCGAAAAATTCGCCAACTACGAATTGATGATTCACCCTGCAGAAGCTTACAAATTGGAAAGCGCTTTCTTGGTGGAGCCTCAAAGTCTGTTGAGTGGCTCTAAGGCAAAGGTTGTGATTCGGCCGCAGCTGTTGTGCAACGAACAACCTGTGCCGCTAACCGCGTTAGAGGAAGTTTCGTTGACTATCGATGCGGTTGATTTGGATGGGATCTCAACCACTCAAGTCATCGAGAACCAAAAGTTGGAAAATGCTGAGGAGTTCGTGCACGAATTTCTTGTTCCGCAAAGACTTTCCAATTTGACCTTCACCTTGAAGGGAAAGGTTCGCAATCGAAATCTTGATGTGCAACAAGAGTTGACGACAACCTACGCAACAAACATCAACCAAATGAATCGCACCGCGCAGTTGGGTGATTTCTATTTGCAGAAACATGCTGGTGGTTTTGTGCTGCATGCTCTGGGGCGTAATGGTGAGCCATTTAGTCGTTTACCAGTGCGTTTATCGTTTAAGGTACGGGGAGTCGCTAAACCGGTTGATGTGACTCTCGCCACAAACGAAAAAGGTGAATGTGATTTGGGAAGTCTGGCTGACATTACATCGTTGAACGCAGAGTGTGATTTTCTGCAGAGACGCGTATTTCAGTTAGCCGCCGTTATGCATGATTGGCCAGCTCGTTTGCATCAGTTGTCGGATGAGGCATTGGAAGTGCCGTTTAGTGGCAAGGTGTTGGCTGGGCGTGTATCACTCGTCGAGTATCGCAGTGGCCAAGTGTATGAAGATCACACGCAATCGTTGGAATTGAAAGATGGCTCGATCAAGATTAAGCCGCTGCGCCGTGGTGATTATGTACTTAGCGATTATGTATCGGGGCAAACGATATCCATTGCAATCGCAGAGGGGAAGAAGTCGCAAGATGTATTGCAAGGGCAGGGGCGCTTTTTAGAGCCACATCGCTATCGGCCCGCTTTTGTGCGACAGGCACAAGTCGAGAAAGGAAAGCTTCGAGTTGAACTCGGGGAGATCGATCAATGGACTCGCGTGCATGTAGTGGCAACAGCCTTCGACAATCGAGCCAGAGTGGCGAGCACTATGCGATTGTCTCATGCAACTCCATTTACGCTGGGGCGTTCGCGAACGCCGACTCTTTTTGTTGAGTCATTGCGTTTGGATGAAGAGTATCAATATGTGATGGGCCGCAGCAAGCAGCCTTACTTCCCCGGTGTATTGTTGTCGCAACCTTCGGTTCTTTTGAATCCATGGGATTTGTCCGCGACGGAAAATGATCGACGCGATGCGAGTGCGGGTGATCCCATGATGGCGAAAGCAGCACCTGGTGCACCGGCACCAGCCATGATGGATGCTGCCAACAGAGCTATGGGCGATGCAGTCGTCGCTAGTACGTCGTACGAATTTTTGCGACAAGGCGCGTTGATTGCAACCAATCTTGTGCCAAGCCAAGACGGTGTAGTGGAACTTGATGTAAGCAAGTTAGATGGTCGTACGTCTCTGCAAGTTGTGGTCGTACATCCAACGGCAGTGGTAACTGCCGAGGCATTATTGCCTCGCGAAATCAAGGAGTCAGGTAGCGATTGGACGTTAGCGGACCAAAGATTGCGGGAGGCATTTGGTGCGGACACACATCGCGCTGAGCGTCAGTCAATTCGTAAGCTCAAGAGTGGTGAATGGGTCGATTTAGGCGATGCGCGTACGACACGAGTGAAGACGTATAGTCAGTTGAGTGATTTGTATACGCTTTATGGGACGCTGCTGATTGAGAAATCTGAGCATTGGGAAAAGTTTCGAGTTTTGACGCGTTGGGGAGATCTGTCCGAGGCAGACAAGGGCAAGACCTACGATGAACTAGCGTCACACGAACTTCACTTGTTTTTATTCTTTAAGGACCGCCCGTTCTTTGACAAAGTTGTGAGACCCTACCTTGCCAATAAGATGGACAAGCAGGTTGTTGACCAATGGCTCTTGGGTGAGGACGTAAGCGAGTATGGCGTTGCCTGGCGATTCGATCGCTTGAATGCGCTAGAGAAAGTGCTTGTGAGCCGTGCCGTGGAGACGAAACGCGAAGCTGTTCAACGCTTTTTGGTGGATTGGGTTGGAGCGAATCCTGTAGACCCCATGTGGCGTCGAGATCGGTTCGCAAGTGGATTGTTGAGTAGTGCACTCAGCAGTGACGTGTACTTAGCTGCGGCGTTGAATGAAGAGCTATCGCGTTCAGAAGGCGGAGTCGCTGTAGAACGATTCGGAAGGGGTGGGGGCTTTGGTGGTGGCATGGGTGGTATGGAGGCCACAGGCGGCTTGGGAGGAATGATGGGAGGTCCTGGGGGAATGGGCACTGGTGGTGTGCCTGGCGGAGGTGGGAGAGGAGCTGTGGCGGCAAACGAGAGCGAGGCTGCTGGCGAAGCTCGGGACATGCCTGCTGATGCCATGGCCGACGAAGCTGGGGCGGCTGACAAATCTGTCGATGCACGTTCCGCAGGACGAAGACGTGGACGAGGGGGCGATTACTTTGCGGTACCCCAAGCAGAGGCTGCCAAGAAGATGATGGAGATGGACCGATTGTTTCAGTCGGTGCAGGCGACTAAGAAATGGGCCGAGTCACAATATTACCGGCGAGCAAAAGAGGCAGGAGCAGAGGCTGCAATTCCAAACAGTGCCTTCTGGTTGGATTATTTAAAACACAAGGAAGCAGATGGAGCTTTCCTATCGAACAACATCGATTTACCGACGGCGACGTTGCATGAAGCCATCATCGCCTTGGCGGTTACCGATTTACCCTTCAAAGCAAAACCAGTTGAATTGTCCGTGGAAGAGGGCAGGTTACGAGCCAAAGCCGATGTGGATAGTTTGGCGTTCGTCCAGGCGATTGAACTATTGGAAACGAAGCAAACGGATACATCTCTTTTAGTCGGGCAAGATGTTTATCTTGGGATCAATGCCGGTGGAGAAGAGAAACCGGTTGCTAGTCAAGCGATGGTGCGAGGAGTTCACTATCAAGCTCGAATTGTGGTGACCAATCCAACCAACGTTGAACGTCGAGTTCAAGTGTTAACGCAAATACCGCAGGGGTCGATTCCCATATCGGGCGGCAAGACGAGCCGAAACTGGCCAGTCGTACTTGGGCCATATAGCAGTCAGCAAATTGCATTTGATTTCTATTTCCCAGAGGCGGGGCAATTCGAGTTCTATGGTGCGCAAATCAGCGATGAGAAGGGATTCATCTCAGCTGCTGGTTCTCAAAAAATCGAAGTCCTGAAAGAACCCAAGGATATTGATAAGACCACTTGGCAATATGTTGCTGATTGGGGAACCGACGAGGACGTCTTGGTTTTCATGAAAGCAGCCAATTTGCGAAAGATCGAATTGGAACGCATCGCCTTCCGAATGCAGGACAAAGAGTTTTACGATCAATGTATTGCGTTGCTCAGCAATGCGGGTATCTATCAAGATGCGTTATGGGCTTATTCGCTCAAACATTCGGATGATGTACGTATACGCGAGTACGTGGAGCATCGGGAAGATTTTATGCGCAACCTTGGCCCGAGCTTGCCTGAAGGTTTGGTGCAACTTGATCCTGTTGAGCGAGCGTGGTTCGAGCATTTGGATTTCCGGCCGCTTATTGTGGCAAGGGTTCATCAGCTTGGCAGCAAGCAGGAGATTCTCAATTCGGAATTGATGAAGCAGTATCGCGATTTGCTGGGGATTGTCTCGACACAACCTGCTGTTAGTGCGACACAGAAGTTAGAAATTGTTTACTACATGATACTGCAGAACCGGACTGCTGAGGCGATTGATTGGTTTGACTCCGTCTCTAGAGATGAAGTTACCACGAAGTTGCAATATGATTATTTCGCTGCTTACTTATCTCTATGTAAACGTGATTATCAAAAGGCAGCTGAGATTGCGAAGGGATACCTCGAGTATCCTGAGCCTCGCTGGCAAGCGCAGTTCTCGCAAATTGTCGCACAAGTAAAACAGCGCCAAGAGTTGTTGGCTCAAGGAACTGCGACGGTCAAGGCTTCAGGAGAGGCTGGAAGCGTTGCCAAGGATGAGTCTCAGCGCGTGTTGGGGGATACTCGCGAGCAACAGCAAAGTGATATGGCGATGAAGTTACCTGCCTTGGATTTGCAATGGAAGGAAGGCGAGTTGAAGCTTAACTACCGCAACCAGGACAAGGTACAGGTGAACTACTATTTGATGGATATTGAGTTGTTGTTTAGCCGCAATCCATTTGTGCAGCAAGATGGAGCGAGGATGACGCTCATCGAGCCCAATCATTCGGAGACACTGGAGTTGAAGGGCCGAACCGATGTGTTGAGCATCGCGATTCCGGAGAAGTTGAAGAATGCCAATATGCTGGTAGAGGTTGTGGGTGGCGGCATCGTTCGTAGTCAAACGGTTTATGCCAATTCATTAGAAGTATTACCCAGTGAGTCGTTGGGACGACTACAAGTCTTCCAACGAGGTGGGCGCGAGCCACTTGAAGGTGCGTACATCAAGGTTTATGCACGACATCAATCAGGAGAAGTTCGGTTTTACAAAGATGGGTATGCTGATTTGAGGGGTGAATTCGATTACGCCTCGTTGAGCACCAATGATTTGGATTCGACGCAACGATTTTCGATTTTAGTCATGCATCCTGAGCATGGTGCGCTGATTTTGGAATTAGCACCACCCAAACGATAGTTTAGAGGCAAGTTGGTTTGTCGATGCGGACAAGTATCGACGCATGAGAAGAGCAAAGAGGCTGCCACGGTAGGGCGTGGCAGCCTCGGCTTTGAGTGCTTTCAAGTTGCCCACTGTTTAGTTATGCGATCTAGCGACCGACGCAGCGTTTCAGCCAGCGGAAGAAGACGTGTGCTATCACGACTGGGATGAGTAGCAGATTGCGAATGATTTGGCCGGGCCAGAAAAAAGGCTCAGCGGGAGCGCTGAGGATATCTTCTTCGCCGTGTGGCCACTCTGTCAGTCTTGAGGCGAGTTGTTCGTGCCACGCAAGATCAGCGGGCCAGTCGCCGTACTCAGCGATAAGATGATCAGGGATCGAATCGACTTGGGCTGAGAGGCCGACCAGTCCGCCGGTGATGGCGGCCACCGAATCGGTATCACCGCCTAGGCGAACAGCGCTATAAACCGCTTTACCAAAATCGTTGTAATAGCGAAGCCAGCAATAGATTGCCATCGTTAGTGTATGTGGCATATAGCCGGATACACCTTTCTTCCAACCTAAGCGTTTTGCCACGCGGGCTGGAGCCATGTTGGCTTCGAGGCATGGCTTAAGTTTTTGGAGCAGTTCCGTAATTTCATCGTTACGGCTGAGTTCAATTAGTTGGTCAAGGACTCCAAGTCGGTTGTCGCGATCGAGTTTGTCCATGATCGCAATTGCGGCAGCCTGACCGAGGAGGATCGAACCCGCAGTGGCTTGTGGCGCTTTATGGGTTAGTAGGGCGGAGAGTTGGCACCAGCGTTCGATTCTCGATTCGACATCCGTACCGATTAATGTGGCTCCAATAACAAGTGCTCGGACAGCTGGTCCGTTGCCTGCAGAGCGGCTGCCGGAGTTTTCTGGGTTGAAACCAAGCCAAAGTTTGATGCACGCTTTGGCTGTGCCGAGACCAATTCCAAAAGGGAGTCCCACAAACCACCAGCGAAAGCTCCAAGCGAGCGAATCGAGAAAGTTTTCCGATTTGCAAACGCTGCGAAGAATCGCTTGGCCCGTCATGCCTGCCATTTGAATTTCGTCGCTTCCCAGTCCCCGGCTGGAAACGAGGGCATATTGCGGTGGACGCCGTCGAAGACGTCGCAAAATTTGTCGTCGGTTAAGGCCTTCATAGGCTAGCCCTAAGGCGTCACCAACGGCGATTCCGAAGAGCATTCCCTCAATGGATTTTCTTCGGTCGATCGAGCTAATCATTTAGTAGATTCCCGAAATCACCCGGCGTGTCTATTAGTGGGGTTTCTGTTTGAGGGCTAAGTGATGGGTAGTTTTTAGGAGGGGATGCTGGAAGCTTATTTTACGAAGCAGGTGTGGTCAATAGTCGGGTGATTAACAAACCTTAATTTGAAGTTGATAGTTAATGGCATCGGCGAAAAAGGAGCAAGCAATTGGTAAAAAAAGGCTCATTTCCGGATAGTTTGCCGGTGAGCGACAAATTCCCTTTGATTGGAATACCGTTATACGGCAATAGGGTGAGACAGAATGGATCAATGCCTGGTGGGTTTGGCTCCACGATGAATTAATGGAGGCAGGCTTAAAATTTAGATTCCTCCGAATACATAATATCGCGAACATCGATTTCGAATCTAGAACCTCTGGACTGGTGCTGGTGATGGATGACTGATGGAGGTAACAATAGAAATGGGATCAAGAACTAGGCAGTCTAGGGTTTTTTTGGGGGGGTGATTTCCTCGCCGGGTATCCACAGCAAACCTAATAGGCTAGCAAAACAAAGAGGCCAATAATGGTGCCAGGCACGCGATCCAGGGCGTTCCCGCTTGGCTTCGCGAATTGCTAGCAAACATCTTGAATTGGAAGTTTGGATCAAACCTTTTAATAATACCGTTTTGCTAGCTTGCCCGGCAATCGCGCCGAATGTGGTGCCTGGCACCATGTTGACTTCGGGGGGCCAATCGGTGCTAGCATTTTGGAATAGGTCGTTGTAGCTGCATACAAACAACAATCGGTCGATGAGGCGTTGTTGTGCCTGCCTGTGTTCTCTGGTTTGCCTATTTTTCGGTCATCGAGGGCTTTGAGAAAATGCTAGCAATTGGCGGCACCCAAAAATATGGTGCCAGGCACCCAGTTGAGCGACCGAAGTCTTGATTGGCGAATTGCTAGCAAATGGGGTGACATGAATTGGCACGATCGAAAATGCTAATGATGTATTTGCTAGCAAAAGTCGGCATTAAGCTGAACGGACTGCGACGCCCATGGTACCTGGCACCATGTGGGGCCTCTTGCCGCGCAATTGCTAGCACGCCGAGGGACGCAATTATATGTGCTAGCAAAGAGGGAAGCAGCTGAACTCGCTAGCCTACATCATCGATACATTGCACCAAGAGTTGGTGTCGCAACAATTGGGATAGAACGACGCTGATTTCCGGCCCATGAAAAATCGCCGATGGGGCAGGTAACCCATCGGCGATGCTTAATCGATTTGGCCGTATTAGCACGACACTAAGTGCTCGTCCGTTGCTAGCGAACCTTGCAGCGGAAGCGAATCCATCCACCTTCTCCAGGTTTCATCTCAGATTTAATTTGCCATCGCAAGACGGCTGAACCAACTTCGTTTGGCGTCGCCGTAAAGTCGGCTGCTGTATCTTTGACGTTGATCACACTCGATGTTTGGCTACCTTCGATGTATTCAAGTCGAGGAGATAGATTATCCAAGATCACGATATTCTTGATCGGCTGTTCCCCAGAGTTATCGAAGCGAATCGTAAAGGTGACTTCGTCGCCCGGATTGGCAATGGTGTCCGATGCCACTTTACAGATTCGAACTCGTGCATCTTTGAGTTTGTAAACATACAGTTCTTCTGGCTTAACGGTGTCCTTAACTTGTAGGGCTTCATCTTCGCCAATGAAGATATGGACTCCGTCGATTCCGTTCCATTGCAAGGCTGCTTCAGCACCCTTCGCAATCTTCCACCATTGATCTTCTCTAACAATTCCCGAATGGATGAAATCGACATCTTCCATGGCTCGTTGAGAATCGTTGATCGCCACAAAAGGAATGATTCCTTCGGCTGGTACGCCACGATTTCGATCGCGAACTTCTTCCATCAACTTCACGCCATCTTCGCGTTTGATTTGTTGGCCAAGCATGACGGTTTGCGAAGGTGTTTTATCATTGATGCTAACAGGCCCAGCTGGTTGCATCGCAGGTAGGGCTCCAACTGACATGCCGTTGGAGGCTACGTTTGTCACTTTTCGAACAGCTGCGAAGCGAGGTGCATATATCTTGGTGCGACATGATGGATCGACCAACAGTCTGCCATCCTCGGTTTCATAATGCATTACAGTGTCTTCGACTTGAAGCCCTTCGACACTTCCGTCGCTAATGACGACAACCGCAGGATCACGATCACCGCCATCAAAGATATATTCTTGCTGATCCCATGGTTGCGGCATCGCAGGCCAAGCTGGACCGCACCCTGCGTGCTCGCTGCAGGCCCCATTTGGACTACAACCACATGAACCCATCCCACCCATGACTCCAACGGCGGCTGGATTGCAATTGTGGACTGGAGGGCATTGAGGATCGTAGATGGCTTGATGTCCGAATCCCGCAGGAATTACATTCTGTCCGGAGGTACCGTTAACCGCATGAGCCGTTTGAACAGCATGATTAGCTGAACCGTTGTGCTCAGCGAAGCTCGCCGTTTGTACGGACGAAGGAGATGCTGGTGCGCTAATCGAGCGTGTGTTCGCAGGTCGCGTATTCGCAATTGATTGAGTTGGTGCCGCTTCTGGCTGACCAAAGTTTGTTACCCAGCGGTCCTTCGACGCGTTTGCTGCGCAGCCTGAAAACCAGGGCAATAAACTCATAGAGAAAGCAATCACCGATAGACGTCGAGACATCTTCGATAGGCTCTTCCATTTCGAGTTCGATGAATGGTACATGCCTTACTCCGTGAGTTGCATTAGCCTTGAATAGATGTGCTACCAGTTGGTGGAGCAGTGTTAGGTTTACGAGCGGATGGATCAGCCGCTGGCGTGGTTGGAGCTGGCGTTGCCGGCCACAACCCGTTTTCGATCAATTTTTCACGTTCAGGAATAGGTTTGATGGGAACCCACATTGGCGAACCATACAAAAAGTCCGTCAAATCGCTATTCGCATCAGGAGTCCTGGAACCAATTCTCAAGATTGCTACCGGGCGTCCAAGTTGGTCGGCGGTTTGCAATGGATCTTCCGAACCTCCAACTTCAGTAACACGTTGTTCGCCCGGTAGGTCAGAGACAGGTTCGGCTGTTTCTGAATCCTCCAAATAAATCACTCGCGTTACTAACTCCCCACGCAACGCAGCTCTGAGATCCTCGTCTTGGAGCACAATTGGAATTGGGAATCGGTGCTCGCGGCCCGATGGTGCGTATAAACGATCTATGACTTCGATTGATGGAAATAACTCTTCGCCCTCAAAGCCAGGAATCCCCGAAACCTTGATGCGATAAACTCGACCCACCATCATCCCTGCTCGCACTGGAGCTTCCAGCAAAGGTAAGAACTGTCCATCCTGCGCGAGGGCAACATGTAATCCATCTGGCCCGGAGACTTGTACTGGTTGAAAATAGCCTTGCACTTGGGGGCGGCGGTACGCTTGAGCTGCACCAACAGCACCTGGAGGCATATCACTCGACAAAATGTAATTCGATTTCGGTGGGATTGACTGGGCTTCAGCCGAACTCGCACCAAAGAATTGGATGGATGTAGCTAAGCTCATGACCATTGCGAAACGCAACAGACCAGAGGCGATCCGGCATCGAGCGGCTTGGCGGATTAGCTTCTTCATTGCATTGAGCCTCACTACTAGCCTCTTCACTGAAAGAGAAACGGGACAGCAGTCAACATGAGATTGTTAACTGCGTCCCGTGTCCTTAATTGCCGCGTTAGGTATTACTGACCGGGAGGGCAGTAAGCTGCACCAGAAGCAGGAACACCGCTGCCAACTTGTTGGCTGGTGTGACGTGCCCATGGTTGGCCATACGACATACCTGGATTGATGTTCTGTTCGTGAATTCGAACTCGGCTAGCTGGCTGTGGATAGCTGTAGCCTGGAGTTTGACGAACATGGATTTTCATGTTCTCTACAGGATCAGGAATGTGCATTGGGGTGTGGTTCTTGATCACGTGAGACTTCAGACCAGCAGGTGTTCCCAATGGAATGTGTGGAGGTCCAGGCAGTCCAATCGGTGTTCCGCTGTAGGTCATACCGTACTCAGGAGCAGTCATACCAGCCACCATGCCAGGCAAGCTGTATGGAACTCCGCCCATGGGCATACCGTCAGGACCGCAAGCGCCCATCATCATGCCGCCAGGACCCATCATGCCACCAGCAATCGCACCGCTTGGTCCCGACAACTCAATGTCTTTGTTGCCTAAGCGAATGACTGCCAAGATCGAACCGCGACGGTCCGCTTCAATGATCGGGTCAACACCTGGATCCAAACGAGTGCTAACGATGGTGTCTACACCAGCAAGAGCATCACCTTGGAACTCAGGATCTGGCAAGTAGAGCACTTTGGTAACAAAGTTGCCCGACAAAACTTGTTCGAAATCTTCTTCAGTGAACTGAATTGGAATCGAGCTGTGTTCAAGATACGCTGCAGTGCGAGGAGTTGCCGGTGCAACTTCAACTGTTGGATACAGTTCAACGCCTTCACGTCCTTGGATGTTTGTTAATTTCAGACGATAGATACCACCTTGCTGGAATTCCTTGCGAGCAGGAACAACCAGTGGTTCGCTAGTGAATGTGCCATCACCGACGGCATCATACAAAACCTGCATCGATTCTGGTTGACGGAATTCAAGTTGAGCCATCGGCACGCGATAGGGAACTCCCATTCCCATGCCGGGCGCGCCTACCGGAACGGTTTCCGGTGCCAAGACGCCTGGGCCAGGGCCACCGACGCCGGGGCCTGGTTCCATCAATCGTTCTGCTGGCGGTAAATTGTGTCGGACCGGCGTACAACCGACCGAATAGGCCGAAGCCACCGCGGCCAGCACTCCCAGTGCAAATCGCATTCTCATGCTTTCCCCCTCATGACATGGCGAGCAACGCTATAGTTTGGCGCTGCAAACTCGCCGCGGCTCAAAAAAATAGTATTAACCATCTTTGTCGGACTGCTCCCGTTTGGTGTTGCCACCAGCCCCGCTAACAGCTCGAACTTGGATTTCGCAGATTTCATTGCAGCTTTTTCAACGCAGCTTTCGCCAACTCTCGACCAGAGATTCATCTGGACGCGAATCGGAACTGCCTTCTACAATCCCGCAGTCGTCCAAACTCCAGCTCACATACCAGAGGCGTTGGAACGGCGACGGCGCAACCATGAAATGCTTGACACTAGCTTCGGCCTAATTCAGGTCGATTCTTTGATAAAACCCGCATAACCGGCCTCATGACTTCAATTGGCATCATTGGAATAACCCGAAAGTATGGCTCGGCACCCCTGCTGAGTGCATTTGGAGTGGTGTGTCTACTTCTTTCGGGGGTTGGTGTCCAGCTGCATGCTCAGCCTCCTCAGCGGCCCAACATCGAAGGAATTGGCGAACAGCCCATAAATTCCGCTAACGGCTCTCCCCAGAGCAGCCCATCCACTACAGCGCCAAATGTCTCGGTGCCAAGTGTCTCTCTGCCGGGAGCGGCTACCGACATGCCCGCCACGGACGGCCCTGCAAATTCAAGCGCGCAATTAGGCTCACCTTCCCCAACCGGGATGCCCAATAGCCAAGATGCCGTCGATCCAGAGGCGGTTGTTCGACGTGCCATTTGGCAAGCGGTTTGGGGAGACCCCGTTGCCAGTCGTGTTCGTCAACGTATCAGCATGTACGGAAAGGAGCTCGTTGGCGTGGGGTCTTATTGCCATGCCGGGAAGGGGAGCAACAAGCTCAAATGGCAAATGCGATTCGCCGCTGCGGACGCGGTAACCAATTACCTACAAATCAGCGACGGTCGACTTTTGTGGACCAGCCAGCAGGTTGAAGAAAAAATCCAAGTCAAGCGCGTCGATTTGGATCCAATTCGAGAAAGGATTGGATCCGTCCGGGAAAGCGATTTAGCTAACCCCTTACTAGCTATGGAGTTAGCTGTTGGGGGGCAGGCGGAACTTCTCAGAAGCTTGTACCACCGTTACGACTGGGAATCGGCTGTTCCCACCAAAATCGACCAACAGCCGGTCTGGCTTTTGACCGGTGAGATTCGTCGGCAAGCTCCCGTTCCCTCAGCGCGAGCCCCCATCGATCAGGCGATGTTAAGTGAATCGAAAACTGGATTACTCCCCCAACGGGTGCGGTTAGCGCTGGGACGAACCGAGCAATTTCCGTTTTTTCCTTATCGAATCGAGTATTTCAGGCGGAAAGAAGCGGAGGGAAACGCCACTTGGGAGCAGTTGACGGTTGTCGAGTTTTTTGAGGTTTCCACCCCAGTGTCACTAGAGCCTGAGTTGTTCCAGTATGAAGTACGGGAGACTGTGGAGGCCATTCAGGATGAAACATCCAGTTATTTGCCCGCTTCACCCCTGCATCTGACCCGACAGCCCGACGCAAGGACGAGGTAAAAAGTAGTCGCAACCATTAGCGAAACAACTTTCTCAATTTGATTCGGTTCTTCGCCGAAAGTCGAATTTTTCTCCAGGGCGACGCCGAACTCGGAAGTGGAATCCCCAGTCATTTACCCAACAGGGTAGGGTAGGGGGGCGAGTTGGACTGTTCAGAAGAGTTGTTCGTTTGCACAATATTTGAGCGTAACGTGATCTGTAACGCCGGCAGTTCAGATTGCGAACAAAGCCCGTTCTACCGTTTCATGGGTTAGTGTTTATTCAAGGCGAAAAGAAGTGACCAAATTGGGTGGAAAGATCGAAACGTTGGCAGTGGTGGGAGCCACTGGTGCTGTAGGTCGAATCTTGCTGCGAGAGTTGGAGGAACGAGATTTTCCGTACAACAAATTGAAGCTCTTGGCTTCAGCTCGCAGCGCCGGGAGTACCGTCGAAGTCAAAGGTAAACCCATCCAAGTCGAGTTGCTTGAGCCTAACGCGTTTCAAGGGGTTGATGTCGCGATTGCGAGTACGCCTGATGAAGTGGCGCGAGACTTTGTGCCGTGGGCGCGAGCCGCTGGGACGATTGTCGTGGATGAAAGCGGTTACTGGCGAATGGATCCCGAAGTGCCGTTGGTTATTCCTGAAGTGAATCGCGACGCGATCAAGAACCACAAAGGTTTGATTGCCAGTCCCAATTGCAGCACAACACAAATGGTCGTTGCTCTTAAGCCATTGCTCGATGCTGTGGGGTTGAAGCGAGTGGTCGTTAGTTCTTACCAAGCAGTCAGCGGTGCGGGCTTACCAGCGATCGATGAATTGCGTCGGGCCACCGAGGCCAAGCTTAGCAATAGCGAATTTTCTCCCGCGATGTTTGCCCATAACATCGCCTTTAATTTGATTCCACAAATTGGATCAGAAAAAGAAGCTGGTTTCACTTCCGAAGAAATCAAGATGGTGCGTGAGACGCATAAGATCTTGGGTGATAACACCATCGAAATCGCAGCAACTTGCGTTCGCGTACCGGTGATGATTGGTCATAGCGAAATGATTTGGGTGCAAACCAAAAAGCCGATCACTGTGGCCGAAGCGCGAAAGCTGTGGGAAGGTTCACCGGGTATTGTTGTCGTTGATGACTTGTCCAAGAAATCTTATCCGATGCCGGTCGCATGCGCTGATCGTCCTGAAGTATTTGTTGGCCGCATTCGCCAGGATTTGTTTGATCCTTGTGGGTTGGTGTTCTGGTGTGTCAGCGATAATTTGCGCAAAGGTGCAGCGACCAACGCGGTGCAAATTGCTGAGGCATTGGTTCGCTAATGTCCGACGAGGCAAAGCCGCTGCGAACTTTTAAGTTAACGGTTGCCTATAATGGCAGCCGTTACTCGGGCTGGCAGTGGCAGCCAGGTGAGACATTGTCGGTACAGCGGCAGATCGAAACGGCCATTCATCAGATTATTGGTGAAGAAGTGCGCGTCGCCGGGAGTGGGCGGACAGATGCTGGTGTGCATGCTTTTGGGCAAGTCGCCAGTTTTTCCACGAATCGATGGAATGCGCCTGCAGACCGTTGGGTTCGGGCGTTTAACTGTTTCTTGCCTAAAGATATTGTCGTGCGTCGAGCCGAAGAAGCTGCTCTTCGCTTTCATGCGATTCGGGATTCAGTTGGCAAGTTGTATCGCTATACGATTCGCAACTCTCGCGTGGTTGATCCTCACTTAGCGCATTTACAATGGTGTGTTCATCGAACGTTGGATGTGGAGGCGATGCGGGCTGCCGCTCAACGCTTGGTGGGGACGCATGACTTCGCATCGCTGCAAGGGCAGGGGAGTCCACGCTACAACACCGTCCGAACCATTCACACTTTGGAGATTCAAGCCACGGATGTGTGGGAAGGGCGAGTGATAGAAATCAACGTTTGCGCCAATGGCTTCCTTTACAATATGGTGCGCAATATTGTCGGGACATTGGTTGAGGTAGGCCATGGCAAGCACCCGCCTGAATGGATTGATGAGTTGTTGGCCAAACGCGATCGGTCATCAGCCGGACAGACCGCACCAGCTGCAGGGCTCTGTTTGATGGAGGTCCTTTACTGATGAGAGTAGCGCATGTTATCACGCGAATGATCATCGGCGGAGCTCAAGAGAACACACTTTACAACTGCCTTGATTTGATTCAGCAGTACGCCGACGATGTGTTGCTGATGACCGGTCCTAGTCGTGGTCCGGAAGGAAAGTTGTTAGAGCAGGGGAGGGGAGAGGGGCTGCCTGTTTTAGAGATTCCCCATTTGCGACGAGCGATTCAGCCAATCGACGATAGCTTGGCCTATCGTGAGTTGATCCAAGCGTTCAAAACGTTTAAGCCGGATGTTGTGCATACACATTCTGCTAAGGGTGGGCTGTTGGGAAGGGCGGCAGCGTGGAAGCTCAAGATTCCTGCAGTCATTCACACGGTGCATGGAGCTCCCTTTCATCCGTATCAACCGTGGGTGGTGCGCAAGTTCTTTGCGGCGTGCGAACGCTGGGCTGCCAAGCGTTGCCACCGAATGGTGTGTGTCGCGGATGCAATGACCGAGCTGATGGTTGGTGAGAACGTAGCATCACGCGATAAGTTTACAACCGTGTATAGCGGCATGGATGTTGAGCCATTTTTACACGCAAGCCAGCACCGTGCAAAGATCCGTCATGAGTTGAACATCCCCCAGGATGCGATAGTGATTGGCAAAATTGCGAGGTTGTTTCATCTCAAGGGACATGAATACGTAGTGGAGGCTGCAAGTGAAGTGGTTCGCAGTAACCCGCAGGTGAAGTTCTTGTTTGTAGGCGATGGGATTCTGCGAAAAGAGCTGGAAGCCTCTATCGAAAGAAAAGGGTTAAAGGATCACTTTTGTTTTGCCGGCTTGGTTCCTCCGCAGCGGATTCCCGAATATCTCGGAGCGATGGATATCTTGGTTCATACCAGTTTGCGTGAAGGATTAGCGCGAGCTTTGCCACAGGCGTTGATATCGGGAGTTCCCGTGGTGAGTTTTGACGTCGATGGGGCACGGGAAGTTGTCCTAAGTGGCCAAACAGGCTTTCTTTTGCCGCCAAAAGATGTGGCAGGGGTGGGCAGGGGGCTGAGTGAGCTAGTTTTGAATGAGTCCCTCCGCAAAAAGTGTGGGGAAACAGGGCGAGAGATGTTCACTGACCGGTTTCGCCATCAAAAAATGACGGCGGATTTGAGGGGGATTTATCTGGAAGTCTTGTCCAAAAACAGGCCGGAATAGGCTCAGAGGGGGTGCGCGACCTTTATCCCTACGGCGGGTTTACTTAAAATTACGGTTTTAGGGGATAACCAAAGACATGACTAAGGTACGCGACTTTCTCGGCCCATATCGTCTGACTCGATTGATCCGTATCGGTAGCTCCTGTCAGGTTTGGGAAGCGATCGAAGAAGGGTCGAGCAAGCGGTTTGCGCTGAAGGTTTTGCGCCCTGATCACAAGGACGACAAAGAAGAGCTCAGTTTTTTGAAGAACGAGTTCGAGATCGGTTCTAAGCTTACGCACCCCAATATCATCAAGATCTTCAAGTTCCAGACCGACACTGAGTTGCCATACATCGTTCTGGAGTTGTTTAGTGAATTGAATATCAAGCAAGCGTTGAGGCAGGGCCCCGAGTCGATTGCCTACATGCTTGAGAAGATTATTGAGCAGTCGATGGAGGCTGTCTATTTTTTGCACACCAAAGGTTACGTCCACTGCGATCTCAAGCCGGATAACTTTCTGGTATCGCGCGATGGGGATGTGAAGATGATTGACTTCACGATTGCCCGCAAGATGAAGACGGGCTTGGCGAAGTTGTTTGGTGGCAAGGCAAAGATTCAGGGTACGCGAAGTTACATGTCGCCCGAACAGATTTTGGGAAAGAATCTCGATCAGCGCAGCGACGTTTATAGTTTTGGGTGTGTGATGTTCGAGATGGTGACGGGCAAACCACCGTTTACGGGCGACAACCCCAATGATTTGCTCAACAAGCATTTAACGGCTTCGATTCCATCTCCGGTGGTCGCGAATGAAAACGTGACATCGGAGTTTGCGACGATGGTGCGCTCGATGATGGCTAAGAAGCCCGAAGATCGCATTGAGAGTATGTGGGACGCATTGAAAATGTTGCGCGGGGTCAAGGTATTCAAGAAGCCACCGCGAATTCCGGAGAAGTCGATTTTCGATGCTTTTCCAACGGGTGGCAAGGTTCAGTAAGCTCGTATTGATAGAAGCAAAATCAGTTCCGTTTATTGGTAGCAGAGCACGTACACGCAAGGTGAAGAAATAGGTTCCTATGTCAAGTGAAGTGGTAACAGCAGCGCCTGGTTTGGAGTTTGAAGAACCGATTTTGACAATCGAAGGTCGGATTCGCGAGTTGGAGCGTTTAGGGCCAGCGAATGAAACGGTCGAAGAGGAGTTGCGACAACTGCGCCGTCAATGGACGGACGAAACTCGCCGCATTTACGGTCAATTGAATCCATGGCAGATCGTCCAGGTATCGCGCCATAAGGATCGTCCCTACACGCGCGACTATCTCAACTTGGCGTTTGATGAGTTTGTGGAATTGCACGGTGACAAGTTCTACGGCGATGACCGAGCGATGTTGACTGGCTTTGCGAAGTTGGATCAGCAAAAAGTGATGGTGGTTGGTCATCAGAAAGGCCGCACGTACAAAGAACGCTCGGCGTGTCATTTTGGGTGTGCGCATCCCGAGGGATATCGCAAAGCGATGGGTAAGATGAAGATGGCTGAGAAATATGGCCTGCCGATCATCTGTTTCATCGATACTCCGGGTGCCTATCCGGGTGTCGGAGCTGAGCAGCGTGGTCAGGCGCAAGTGATTGCGGAGAGCATGTATTTGATGTCGCAATTGCGGACGCCCATCATTTGCGTGGTGATTGGTGAAGGTGGGAGTGGTGGAGCTTTGGGAATTGGGGTGGGCGATCGAATCGCGATGCTTCAGTACTCTTATTACTCAGTAATCAGTCCTGAGGGTTGTGCGGGTATTTTGTGGAAGAGCCATCAATTTGCGCCGAAGGCGGCCGAGGCGTTGCGATTCACGTCGGCTCATTTGCAAGGCTTCGGCGTGGTGGACGATGTGCTTGAAGAGCCTCTCGGTGGCGCTCATCGCGACCATCATCAAATGGCTTCGAGGATGAAGCATTATCTAACTCGAACACTTGCGCAGTTGCGCGAAATTCCTGCGGACGATTTGGTTCAGCAGCGATATGAAAAGTTCCGACAGATGGGACGATTCTTGGAAGCGGATACAGCGGCCACTTGATTGTTTTTTGATCTTGAATTTGGCGACGAATCTCAGCGGGCTGGCGAGCGGTTTTCAGAGCTTTTGCAGCCCGTTTATACCGAAAACGAACGTCCGATAATGTTTCTTATGTTCGGTTTGGTAGGCTTTTTTCCCTGGGAAATAGCGAAGTCGGCATAATCGTCAGAGCTGGTACGGGGCGTTTGGATCGCGGTTTGTGAGGCTCGCTAGGAGCTTCTTGGGAGCTCGTCTTGGCTCAGATGTCGTCGTTGTTTCTCGGCGCTCGGTAAACGCGAAATTTGGAGGCCGATTTTCGGCGCGCGTAATGTTGCCGCGGATGAGTGGCGCGCAAATTGAGTGGTCGCTTTTGCGCCAGCAGTCGGCGCTGAAAAATGGGCGGCTATGGGAAGGGGGCTCGTAGCGGAGTTCGCTTCACGATTTCTGTGGTTGCTTAGCGGTTCAGTTCCGAGTCGTTTTGCTGGGCCTGTGTCCAGGGAGGTGTCAGGCTCCAGGGTTGTGAGGCCGGCGGCGCGCCGTTGGACTCCCCTGCCCTTGTTGCTTCCCCTGTGTTGATTTTTGGCAACATCGAATCCCAAGACTCGCTGTTCTCTTGAGTCTCAACGCCACCTTCGCGAAGTTGTTTGTCTAGTTGTTCAAGATAAGGACCCACGACATCATTCACTTCCTTGGGAAGTACGCCGTCGGCTCGTTGCAGAACTTGCGCAATGAAATAACCAGACTTCGATTGGCATATTGCAGCCTGCTGCTGGCTGCCCAGTAATGTCATGCCAAACATCGTTATCAGTAAGCATAGGATCGATCCCTTGAGCATGCCGAGAATGGCACCCAAATGGCGATCGAATTCTTTCAATTTCACTTTGTCAATCATGCCGCTGAAAACGCGGAAACCGATCCAAATTGCGAACGAGGTTCCCACGTAAAGCAGGAGCATGGCCAGGATTGAGTTCCAGGGTGGTTCGGCGTCGATGTAGGTGGCGACTTGGTCGCGGTACCGGTAGGCGACGACGTAACTGATTGCCAGTGAGGCGATGGAGGCGATTTGCCAAGCAAAGCCTTTAATGGCCCCAAAAATCGCAGCGCCAATAAGGATCGCCAGCATGATCAAATCGTAGGTCTGCACAGTGTTGTCTCCATCCAGGTCGGTTGTCTCCGTCCAGGTCGTGCCCGTTCAAGCCGACTCCGTCCAGGTTCTCCTCGTCCAGGCCGTTTCGTTCCGCACGGGCGCGTTGACGCCCAAAATGTTTGCGTTTGGGTGCCTGTCTTCGCAAATGTCTATTCGTACTAAGCTGGTCAGCTTTGCCTAATCGATAGATTCGGTCTGCGGGCAGGGGGCTTGGTTCGTGACGGCTTGTTTTGCCTAGTCGTTACATTTTGCGCCGATAAGGGTAGGGGGCGGATTTTGGGGTTTACCCCTCTACTCAAATACCTCGAAGGTGTTTCTTGTTTCGAGGCCCCTCTTTGTTCAAGTGGGTCGGGCAAGCTGTATCGATTAAGGCCAGATTGTAGTTTATGTCAGATAGTTTCGGTTGGTGAAGATCAAGATTTTCAGCCTCAGCCAAAATAATCCACCTTCTTTGATTTAATGCTAGCAATTCGAGGGCGCAAAAATAAGAGAGAAGGGGGTGCAGAAAAGTCTTTTTAATGCTAGCAAAATTAATGTTGAGTGTGAGTTGGGAAGGGTGGTTGGTTGCGAGATAAATGCCAGCATCGAAGGCGTGATTGTGCAGTGTTGCTGTATTAGGTGGGTCGGGTGTTCGACGTCACTCCCCTGCCCTCCGCAGTTTCTACTCTTGGCAGATCTGTCGCTACAAATACGCGGATAGTCGCTGCAGGCGGTTGGTTGTGGTGTTGCTCCAAGCAATCATTGGGGTTTGGTTTTGCTAGCAATGCGGCAGGCATGCAACAAGGTGCCAAGCACCCTATTGCCGCCTTGGCCGCTACATCGAAATGGATTTGCTAGCATCAGGGCTCGGGGCTCAATGGGTGCCAGGCACTCTGTTGAGGTCTGGTGGTGGTTTGCTAGCAATGTCGGCTGTGCGTTCGATAAGGTGCTAGGCACCTTGTGGTGGCGTTTG
>JAFLCP010000249.1 GCA_017303505.1 Planctomycetota bacterium | reverse complement strand
CTTCTCAGCGACGAGAGTTGGATATCACGTCCACGTAACCTCGCCAAGCCGCAATGAGTTGAGGCAGTTGGAAGGATAGGCTGAGACTTACAAATGTCTTACTACCTCGCGCCGCGCTGCATACGGGCCAAACGCTCCAACCCCAATCGCAGATCTGCATCACTTCGTAGAGAGCTACCGCGTTCAGTACCCGTGTTTTGCGAGAAAAATAAAACCGTGACGAAATCGAAACGGTCAATCATCGGGTCCGCCACCCGCCCTGTGCGGGTGGTTCCCGCGCCTAAGCAGCTACCAACGCGAACGCCAAACCAAATTCAAACAGCGTTGATTCGAGTTAATCTCTCGGATGACTGGGCGGCGAGAGGTGGCGTCTCATCGATTCGCGCTCGCCGAGCCGCAATGATCGACCGAAAAAGAAATAAACCGCGAAAAGCACGAAAATCGCGAAATAGGAAAGAGTTCGCTTTCGACCAGCACCGCCTACAAGGGGCAGCGAAGAAATGGCTTTATGCCGTTTCTTCGCAAGTTATGGCGTGGCTAGCAATGAGCACTGCCACCGAAATACCGTCGCGACGATCTGGGCGGCGAGAGCTTAACTTCATTTCGATACCGGCTGCCCGGGCCGCAGTGAGTTGAGCCAACTCCACTTTGACATCTTCTCACGTACATTTGTACGTGTTCATATGTGGAACCATAAACGACACAACAGAGGGCAACCTTCGCGTCCTGAGATCGCGACGCCGGAATTTTTGCTTAGCCAGCAAGTCACTGTTCCACTGACACAAGGCCAAGTGGTGACGGAGATTACCGTATTCGCTCGTACGCTTTGGTAGCCGGTAAGTCGCGGCTCCACTGGCACAAGGCCAAGTGGAGGCCCAACTGCGGCGTCCTGCGAAAACGCGGATACAGCCGTTGCATCGAAAATTAACGCGAAGACAATCCAGCCAGTCACTTCAATAGGATCTTATTTCTTTGCATCCCGAATCAAGAGGTGATACCATCCAAATAGATAAACAGGCTCAAGCAAACAGCCCGAATTGAAACCGTTAGCGAGCAAAATGGTTAGCCTCGACGACGCGTCCAACGCATGAACTCCTAACGGCAGTTGGCCAAGGTGTCACCCATTAATATGATGCCCTCGGTCTTCGCGTGGCTCGAACCGCTTCAGGTTCAACCACCATCGTTACTCGGAAAATTATGATCACTGCAAAAAGTGTTCGAAAGGTTTGGATGGATGATTGCGAAGATGGGCCAAAAGATTCAACGAGCGTTACCCTACCTTCTAATTACAGGGGCATTCATTGCGGCTTTTGCCAGCACATTATGGCTGACCAAAATGTTCAGACCACGAGGCTGCAATTTTATTGTTTTAGTTAACTCTGATGGATTGGAGGTCACCGAAACTCTGAGATTACTCGTTCCGACAGCAAGTGGTCACTATTCGGAAATAGTACTCGAATCACCAAATCAATTGGGAGTTGAACGCGGCGCACTTCGGGTATTCATGTTTGACTCTGCGTTCGGAGACGGAGTATCAAAACTCCTGAACAGTTGCGGCGATGTCGTGAAGGAGTGGAATTTTGAACCTCCCGGTAGGTATTACCATTCGGCAGTCTTGCTTGTCGACAAAGAAACTCGCAACGCTGTATTCAATCGACTTCCTGGACGCTCCAATTGATGGACGTAGATCACCGCCAAAATCTGGTCCTTCAGTAGTGATGGGATTGTCAACGACCAGTGGAATCCGAAAGGTGAGATCGAATTTATGCTCTTTTGAAAACACAATGTCAGCGAACATCGACTCGAAGCACCGACGTACTGGGATGACTACGCCAAGTCCAGTAACTCACACATGGTTCGCAGTTGGGACTGCACAACTTGGAAATCTACAGGATTTTTGATTTACAGCATTAGGGGGATGCTTGCTCGGCCAGTAAATTGTAGAGCTGGTACTCCCACCTGAAGACCTGGAGCGACTATATGGTAAGACTAGTTTGCAACCTATTGTTCACGATTGGTATGGTGTTAGCGAACTCGGCGATCGTGGATGCGCGAGATCCAGTTAAAATGTCGCTTGCAGGACTCGCAGAAAAATCGGACATCATCGTTATCGGACGCATTGAAAAAACCGTCGCCTCTGACAAATACGCGGACCTCGACAAAGAGCTCTTTGAAGAATTTGCCGTTCGCATCAAGATTCTTAGCACCTTAAAGGGAGAAGTAAAGCGAGGGGAAGCGATCACTGTTATTACCTACAAAAACAATGGTAAAGGCATGCCTGGGAACTTCGGTAGCGTTATGAAGATCACCGATTCGGATGATAAGCAACTACATATGCTCTATCTTCGAAAGCGAGAGGAAACATGGATGCCCACCAGTGGATACATTGACGGTGGAAACTCTCACTTCATACTGGAAAATAGTGGATTTACAGAATAGCAGGTCAAAAGAGTCTGTTAAGGGTTTTCCCTCGTCTATTCCGAGGAACTGGCCATTGGAGCCTGTAATACCAAAGCGATAGCAGAATGAAATCTGGATTCTGTAGAGTGGTAACTTAGCTTGCTTGCTACCTGCCTTAGGCGGCACCTGATTCAGAAAGTCAATCGGATCGAAAATGTACATTTTTTAGTTCTTGGAGCAGCATTTCCTGGCTATGCCGAATTTTGTCTCCGTTGTGTATCTCGCATTTTGGAGTTCCAATTCGAATGAAAAACAATCTCCTTTGGCTTCTGACTATCGTGTCAACTTTGCAGGCTCCTGCAAAAGAAAACGAAGTCAAAGACGAACTACCTCGATTCAGTTTCCGATTTTCTTCAGCGCGCAAAAGCTGGAGCTTAGATGGGGATCAGCCATGCCCCATTTCACCTAACGAAGCAGTTGCTGCTGTCAAAAAAATTCTTGCCCCAAAAGATGAACACATGCGATTTTTTGCGACCGCTCTGATCCCCCAGGGAGTTGTTCGTGAAATTGAGCCTCGTTCAACGTCAGTGTTTTCAGAGAACACTTGCTTTTACTGGATCGTAGAAGTATCAGATGTTCCTTACTGGAATCTAGCTAAGGTTGAGCCAGAGACCTATGTTGTCTCCTTTAACGGTGACGTAATGAAGGTTGCCGGGAAGGAGACTCTAATTTCGCTGGATGGGTCAACCGAAAAGAAATAGGCTCTATGTCCATTAGTAAACTTGGGGAGCGAAAATGAGTGGACCAAAGCCGTGGAGTCAGCGGGGATATTTCATTACCAATCGGCAATTAGCGGTTTTTGCATCCGTAGTAGTCTCTATCCTCGTAATGCTTCCCATTGGAATCCGTGTCTTCAATATGTACACGTTCGCAGCGGAACGGGATCAAGGACGTGAACTTATTGATAAACTTCGAATGCAACGTCCTGCAAACGTCAACCAAGAAGGATGGGAGAACTCCGTCGGTTGGCTTCAAACGGGCTACTACAACGTTTTTTTTTCAGTCGATCATCCTACGAAAAAACACCTCGCTTGCTACATAAGTGAATTGGAGAGTGAACTTTCACACACGGTTTCCTCGAAAACCGTGGGGATTCTATGGGCGAGATTGTCATGTGCAGGACCATTTGGACGTGAGTATATCGCGAAATTTGATCCCGATTTTCGTCGTTCATTTGAGACGATTTCTGACGATCATTATCCTCCATTTCTTCAGCTAGATGGAACAATGGAACCACCAGCAGAGAAAACGTCGGGGCGAGATGATGCTCCATAGACGCCCTCCTAACAGGCCGCATGCGATTAGGAAACAGTCAATAGAAGCGAGTAAACAGCAAGTTTTTCGATGACACTTTACAAGCCCACCTTTTGCCGAAACGCAATCGACGTACCAAACCAGACCGCCAAGCGAACTGCGATGCGCTGTCGGCATCCGCGAGTCAAAACGCCACAATCTACTGTTAAATCTAATTGTCGCTAAAGGGAAAAGTAATTGTCGCCGAACAATCGACTTCACTCGAAGCCAAGATTTGTTCCTGCACGGCATGGTAGGAAGTTCCAATGGAGGCACCTGTGTGTCGATGCCTGTTCTCAACACGGCGGTCGCTAGCAGGCTCGGTTATCCCGTATACTGACAGAAAAGTCACCAGTCTTCCATATAGGGAAATAACATATGCTTAAGACACTGATCTTGGTTATGCTTTTGGTCACGCCTGCCTCGTATATCGATGAAAAAGAAACCGAGAGCTACTATCTCGCCCGGGTAACCCATTGCTATGACGAAATAGCTACTTTCTTCGGTAACAAGGATCAAACTGCCCTTGAAAATCTCATGCTCAGCGACCATCCGAGGGTGTCCGTTTTCGCTGCATGGATTTTATGCCAGCGAAGATGTCTCGAAACAGATAACCCTGAACAACGCTTGCGTTTGAGGCACGAATTTTTTGGCTTTCTAACGGGACGCCTCAAGCTTCGCCCTCCCACTTGGTGGCGAGAATTTATATTGGACTTTGCAACTACAGATACGCACCACCTCGTCGACAAAATATACTCATTGCCATCAGAGGGGGACCCTGGCAGGTATCCCAACGGAATTCACTACAAAAACAACATCTACTGTGCTAATAGCATCGACCCAATCTCAGTAACTTCTCGCAGCCTTCACATCAAGGATAACGGAAGTGACGTTAAAATCGAAATGGATACCGGAGTCGGCATGAATTGGGAGTGGGAAGACTACTTCATCAAGGAGGGCAACAGACCAAAAGCAATTGCAACCCAAACAATTTCAGAGAAACGCAGGATCATTGCTGTTTCTGGAACATTGCTGGTGCCCAATGTGCTCTGCGTTACAGAAAGTGGCAACAAACTTTGGTCGACTCCCATCAGCTACCATGTAGATTCGCCCTTACAATTCTTGATCGGAGTTGAACCTGAGTACCAGTTGATCGAAATTCAAGCGACCGGCAAGGAAGTTGCCATATTTTGGGTTTGCTACGATGCGATTTCGTTTACTCTTCTGGACGCCAACACTGGGGCTGAAATCCTTTGTTTCAGTACAAAATTTCGGCTCAAGAAACTGTCAAAGTAAATGCTTGCTCTAATTCGTACTGGTCCACTAAGCGACCATCTGCCCAGTACAATTAACAATGGCTTCGCGCAAAATTTAGGGGTAGATTTATGGCTATCTTCCTTCTAACGCTTGGATTACTTCAACTTTCTAGCTCTGACTCAAATTCCCTTATTTTTCCCAGATCGATGGAGGTTCTTTCCGAGGTGGAGCAACCAAGCTTCGCAACTTCATTTGAGGCAATAGGCATCTCTGTTCCGAACCTAGGTATAGCCGTTAACCCAGAGTCATTTACCAACTCGAATGGCAAGATCGATCTTTCGGGAATGGATGCAGATGCAATCAAAGGAAAGGAAATCTTGCTGGCAGATTTCACGAGATTCGGAAACGAAAACTTGGAGTGTTTCAAAAGTTCGCCATGCCTAAAATTCCTCGATATATCAGGATCGAAAATCGACGATAACGGCATCTTGGCTCTCACTTCCTTACGTCAATTGGAAGCCTTGGACATCTCAGATACAAAATTGACGGGGAGTTCGATTCGAAAACTCACCTTGTTGCCGAGACTGCGATGGCTTAGCGTTTCTGGCTTAGACTTGAGCGAAGAAGACCTAGACCATTTGTTAAAAGGGAGTTCCATAGAATTCCTGTTTTGCAATCGTTTGAAGGGTAAGAGTCGACGCTTTGTCATTACGAGTAAAACGTTGCGGACGATCGATCTTTCCTACAACGACAACCAGCACTTCACGATGGATTTACTTCCGAACCTAGAGTGGATTTTCTCGACCGGATTGCCTGAAGACAAATTCACAAACAAATCTGGGATACCAATCCAAAAATTGCTCCATTGCGAGGGCGAACAGAAAGGTATTGGGACTAGTGTTTCGCGTGCCAAGTACATGACACTTGGAAATGAGTCAGTCCCAAAAGAGTTTCTTTTCCGAAGTGAGTAGAAGGCAGGATTCTCCGCCGGTACAACAGACCAAAACACTGCCAACTCCCCACTGTCCATTCCGCCACAGAATCACCCGCAGGTTGGATACTTCAGTGGCCAATTAGGCGGACCAGTTAGGCCAAAACTGCGTCCGACGCTGCGCGAGAGAGGAGAAATTAGAAAGGTGAGCAGGAGAGCGACCAAAGCACTTTCAACCGCTCTCTCTTTAGGCCCGCCCCCCTCTTAGGTGAATCGCAACCCACGGTAACTGAGCCTTCCCCAAAACCGTAGCGATCACTGCTCCTCAAGGGCGAGCGCTCGATATCACATCCCTATAACCTCGCCAAGCCTTAATGAGTTGAGGCAGTTGGAAGGATAGGCTGAGACTTACAAATGTCTTACTACCTCGCGCCGCGCTGCATACGGGCCAAACGCTCCAACCCCAATCGCAGATCTGAATCACTTCGTAGAGAGCTACCGCGTTCAGTACCCGTGTTTGCGAGAAAAAT
>JAFLCP010000248.1 GCA_017303505.1 Planctomycetota bacterium | reverse complement strand
TGCCCGTTCATGTCGCGGCTCCTTGTTAGGGGGTGGTTGGTGGTACAGCCTAACTCTAGCAGGAGCCGCGATTTAAGAAAATATTGAACGGTATTGCGTTTAACCCGTACGCCGTAGGCTAGGCCGCGTTGGATGTGGCGTTGCCGAAGAGGCTTACACCACGCCCGGCGCCATCCGAGGTGTGCTTAGAGCCTGTCACGGCGGGTCGCCTAGCTGCAATGGCCAATCCAACGCGGCCTAGCCTACGGCGTACGGGTTAAACGAAGAACACGAATTCTCCTGTTCACCATAAAACTACTGGAAGATTCAGCGCGGATTGCTACCATGGTGGCATCGCATGGCGTCGCCAACTCGGGACGAGGCAATCCTTCTAAAATGGGGTTTGGCTTCATGTCGGAGTGAACCGGCGACGGCCATGTAACCAGCTCAAAAAACGCCTGTACCCATTAAAACACCCAATTTTACCCTGATGGCACTGGGCGGTTGTTGTGGGTGTTTTTTTGTGGACTGGTGATTTGTGAGTTGGTTTTGATCTTTGATATTTAGCAAATTCTGCGGGGCGTCTCATTGTTAAACGCCTCCCATTTTTTCACCCTAAGGCGCGAGTGAACGTTTCGATGAGCGACACGACTTCTCCCTCTCTGAGCGAACGAAAACAGGCGATTCGGCAACAAGCCCACGAGAATCGACGCAACCAGGCCAACAAAGATGAGGTAAGTACCCGCATTGTCGATCGGTTCATGCAACTGCCTGACTACAACGCCGCCAAGACGGTGATGTTTTATGTCGACGTTCGCGACGAAGTCCGAACGCGACAAGCTCTTCCAGCTGCCCTAGCTAGTGGCAAGCGAATTGTCGTCCCCTATTGTCTCGACGGTGAACTCGAATTGTTTCATTTAGAAAACATGGACGAGTTGGAACTCGGGATGTATCGCATTTTGGAACCACGCAAAGAATTGCGAACCGTCAAGGAAAAGCATCTTCAACCTGAAGATCTCGATTTGGTCATGGTGCCTGGTGTGGCTTTCGATCGTAACGGCGGACGAACGGGCCATGGCAAAGGTTATTATGACAAACTGCTTCAGCATGCTCGATTGGATGCACCGTTGGTTGCGCTCTCTTTCGAATGCCAATTGTTCGATGAGATTCCATGTGAGCACCATGACATTTACATGGATAAGGTAGTGACCGAAGATGCGGTATATGTTGGCAAAGGACGCCCTGCGGCCAGCTAAACATATTCAACTGCTCTATCACTCCCCTCCCCTCCTGTCGCTGAATCGCCTGAAAGGACTCCGATGAACGATCGCACTGAACTTCGCCATCGCTTGGTTGAAGATACTTACGCTGAAGGTTTTCGCAGTATCTACGCCGAAGTATTGATCACAGCTCGCGATCGCAAATGGCTCGATCATTGTTGTCATGCGGTGACGGGGCATGCCAGCAGTACGATCTTGTGCGATTGCGAGGCGGGTGTGTCGCAAATTTTCGACGGTGTTTCTCCCGGACAAGAAACACCTGATGGCCGCATTGGCGCGGTAGTTCAATTTCACGTTCCGCGATTTCGCAAAGACCGTGTCGAGCATCTAGAAAAAGTTTTGTTGGCTCGACTCAGTCAAAACGTTTTGACCTGCCCTACCACCCGTCTCTTCAATCGTTTGGATACCGATCCGTATTACAAACTGGGACGCAAGATTGCATTTTTTGGTGACGGCCATCAGACACGCGAAGTTCGGTATGGTGTTCCCGGCTGGGTCATTCCGACTTTGGGTGGCGAATTTTTTCTATCGCGACGATTCGGTTTCCAAGATGGGGTGATGGGTGGCAATTTGTGGTTTTTGGGGGCGACGGAAGATGCGGCCTTAGAAGCTGCCGAGCGAGCTGCTTTGGCCGTAGATCAATGTCCCGATACGATTACCACATTTCCCGGTGGTGTCGCCGCCAGCGCGTCAAAGGCTGGTAGCAGTTACAAGTTCTTGATTGCGAGTACCTTCGCCGAGTACTGTCCAACCCTGAAGGAGAAGCTGGGGGAGAAATCCAGAGTTCCAGACGGAGTTGTGAGCATTCAAGAAATCATCATCAACGGTCGCGATTTGAATTCGATCTATCATGCGACTCAGGCCGCGATCGAAGCCGCATTATCAACGCCTAATCTTGTTCGAATTTCTGCCGGGAATTATGGCGGAAGATTGGGTAAGAGTTTTATATACTTAAACCCAGAAAAACACGCTGCGGCAAACGCCGGCTAACAGCATAGAGCTGCTGAATTCCACCTCGAACAAGGCTGATACTCGATGGCGATTCAATTTCCCTGCAAGAGTTGTGGGCAAACGTTATCGGTCGCCGATGAGCATGCAGGTAAGCAAGCCCGCTGTCCGAGTTGCACGACCGTGCAACTTGTTCCAGGCGGAGCGCCTACATCTCCGTCGTCGGGCTTCGGTGGTTCGATTTTTGATCCACCGACACCATCCCCCTCCAATCCAGCGCCATCCAATCCTGCACCGTCGGATTCGCTTTTCGGCCCGCTGTCTCCTACGTCACCTGCGGCTCCCAGCAGCAACAGTGGAGGCGGCTTGTTCGATGGGCTAGGAGCCGATAAGAAAGAGCCGACGCCACCACTACCAAGTTCAAACGCGGGCTCAACCAGTATATTCGGTGCCCTTCCGAGTCAATCGTCCAGCTTCGGAAGTTCAACTGGGAATTCGGACGCATCGAGTTCCTCCCAAGCGGACATGTACTATCTCGAAGCGCCGGGAGGGAGCGTTTATGGACCTGTCGATTGGCGAACACTAGTTGCGTGGAAGAATCAAGGGCGAGTCGGGCCGGGTTTCAGAATTCGCAAGGGTGAAAATGGAGCTTGGCAAGTTGCTTCGAGCACTGATCTCTATGCGTCAACCGCCAATCCTTTTTCTGATACGGTTCCAGGCACATCTCAAAATCCAACACCTCAATACAGCTACCCATACTCTCAGCAAGATCGCTCGGGTTTAATCTTGGTGCTCGGGATTTTGGCTTGGGTGTTGATGTTTGGTTGCGGTCCTTTTGGAACAATCATGGGGATCTTGGCATGGGTCTTTGGCGCCCAAGATCTTGCCGCAGCCCGACAGGGTAGACTTGATCCACGTACGCTTACGACGATCCAAATTGGATACTACCTTGGCATGATTCAAGTGCTTTTATCGGTGCTCTGTTTTGGTGGTTACTTGCTGATTGTGGTATTCTCAATTCTTTCGGAACTATAGCCAGTTAGTTCGCACGCGCACTGGAGGTGCATTGATGGCTCTGATTGTAGGCGCTCACATGTCGACCCAAGGTGGTGTGTGGCGGGGTGTCGAACGGGCGAAAGAAGTCGGTTGCGACTGTGTGCAAGTCTTCACCAAGAACAACAACCAATGGAGCGCCAAAGATCTCCAAAGCGAAGACATCAACCAATTCGCTCAACAGATGAAGGAGACCGGGATCGTTCGCCCGATAGCTCATGCTTCTTATCTGATCAACATGGCCGCGCCCAGCGATGAGTTGTGGAAAAAATCGATTGCGGCCATGGTCGACGAATTGCGGCGTGCTGAACAACTGCATCTTGACGGTGTCGTTGTCCATCCCGGATCCTTCACTACGAGCTCGGCCGAAGAAGGTGTGCAACGGATTATTGCCGCCGTAAAAGAAGTGCTGGCTGCAACCATCGGCTTTAAGGTGAAGCTGCTCCTCGAGAACACAGCGGGGCAAGGCAGCAATCTGGGGGCGGATCTGTCGGAGTTGGGAACCATTTTGGCAGCGGTCAAACAGACGGAACGCATTGGGGTATGTATTGACAGCTGTCATGCGATGGCCGCCGGTTATGATTTGGCAGAAGCAGCGGGACTAAAAAAACTGCTCGCAGACATCGACGATCAGTTCGGGATAGAACGCGTAGCAGCGTTGCATTTGAACGACAGTAAAAAGGGGTGCGGCAGCCGAGTTGATCGACATGAGCATATAGGGCAAGGAACAATCGGCCCGGAAGGATTCAAACGCTGGTTAAAGAACAAGTCGTTGCGAGCCATTCCGATGTACTTGGAAACGCCGAAAGGGAACGACGAAGAAACCGGCGAAGACTTGGATGTGATGAACTTGCGAGTGGTGCGTGAATTGGGGAAAAGCTAGGGGAAAATGCCGAGCGGCGGTCGGTGTGCGACTGCGAGCCCAGGGGATTCCGGTCTAGTTCCATAAATCGGCAGCGGTTAAACTGGTAAGCGAAACGGGCCGCAATCGGTTTGCTCGATTTCCTATTCCTGCCAATCCTTCCTTTGAATTCATCTATATGTTGAACCGCAACACATTCGAGAGCTTTCGCCGGATTCTGTGTCACGTACATTTGTACGTGATCGCCACAGTTGGGGGCGCGGCGCAGACCGCAACGGCAATCGGTCAAGAGCCTGCTGCTCTCAAGACAAGTCCCGCAGCTACCTATCCCTTGGATTCGGTCGCCAGTGCCGATGGCACACTGTTTATTGTAGATCGGAATCTGCCTGGAGTGTGGCGCAAAACGGGTGACGGATTATCGGTATTTGTGCAAGGCTCGAAAAAATTTCGCGAGCCTCTCAACGCGCCTCGTTGTTTGGCGCTCACAGCCGATGGTGTGTTGATTGTTGGAGATAGCGCAACTCGAGATTTATATCGGATCAATGCGGAAGGTAAGCCTGAGGCAATCACCGGTGGGAAAATTGGTATCCCCATGGATATCGCGATCGCCGCAGACGGAACGATGTACGTGGCCGATCTGGAAACTCGTACGGTTTTAAAGATTGCCCCGAATTCCAACACGCCCGAATTGTTTGCGAAGCTTAATCCACGCGGATTGTGTTTGGATTCGGCTAGCAACCTCTGGGTGATCACGCAAGACAATGAGCAATTGGTCAAAGTTTCGCCCGATGCCAAGACCGAAGTGATCGTATCAACGAGGCAGTTTGATTTTCCGCATCAGGTTGTGGTCAATACTGCTGGAGAAGCGTTTGTGACCGATGGATATGGCAAAGCGATTTGGAAAGTCGCCAGTGGTCAAGCTCCTCAAAAAGTGTTTCAAGGCGAGCCGCTTGTCAATCCCGTTGGCATTAGCCTGATGGGGAACGAGTGGATTGTGACCGATCCACGAGCTGCCAAAGTGTTTAAGTTCGATAGTGGTAATCAACCCAGCGTTTTGGTTGAAGTGAAGTGAGCTTGGTTGCGTCATTAGCCTCCGAAGGATTTTAGTTGATGTCGCTATCGCCGGAACAATGTGCGTTCGTTTGGTTTGGATCGCTATTGGTCTTGTGGGTTGGATATTTGGTTTATTTGGCCACTCGACGCCCCTACTCGATTTGGGAGAACATTTTGTTCTCACCGATCTACACAGTTTGTCGGCTTCTATGGCGAGTGGAGTTGATGACTCCATTCCCTCTGGATGCGAAGCAAGGTGCATTGATGATCGCCAATCATCGTTGCAGTTTGGATCCCTTCTTTTTGCAAATGTTGCCACAGCGACGTGTGCATTGGATGGTAGCTAAAGAGTACTGTGAGCATCCGGTGATGGGCGTGGCATTGAAGCTGTTCCAAGCGATTCCCACCAACCGCGGCGGTATGGATACCGGTTCGACTAAGCTGGCGATTCGTTATGCTGAAAAAGGTGATTTGGTGGGGATGTTTCCTGAAGGGCGCATCAATCGCTCGCCCAACCTGTTTCTGTCGGTGCGACCTGGGGCTGCGAAGGTTGCTTTGCGAGCGAACGTACCTATTGTTCCCTGCTATATCGAAGGTGCACCGCGAACGTGGTTCGTGTTGGCTGCCTTGTTCAAAGCAGCCCACGTTCGAGTTTATTGCGGCACTCCGATTTATCCGGCGGATGTCGTGCAGGGTGACGAGCCCACTAAAGAAGATGAGCTGCAGTTTATTTATCGTGGGCTAAAGCAAGTGGCCGTCTTGGCCGGCCAACCCGATTTCGAAGTCGAAGTTGCCAGCAAGAATTGGGTGAAATCGTAGCATGGGTCTCCGACCCGTGCTGGAAAAAATGAAGCTACCTGTTCCATCTCGTAGCTCTTACTTCGTAGCTCCTACTTCGTACTTCGTAATTCGTCGTCGTAATTCGTGATCGTGCTTCGTGGTCGTAATTCGTCGCTCTTGATGTTGGACTACGAGTATTGAAACTTCACATTACGTAGCATGGGTCTCCGACCCGTGCTGGACAAAATGAAGCAACCCTGTCCATCTCGTAGCACTTACTTCGTAGCTCCTACTTCGTACTTCGTAATTCGTGATCGTAATTCGTGGTCGTAACTCGTGGTCGTAATTCGTCGCTCTTGATGTTGGACTACGAGTATTGAAACTTCACATTACGTAGCATGGGTCTCCGACCTTGTCTTTACCCACATGTCGCTGTTATTTGGCGTTACGACCTAGGTTAATTCCGTCAATTAGTTGCATTAGAAATTCCATTCCGCGCCAGATGGTGATCCACCCTGGTTCGCCATCCCCTTTGCG
>JAFLCP010000247.1 GCA_017303505.1 Planctomycetota bacterium | reverse complement strand
AGCAGCGCTCCCAAAGTTTCGCATGGTGGCTTACACCGGTGGCCCGATGCGTGTGGCTGGATGGCGGCATCCCGTGATTATCGATCTAGCGGGTCTGTCGATCCCATCGCAGGCTCGGCCGATCCGATTTGGTCATGATCCACTTTCGGGTGTTGGTCACACGGACGCAATTCGTGTTGAAGGTGGCCAACTCATCGCCACGGGTATCGTCTCACGCGACACACCCGCTGCTCGGGAAGTTGTAGTGAGTTCCAAAAATGGCTTCCCCTGGCAAGCCTCTGTCGGCGCAGGCGTGGATGAATTCGAGTTCGTGAAGGAAGGCATAAAGGTCACCGTGAACGGCACGCAGTACAGCGGTCCCGTAAACGTTGTCCGCAAATCCTCGCTTGGTGAAATCAGCTTTGTAGACCTTGGTGCCGACGGAGCAACGAGCGCGAGTGTCGCCGCTCAGGCATCTGTACCCCCTGGAGACCCTGACATGGATGATTCGCAAACCTCAAATCAAGGCGATACCGATACGACGCCGACGACACCGGTCACACCGACTCCCGCAACCGCACCCTCCATTGCCGCTCAACACGATGTCAACGCAGCAATCGAAGAGATGCGACGTGCGCATGCCACTGAGCTCGAACGTATCGCTGCTATTCGTCGGATTTATAGTGGTGCTCTTCCGAGCGTGGAAGCTCGCGCGATCCGCGAGGGCTGGAACCTGGAAAAGGCTGAACTGGAAAAGATTCGTGCGATGCGCCCCGAGGTACCAGCTATTCACATCCAGCAAAATGCTATCAACTCAAGTGTACTGGAAGCCGCTTGTTATCTTTCTGCTGGCCTGACGAACATTGAAGATGTCACAGAAGAGCAAGCGCTGGATGTGGCCAATCGCCGATTCCGTGGCGGGATCGGACTGCAGGAACTCTTGCTGGAAGCTGCATGGGCCAATGGTTATTCCGGTCGCAACTTCCGCGACCATCGAGCCGTCATGCGGGCCGCATTCGGGACTAGGATCGAAGCCAGCTCGGTGAGCAACATTGATATTGGAGCCATCCTGGCTAACGTCGCCAACAAGTTTCTGCTGGATGGTTTTTTCCATGTAGAGCGTACTTGGCGCAATATTTGTGCGGTGCGCAACGTGTCGGACTTCAAGACGGTAACCAGTTACCGGTTGATCGGTAAGGACCAATACGAATTGGTCGCCCCAGGGGGTGAGATCAAACACGGAAACCTTGGTAATGAGAGTTACACCAACAAGGCCGACACCTATGCTCTGATGTTATCCGTAGATCGGCGCGACATCATTAACGATGATCTCGGCGCGATCACTACCGTTCCACGTAAGCTGGGGCGTGGTTCGGGCCTAAAGATTAATGATGTGTTCTGGACGACGTTCATGAACAACTCGGCATTCTTTACGGTCGGCAATAAGAACTTTCTTGCAGGCACCGACACGGTTCTCTCCATCGATGGATTGACGAAAGCAGAAGTCGCTTACTACGACATGGTTGACTCTGATGGCAAACCTATCGGTACCATGCCAGCGATTCTAGTGGTCCCCACCGCTCTGTCAGCCATTGGTTCGCAGTTGTACAAATCGACGGAAATGAAGGACAACACGCCTAACGCTCGTGTCCCTATCACCAATCCTCATAACGGCAAATTCCGTGTTGAGGTAAGTCGTTATTTGAGCAATTCCAATTACGTCGGCAACTCTTCGAAGGCTTGGTATCTGCTTTCCGATCCAAATGATCTCCCCTTGATTGAAGTTGCTTTTCTCAACGGTCAAGAAGCTCCAACCATCGAAACGGCGGAAGCCGACTTCAATGTTCTCGGTGTGCAGATGCGAGGATACCACGACTTCGGTGCCAGCCTGCAAGACACCCGCGCCGCGATCAAGAGTAAGGGTGAAGCCTAAGCCGCAGCTAGCCCACTTTCATTGCCAACTTACGATTCATTCATTGAGGTTTAAGTACCCATGCCACAAGCAACATTCATTCAAGAAGGTCATTACATCGATTACACACCCGTGGGTGCCTTGGCATCGGGAGATGTCGTGGTCCAAGGTGATTTAGTCGGTGTCACCGTTCGTCCTATCGCTGCGGGTGAATTAGGTTCGCTGGCAGTCGACGGAATCTTTGACTTCAACAAAAACACCGGGGTCGCATTCACGGTAGGCACCATCCTGTTCTGGGACGACACCAACAACGTGGTGACCACAACTTCCGCCGGGAATAAGTCGATCGGCAAGGTAGTTCGCGCGGCGGCATTAACAGATACGACCGTTCGCATACGACTGAGCCAATAGCCCAACGTCACGTCTCGATTGTGACCCTAACAAAATCTTTCTCTTTTTATGTAGGAATCAGTATGAAAACAAAGTTGCTGTCGTTCATTTCCGTAGTAGTTATTTGCCTTGGCAGCGGCTCGTTCGCCCAAGAGAAAATCTGTATTGATGGCAAATGTCAATCTCGTCCGGGTTTGGCCAATACCATCGTACTAGAACCGTTACGAGAGCAGCTGACGCTCGTTGGGCGACAGACGAAAGTCACTTCCGCAGTAGCGTCAGGGGACCGTTTCGAAAAGGTGATTCAAGCCACCGTGCGTGTGACCGTCAGCGGTGTTTGCGGTAGCGGCACGGTTGTCGGCCGTAGCCAGGAAGGCAATGCGATCGTTCTTACGAACGCCCATGTTGCCGGCACCACTCGCGGCCGATCGGTCAATGTGGAACGCTGGAATACCAATGGGGTAAGCGAAAAAGGGACGGGTACGATCATTGCTTCGGGCTATGGTCGAGGGACTAGTGTCGATTTCGCTCTGCTCAAATGCAACGAAGCGTTTGCTAAGGACGTTGACCCGATCCCGTTGGCGGATCGTTACCCTAACATCCAATCTTCAGTAACAACGTTTGGTTGCCCGCGTTGCGAATGGCCCAGCTTGCAGGTTCTCCGGCTCAATCGCAAAGAAGGCCAGATCCTTTCCTGGAAACCGGAGGCCATCGGAGGTCGCAGCGGTTCGAGCTTAATCGATTATACCGATGAAGGTCCGCGCGTCGTGGGACTACTGACTTGGGCAGGTGGTGGTGAAGGCCTAGGACAATCAACACCGTTTTTGCTTAGTGCGATGCGCGGGAAACTGCCCACAACTTTGGAAGCCTTGCCTGCAGGTGCTAAGGAAGTGAGTGCCCAAACGAAGGAACTCTCTGTGCTCGCCCAAGTACCTTCCACAACCCAAGGCAAACCGCTGAAATGGCCGATGCCCTTAGTAGCCAATACTCAAGTGCAGGACGATGTCATTGACTCCATCATTGAACGTCCGCGAATCAAGCCAGCCCCACAAGAACCGGATGATTCCGGATTATTGCGGGATCAATTACGCCCTAGCCTTCCCTGGACACCGACGGGATTGGTTGCCACTTCGGCTGCTTCTAGCATCTTGCTCTTTTTGACGCTGCAATATGGTTTACCCCTCGTACTGCAGGCGATTCGCAACATTCGCAAGTCCCGTGGTAACACGCTGCTCAACGATGAGCAATTCAAGCAGTTGATGGACCAATACCAACAACTGCTCAAACTGATGGAGCAAAACAGCAAGCCACCACCGAACATCAAGTCTTGAGCGGATGATTACTATGGCAGACCTACTTCGCTTGGGGCAAGAGTGGCTCGCTAATCAGCTCAAGACACATGCGTCCAAAACGGTTGTCTACGTTAGGGGAGCCAACCAGACAAGCGTCACGGCCATCATCGGACGGACGCTACTCAAACTCGAAGATGGTTACGGTGGAGTCCACATGCAATGGACCGATCGTGATTTTCTTATTTCACCTGACGAACTGGTGCTCGCCGGTTTGCAGGTTATTCCGGAGCGTGGCGACACGATTCGCGAAGCCGACAATGGCAAGATTTACGTCTATGAGGTCAACGTTCCCGGAAGCGAACCAACTTGGCGGTGGTCCGATCCCCACCGAAGATTGCTTCGAATCCACACCAAACAGATTGGGATTGAATAATGCCCGCCAATATCGTCGCTATCGCAGATGCCGTGACCGCTGAGCTGAATGGAAACTCATTCAGCCAGCCGTTTACGGCCCAGCGGCTTTATCTGCCGGTCTTCGATCTTCAGTCGATGTCTGAATTGAAGGTAACGGTCGTTCCGAAAGGAATCACCACTTCGTCGCTGGATCGTTCGCGTGACAACTTTGATTACCAGATCGATGTAGCAATCCAAAAGAAAACCCCCAACGAAATCGAAGTCATCGACTCGCTGATGCTCTTGGTCGAGGAGATCGGCGATCACTTCCGTTCCAATCCACTTGCAAGTTATCCAGGTGCCCGCTGCACTGGCGTTGAAAATACACCGGTCTATGCACCTGACCATTTGTTAGAACTGCGGCAATTCACCAGCGTCCTGACTCTCACGTTTCGGCTTTGGAGATAAAAGATGACAACTGGAGACGTCGGACCGTATCGAATGCAGTTCACTAACTCACGCGGAGTCACTCGCGACATTCCGGGACTAGATGATCTGGACGATATGTTCAAGGTCAAATCGATCCAAAAGAAGTTCCGTGACTCTTGGACGAGACCACTCACCGATCAATGGGAAGTAAACACCAGCGGCGGCTCAACGGCCACGGTATCCAGTGGTGTTTTAACCATTGCGTCGGGCACCGCAGCCGGCGGATTTGTTGAACTACTTTCGAAAGAAACGTTCACGATCCCTTTCCGTGCAATGATTGCAGTGCTGTCGGGTGCAACACGCCAAGCCAACACGCACCATATTATCGAAGCAATATCCGTGGATCCCATCACGGGAATACCGGACGGCAAACAGAGTCTCAATGTCGATATCGGTGGCGCGGCAAGCATGACCGTAACTCAGATGGTCTATAGCGTGCAAAATGGAGGCCTAGCACCCATCGCTTCGGCAGTCTCGACGATCGTCACAACTGCCGCTTACTCGATCCTGGAGCTCGAACCCTTTTCCGACGAATGCTACTTCCACTCCCGAGTGATGGATTCGACGGGTGGACGTTCGAACTCGTACGTGCGTCACCAACAGATTCCGGATCCTACAGCAACGTACAAGATTCGAATCCGATCCATGAACCATCAAGCATTTCGAGGCGTGACGAATGCAATCGCTGGTCCTGGGAATGTCATTCGACTTACATCCACAGCCCATGGCTATACGGGCACACCGACAATCTGGGTTGACCATTTGGGCGGAGTCACCAACAACGGAATGACTTTGCGTGGCAATTATTCCGCCACCGTGATCGATGCTAACACTCTTGATCTGAATGGAACCATCTTCGGAGGTATCTACGTTGCTGGTTCGGGACAAATCGCGCTCGCGGCAGCACCTGCGGCGAACATCAACTTTCAATCCCAATTCATCAATTGCCAAGACTATGCGGAACTGACAGCCGAAATCACCGCAGGACGAGGCCAAACGGTTATTGGTCAGGGGCTTGGAGTTATTTTAACCGGGGCAACTGCGACCACAACCAACATCGGAACCGTAACGGCCAACGTGGCCGGCCAAGCGGCCCACGACGCCGTGATCAGCGGTAACCCTGTCCGTATGGCGGCTCGTGCTCTCACTGCTGCTTATGCCAGTGTCGCTACTGGAGATGTGGCAGACTTAGTTTCAACCTTGCAAGGTGTTTTGGTCACTCGTCCATGGCAGATACCAGAGCTCGAATGGTCCAGTGTCGCAGCGGCCGGTGGAGTCATCAATACGACCGATGTTGTGCTCGCGCCAGCAGCCGGGGCAGGACTGCGGCGCTACATCTGCTCCCTGCAACTCTCCAACAATTCTGCGGTCGCCACCGAAATTGTTCTCAAAGATGGTGCTGCAATCATCTGGCGTGGACATTTGCCAGCCAATGCACCAATGTCTGAAATCATCTTTGAGAATCCACTCAAAACAACCGCGAATACGGCACTGAACTTTGCGTGTATCGCCACCGGTGCTGCCATTTACGTCAACGCTCAAGGATTCACAGCCCCATAACCCATGATCGATGTCAAAGTCACCACGAAGAAATCGTTCGAGAAGGTCAAAGCGAAAGCGCAACAAGGCAACTTTAAAAGCCTTGGGCATGCAGCTGCGTCGATTCGTTTGATGGCTCGGCGGTCGATCCGCCGACGCCAAACGGCAGCGATGCCCGGCACACCGCCTAACACACGACGCGGCCAATTGAAGCGTTCCATTGTATACGCCGTGGACAAGCAGCGAGGTGTGGCTTTGATCGGCCCCGACTTCGATGTCGTCGGTGTTGCCGGCAAAGCCCATGAGTTCGGAGGTCGATTCCGACGAGAACGTTATCCCAAACGGCCATTCATGGGACCAGCACTGGAAAAAGTCAAAGATCGCTTACCCCCGCTGTGGGCTAACAGCGTTCGTTAAGGAGTACGAAATATGCCAGCCAAACTTGGCCTTGATGCAAAGCTATATCGAAACACCGGTGTGTTTGCGACTCCGGTCTGGGATCTCATCGGCAACGTCCGCGATCTGACTCTTAGCCTAGAAGCCGGAGAAGCGGATGTCTCGACGAGAAGCAATAACGGCTGGCGAGCAACCGTGGGAACCCTCAAAGACGCTTCGCTTGAATTCGAAATGGTCTGGGACACGGCCGACGCTGATTTCACCGCAATTCGCGATGCCTTTCTGAACAACACAAACATTGAATTCGCCGTGATGGATGGACTCATTACGGGTGC
>JAFLCP010000246.1 GCA_017303505.1 Planctomycetota bacterium | reverse complement strand
GCAAACTCCTTCCGTGACAACTCGGGTCTACTTGCCGCCTATATCGGAATGGGAACCTCGCAACGGTCCGCAATTCGGTTTCCGAGCCGCAGTTGAAACCACAGCCATGAAAGAAAAGAAAACCTTCCTTTTCAGCTCATCCTCGGAAGAAAATGAAGTTTACTGGCCAGGTTTATTTATTGTCAAAGAAAGTAAGAAAGTCGACGGCCAAATCGAACATTACGCTCACTTCCGCATTCGTGCCGGGCGAAACGGAGGAGATATGAAGGGCCCAAATATTGAGACCACAGGTTGGTGGACTTTGGGTATGTCCTTCACGCCGGACGGAATGGTCCATTATTATGCTCGACCTGGAGTCGAAGATTTAACGGCAGAAGATTACATTACTTCTCAGTATCCTTACGGTTACAAATGTGAAAGATTCCGAACGTTCTTTTACAATGTCGTCAATGGCGACAACGGCAAGACTTGGAGTACCGCATGGATCGTGGACGATCCGAAAGTCTATGTCGGCAATAGTGGTGGTCGGGTAGCTGCAGGTCGAACAACAACCAAGTCGACAAAACGTTAAGACTTATCACCACCTCAAGTACAGATGCCAGGGATGATTCGTGGATCCCTACATCGAAAGGGAGAAGGTGGTGAATAAATCAGACTTCGTTGGCGAACACGCAAGCGAAACTCAACTTCGCAAGCTAGTTCTCGGTACAGTTTTTTCTCAAATCGAAAACTGTAACCAGGAGAAAGAAGTTATAGAGCTTGCCTTAGACGAAGGACGACAAGCGTTGGGCACCGTCTCACTGAGATGGTACCACCAACGGTTTCGACAATGGAAGCTAGTCGGTGGTGTAGGGCTGGGGGGCACTACACCACTGACGGCTCTTCTTGATTCCCATTCAACTCCCATTTCGCATGATGGTGGTTATTGGGAACTATTCCAAGCTTCACTGCAGCCACTGGAAACGCCGCAGTTTCTAGTAGCGGCTTGGAATCAGTCACCCACTGTGGCAGCCATCGAAGCGTGCGGAAAGCTAGTCCATTCGGTTCAGTTGGCCGTACGTTTGTTTCACTCCCGTGAGCAATTAAAACAAAGAGCCGACTTGTTGGCGATATTGTTTGCGGAGGCAAGTGCCTGGCATCTCCATCAAGATACGCCACGCATGCTCGAACGCTTCGCGCGCGTTCTTACATCAGCCTTGCGTGCAGATCGAGCTAGCTTGTTTTTGTGGGACCGTCCCGCCAAGCAACTTGTCGGCTATCCCGCTTTGGGTGTCGAAGGTGGCGAACTTCGCATCCCCGACAAAGCGGGCATCGTCGGCTCCGTGATGCAAAGTTTACAGGCCAAACGCTGGGATAGCGGTGATCCAGAATCAGAAGTAAATCGCCGCATCGATCAACAAACTGGATATCACACACAATCGCTCGCCGCTGTCCCGCTGGTGGACAGTCGTGGCCATGCATTGGGTGTGCTCGAATTAATCAATCATCAGTCAGGAACGTTTTCGTTAGACGATGAGAATCTTTTGCTCGAATTATCAAAGCCGATCTCGATGATTTTAGAAGGCATCAAGACCATCGAGGGCTTAACCAAGGCTCGTGACTATTGGGTGTCAGCGGAACAAGAACGTATTCGAATCATTGGACACTGTCCAGCGATGGATGCTGTTCGACAGATGACGTCACGCGTCGCGGCGACTGACCTGGCTGTGATGATACTGGGCGAAAATGGAACCGGAAAAGAAGTGATTGCCAAATCGGTGCATTTGCAAAGTGAACGGCGAACGCAACCGTTTGTTGCGGTCAATTGCGCCGCGATTGCAGAGAGTTTGCTGGAGAGCGAACTATTTGGCCATGAGAAAGGAGCGTTCACCGATGCCATCGCCAGTCGAGCGGGCAAATTCGAACTGGCTGCCGGCGGAACTCTATTCCTAGATGAAATCGGCGACATGAGTCTCAATGGGCAAAGCAAGCTATTGCGGGTGCTCGAAGAGAAAGTCGTGGTGCGTGTTGGCGGATCAACACCCATATCAACCGACGTTCGGGTGATTGCCGCTACGAATCAAAATTTGGTTGAACTCGTTTCCAAAAAACTCTTCCGCGAAGATCTCTTCTTTCGTCTCAATGTCGTTACCTTGCGTTTGCCACCCCTGCGTGAGCGAGGTGAGGATGTCCTAGAGTTGGCAGAGTTTTTTCTGGATGGATTTTGTGCCAAGATTCGTCGAGGTCGACCGCGGTGGAGCGACGCGGCCAAACAGAAGATGCTGCAATATCATTGGCCAGGCAATGTTCGCGAATTGCGAAACATGATGGAACGGTTGGCTTATTTACAGGTAGGCGATGAAATCCTGCCGACGGATTTGGACTTTATCTTGCAACGCCCGTCAGCAGCAACGCCCCCCTCAGCCAATGCACTCTCGTTAGATCTCGACAAATCACTCGCCGATTGTACCGATGAGTTCCAAGTGCAAGTGATTCAAGCTCATATCGATGCCGCGAAAGGGAACATTTCAGCCGCCGCCCAATCGCTCGGCCTGCATCGCTCCAATCTCTATCGCAAGATGCGACAACTGGGTATGCAAGTCGAGGATTAAATCGCGGCGAATCGACTGATTCAAATCCGAGCACTAGGATGGTCTTTATGCATCCATAAACCGAGCCCAGGGTCTTTGATGAAATAGTAACGCTCACCATCAGCCGTGGTATGCCAGCCTGTATCGATGTTGGCGACCTGATAGCGTTCACTCATCGCCACATGATCTGCCCATTGGTAACCGACGCTCTCGACTTCTTGTTTGGATAATGGTCCGGGTGCATAGTAAACCGTGAAACGATTTTCGGAAGAACCATGGATCAGATGTGCGGCCGCTGAGAGGTTGTTACGCAACTCAGGATACTTTTCAACACGTTCCAAAATTTCGGGCGTGGTGCGATAGCCGTGCGCACGAATAAGCCGATCGATCTCAGGATCTTCGCCGAACTCTTTTACGCCAGGCGCGATGATGACAAGCTTTCCGCCGGTCGCAACTGCCATGCGTGTTCGATAGATGGCTTTATTCGCCAACCAAGTACGGCGATATTTCGACGGATTCATCGTTACGACGACGGTTTGTGGAGCTTCGTCAAGTCGGGTGCAGTTTACTTCGGCCGCAAGTTTGCCTGCTTCGAAGAAAACGTCGTGATCCATACCGATGTAAAGGCCACGCGTCATCTTGCGTCCATCGGGCAGCGACTCGATGACCGTTTGAATGTAGACGATCGGCATTTTTTGGCAGAATAGTTCGGAAGCTCGATTGAGTACTTTGCGAAGTGGCGTATCGCAACGTCCCATAATCCGTTCCATACCATACAGAGCACTGAGGTAATGGCTTTCATTGATTCCCGCATAGCCGCCGGTACCTACAAATATATTTTTGTTGTAGTTGGCCATGCCGATCACTTCATGCGGAACAACTTGTCCGATGGAAAGCATCAAGTCGTGCCCACCTTCGACCAAGAGCTTATTGACCTGAGCAGGCCAAGGGTGATCATAAATTCCTTCGGTCACTTCTTTCACAAACGTGGCCGGAACTTCGCCCAGAGTCACCACATCCTCGCGCCACCGATGCGGGCGAAAGAGTTCCAGAGGCACACCAGGAAACATATGCGTTAGCTCTTCTTCATCCATCGGCGCATGTGTGCCAAGCGCGGGCAGAATATCTTTGATCCTATCGCCCAACAGCTGATAGAACATGGTTGTGATTTCGCCAGCTCTCGAATCAAACCGCGTGTGATCGGGAGGAATAACCAAAACGTTTTTGCAGACACCCCGTTCCGCTTGAAATTTCTGTAAGGCCACTTCGAGGCCGGCGCGAAGATCGTCGGCGGTAAGGGCTTCGCTGCGGGAGCCACGGGCATATAGCAGGGTCATGAGAATCCTTCAAAATCGCGAAAATATTGTGCCTAAAGGACGGTTAACTTCCGAAAATCGGCGATAAATTGGCCAAAATCGGAATTGGAGCGAACAAATTCGGCGACTCGCGCCCACGAATTGCTCCTCTTCAGCCTCTAATCGTATAATGTTGTGGCATGTTGTAACAGCCAGTCGGTGAGAAGTTCACTTTTACCTCGGCTACCTATGAAGGGAGCCCTGCGATGAACAACAGCAACAGGGACGACAGAACCAGGGACGACCAAATCATGTTTCGAAATAGGCTCCACTCCAACTCCATGAACCGCTTGTGGCTCGCCGCTGTTTTCCTTCTCGGTTTGGTGACATCCATGCGGGCTGATGACGCCCAAGAGGGGTCTACACCTGCTAAGGAAAACGAAGTTCAACTTCCCGTTGGTTTCATCGTCAATGTCCCTTTGCCGCTAACAGGCGATGCCGACGAACAAATTATTGCGCAGCTTCGCTCTGTAATCGATCAGCCTAAGGATTCTAAGGTTCGGCCAGTTGTTATCTTGCATTTCAAAGCCGCCCCGAAAGTCGAACTCGGCAATGCAGCTGAACCGAAGGACCCGAACCAAGTTTCGTCAATTGGCAGCGGTAGCAGTTTTGAGCGCGCCTTGAGTTTAGCTCGCTTTATTGCCAGCCCAGAAGCAGCTGGCATCAAAGCAGTCGCCTTTGCGACCGATCCGGTTGAAGGACATGCTCTTCTGCCACTACTAGCATGCGAACAAATTCTCTTGGGCACCAATGCTTCGCTGGGGAGCGCGATCCCGGGAAAAGCTGTCGATGATGAAACGATCAGCGCTGCGTATCAACAGATCGTCAAGCGACGTCGAACCTTGCCAGAAGCCGTCGTTAATGGAATGCTAAATCCAGCTGCAGGTGTCTTTCGATTAGAAATGGTCAATGGCGAAATACAATTTGTCAACGCCAACCTGCGTGAACAAATGCGTGAGAAAGGGGAATTGTGGAACGAGTCTGAAGTTGCCAAAGCGGGCAGCACATTTCGGCTCACCACTCCGAAACTCTTGGAACTGAAACTTCTGCAAGGGAGCGCCGACTCGTTCGAAGATATTGTCAAGGTATTGCAGTTAGCGGGTCTTCCTCAAGACGCCGCCACGCCTATCGGTAAGCTGAAAGGTGTTATCGTTAACGTCGAAGGGCACTTACACCTTCGCCGCGTAGCAACGCTTATCCATGGAATGCAGAAGGCCATCGATGCAGGTACCAACCTCTTCGTGTTTCGAATCAACAGCGAAGGTGGCTCCGTTGCTTCGAGCCTTCAACTAGCGACCTTCATCGCGAACCTCGATCCCACCAAAGTCATCACCGTCGCGTATGTGGATGGCAACGCTCGTGGCGATGCGGCCTGGGTCGTTGCCGCCTGTCGTCAACGCTGGATGGGCCCGACTTCAAATTGGGGCGGGGCAGGGGAAGCAACAATTGGATTGCGTGAGCTAGAAGAAGCCCGAAAACCACTCAATGAACTTGCAACCCGCAGCAAGATCGACCTTTCGACTCTCATGGCGCTTTCAACTCCCGACGTCCCACTTGCCAACTATCGCCACAAGCTGGATGGTCGCAAAGAACGCTTTACACCGACGTTACTGGAAGATCGCATGGATCGTCAACAATGGGAGGAAGTCACTAAACTCAATTGGAAGGAAGGAATTAAGGCCAATGAAGCTTTCAACGAAGGTTTGTGTTTGGGTGAACTGAAAACGATTGATGATATCCCACCCAAATTTAAGCTCGATCAACCGCTGAGCAACCTGCAATTGCCATGGCTCGAAATGCAAATGCAACGCTTGGCCAATTCGGGCGGATTGAAAATGCTGATATTGATGATCGCCATCGGCGCCCTCATGTCTGAGTTAGGTACTCCAGGTCTGGGAGTCGCGGGCTTCATCAGCTTGCTCGCATTCTCGGCTTATTTCTGGCTGCAATTCTTTAACGGCACCTTAGCCTGGCTGGAGATCTTTCTCTTTATCGGTGGAGTTGTGTGTTTGCTGGTTGAATTTACCGTCCTTCCAGGCTTTGGGATCTTCGGAGTTGGGGGGATCATCATGCTTGGCTCGGCCCTGGTCTTGGCGAGCCAAACGTTTGTGCTACCCACGAACTCCTATCAATTAGATCGCTTCTCTTGGAATATGTTGGGCCTGGCAGTAGTGTCCGCCAGCGTCTTAGTGACGGCTTTCGTCTTCCGTAAAGAAATTGAGCGTGTATTGCGTGGAAAAGAAATCGCCCTCGCACCTGGTGGAACAGCCGACTTGGATGCGTTGGAACGCAAGGAATCCATGGTAAATTGGAATCACTTGCTCGACCAAGAGGGCTTAACCGTAACTCGCTTACTCCCATCTGGTAAAGCAAGATTTGGAGATCAGTTAATCAGTGTCATTACCGATGGTGAAGTGATCGACGCTCAGCAACGCGTTCGAGTTATTGCGGTTCGAGGTAATACGGTCCTAGTCGCCTTGGTCGCTTGAAAGGAATACTTAGATTCAATTCACTCGCTGAATGCAGTGAGAATATTGGACTTATAAATTATGTCGGCACCATGGTGGATTGTTATTCTTGTTTTTGCGGCAATGTTCTTGCTCATCTTGGATCTATTGGTTCCAAGTGCGGGTGCCCTCTTGCTGCTCTCCCTGATCTCCGCTATCTCCGCGATCGTTATTGCGTTTCAGTACGACTACTACTGGGGCATGGGAACCATCATTTGCTTGTTCGCGGTTACACCGTGGCTCCTCTACATGGCCGTCAAAATATGGCCCAAGACGATGATCGGAAAAATGATGATTCGAGATCGGAAGAGC
>JAFLCP010000245.1 GCA_017303505.1 Planctomycetota bacterium | reverse complement strand
AATGTGGTGATAGCACGCATAGGGTGACGAGACCAACGCGGACCTAGCCTCCGCATGCGCTACGGCTACGGGTTAAACAAAATCCCTGCTGTTTGACTTGAGCTTGGCATGGTCGCGAAGTAGCTATGCAGGCGCGAGAACCTCCCGCACAGGGCGGGAGGCGGTGCTCCGACGGTGAAACGAACAAAACTGTCTGCAGAGATATCGAACGTGGTGATTGCACGCATAAGGTGACGAGTCCAACGCGGACCTAGCCTCCGCATACGCTACGGCTACGGGTTAAACGATCAAACGCTAGAAAACACCCTACTCAAGTGCTCAGCCACACCGCGCTACAGCCTCTGGGCCATGCAACGGTCGGTACGCACTTCGTTCCCGTCGGTGGCAGTCGTTCTTCAACAACCACGTCGCACATCGCGCTTCATTTGCCATCCCTTCGTTGGACAGCCGGGCTTCCTAAACCGTTCACTTTCACTAAATCTTTGAACCTAATATCACTACTAAAGATGACAACCCAAAAAGCTTTAAGATCGAACTAGAATTAGCGACAGAACGAGAATTGTGTTTTAAGGAATCAAACTTGCAAAGTCAACAAAAATGACACTCAGTCCAACAAAGATCCCATACCACAATCAAGGGGGTCGGACGTCGACTCAGTCAGAGAACTTAGATGGATAAGTGCCATTCGCGCGACTCGCCACCGAGTCGCGCAAGCTGCACCGATTTGATCTCCGCCTAGTCGCCATGACTGTTGCCTGAGATTCGTCAGCATAAAACGCAATAGGTGAATGTGGTGAGTTGGTCGAAATGTGCACGAGGCAGGAGCCTCTCGGGCAGTGCGTAACACGGCAGAGCCATGTTACGAGGAGGATGACGAGGCAGAAGCCTCTCATGCAGTGCGTTCCCAGGCAGAGCCATGGGAACGAGGAGATGTTACGAAGTTATTATTTTTTTAGCGAGGGTTTATACAGCTTACGGCCCAGCGTTGGATTGTAATTCGTCCAGCGACTTTCACTGTTCATGTCCGAACGTATCAACTCCGTGGTCGCATTCATCTTGGCATCGAGATCGTCCAATTGATGCAACAAGACCGCTTCCAACGTCATCGGAACGCGAGGGCTACCATGTTCCAGCGAACCATGATGACTCACGATCATGTGTTGCAATCGCCATAACAGCTCCTTCGGAATCTCATGCCCCTGAGCTGCTACCGTATCCAACAATTTCTGCAAAATCTGAACACCTTGCACTAGGTGACCCACCAATTGACCCGGATCGGTATACGTCAACTCCCCTTCAAAACCAAGCTCTTCAATCTTGCCGATATCATGCAACATCGCTCCGACAAGCAACAGCTCGCGATCCACCTGCGGATAACGCGGTGCAACCACCTGTACCAAACTCATCAAATCATACATGTGCTGCAACAAGCCGCCTGGAAAGGCGTGATGTGTTTTTACACCTGCTGGCGCAGCAGCTAGTTTCTCTTTAATATTCGCATCGCCCAAAAATGCATCGGCGAGCTTTTTAAGCGATGGCTCTGTCACCGTCGCCATCATCTCGGTCAAGTAACCCCACAGAGTATCAATGCGACGTTGATCGATCGCATCAAAATCCTCGGCATTCACATTCGCTTCTTTCGTCGGCTCAACGTCGTTGACGATCAACTGTATCCCGCCATTAAACAGTTGCGCAACGCCAAAGATGCGAACGTAGCCACCCTTGGGAATGGACTCGTACAAACGCTGATCGGCATTCCAACGCATCCCGGTTACCACACCGGTACGATCGGACAATTGCAACAGCAAATACAAATTCCCTTGACGATTCGGCCGCAATTGTTTGTCGAGCACTCGATAGATTTCGTCTACTTCATCGCGGGGTTGCAATTGGGAGACGAATTGGCGTTTCATGAGATCCATGTCCTAACGAAAAACTTCGATACCAAAAATACGAACTGGCCAAACATGTTGAAATGCTTGGCCAGCTGTCCCAACAAATACAAGGTTGGCTGGACTATCCGAGTGTGCGACCCAATGCGGTGGCGATGACTCGGCAACGGGTCATCATGTCATCGAACTGAGGGAAATCGAGCGATTGATATCCGTCGCTCATCGCTTTCTCTGGGTTGGGATGCACTTCGACAATTAAACCATCACAACCCGCTGCAATACTCGCTGCTGCCATATCGGGCACCAAATAAGTGTGGCCAGTACCATGGCTTGGATCGACCACCACTGGCAAGTGCGTCTTGCGATGCAAGTATGGAACCGTCGCCAAAGGCAAGGTGTAGCGAGTATGAGTCTCGAACGTCCGAATGCCGCGCTCGCACAACATCACATTGGGATTGCCTTCGTTGAGAATGTACTCAGCGGCCAGCAACCATTCGTCGATCGATGAAGCGGGACCACGTTTGAGCAACACAGGTCTGGGTACTTTGCCCACTGCTTCGAGCAAACGATAGTTCTGCATGTTGCGTGCACCGACTTGCAACACGTCCGAATAACGTGCGACCAGTTCCACATCTTCGGTGCTCATCACTTCTGTAACGATGGCCAAACCGGTTTCTTGACGAGCCAAGTCGAGCAACTTGAGTCCATCTTCTTTAAGCCCTTGAAAACTATAAGGACTGGTGCGTGGCTTGAACGCGCCGCCGCGAAGACCTGTCGCTCCAGCTGCCTTTACAGCACGAGCGGTTTGCACAATTTGCTCTTCGTTTTCGACCGAACAAGGGCCGGCGATCACGCCGATCGAGTTGCCACCCACTTTCAAATTCAAAGCACAAACCTGAGTGGGTTCTTTCTTCACTTCACGGCTGGCAACTTTATACGGTGCCAAGATGGGAACGATGTCAGCGACACCTGGTGCCGATTCAAGCGATTCACGGGCCACTTTGCGATCGTCACCTACAGCGGCAACAACCGTGCGTTCCGTGCCGCGGATGACGTGAGCCTTCAAGCCCAGGTCGCGAACACGTTGTTCAATATGCGATACCTGGTCGTCCGAGGCATTCTTTTCCATCACGATAATCATTGGGGGCTTTCTCCGATTGGCAAAATCTCAATAAGGGTCCTGGTCGGACGGCTCGAAGATCGGCAAGGCAACAAAAAAACCCCGCCGTCTGGGAGACGTCCGGGGTTGCGGTAAACAGTCAAGTTTTACATGGCTTGGCGACTGCTTCTCCCGCTACCGGACTTCCAGCTTCCGTAGCTAAAGCTGCTAAAGTAGCAGTAAAAGCTAAACGCATAAAAGCTGGAATAGTCCACGAAAAATCGAGCGACAGAAGCGTTCGGAAACGCTGCGTCAGGGCGACTTTCGGCGATCGTGGAGAAGGAGTTTTGCTGTGCCATATGCCACTATCATAAATGGTTTTGCGGCTGGGCGATAGATGTAAGTCGTTGCGCTCGTTTTGTTGGGGTACCTGAAACGCCCTTGGTTCCATGCCGTCTGTACTGAACCGTCATGGTCCTAAAGTTCTCTAGCTTAACGTTTGCCCCAGTTTGCCAGGGCGAAAACCGTCGAGCCCCATTGCAAGGGGAGGGCCTCAGCGGGAAACTGACAACTCTGGCAAAAATGCCCATAAATGGTACTTTTTTGCCGATTTACCCCAGGTTTAACTCGTTTAAGGTTCTCTGACTCGATCATGAATAAAGCTCCCAAGACGGCCATTCAGCCGACCCGTGCGGACGACTATCCGGAGTGGTATCAACAAGTCATTAAGGCGGCCGACCTGGCGGAAAATTCGCCTGTTCGCGGTTGCATGGTCATCAAACCTTGGGGTTATGCTCTTTGGGAAAACATGCAACGCGTTCTCGATGGGATGTTCAAAGCCACCGGGCACCAAAACGCTTATTTCCCGCTCTTCATTCCGATGAGCTACCTCGAAAAAGAAGCGGAACATGTGGAAGGCTTTGCCAAAGAATGCGCGGTGGTTACCCATCATCGCTTGGAACCAGATGGGCAGGGGGGATTGCGGCCAGCCGGGCCTCTCGAAGAACCCTTGATTGTTCGCCCCACCAGCGAAACGATTATCGGCGCAATGTATGCAAAGTGGGTTCAGTCGTATCGCGACCTACCTATCTTGATCAACCAATGGGCTAACGTTGTTCGCTGGGAATTGCGCACTCGCCTCTTCCTGCGCACGGCAGAATTCTTGTGGCAAGAAGGGCACACGGTTCATGCCACCGCTGAAGAAGCGATGGAAGAGACTCGCAAAATGCTCGACGTCTATGCCGACTTTGCTGAGAACTACATGGCCGTGCCCGTGATCAAAGGAGAGAAGACTGCCGGCGAACGTTTCCCTGGTGCCGATATGACACTGGCAATCGAAGCGATGATGCAAGATCGCAAAGCACTCCAAGCTGGTACTTCGCACTTCTTGGGGCAGAACTTTTCAAAGGCTCAAGAGATCAAGTTCCAAGATCAAAGCGGTAACTTGGCTTATGCGTGGACGACTAGTTGGGGTGTTTCAACCCGCTTGGTCGGCGCATTGATCATGACTCATAGCGACGACGATGGATTGGTATTGCCACCACGTCTGGCCCCTTCACATGCCGTGATCTTACCGATCTATCGCGACGATGCTCAGCGCGATGAAGTGCTGGCTTACTGCCGCAAACTGCGCAGCGATTTGCAATCGATCACCTGGGATGGGCAACCGTTGCGAATCGAAATCGATGATCGCGATTTGCGCGGTGGTGAGAAGAAATGGTATCACGTAAAACGTGGTGTACCGTTGCGATTGGAAGTGGGACCGAAGGACCTCGCTCAAGATGCGGTCTTTGTGGCTCAGCGCGATAACGGCGAACAAAAGTCGATGCCACGCACCGCATTGCTCAGCGACTGCATCACCATCTTGCAAGCGATGCAAGATCGTTTGTTCCAAAAGGCTTTGGATCTTCAAATCAAGAACACCGTCGAAATCGACAACGAAAAAGATTTCAGAAAGTTATTCACTCCGAAGAATGCAGATTCACCAGAAATTCATGGTGGTTTTGCGGTCTGTTATTTTGCCTCCGAAGAAGATGTGGCTCCATTGCTGCAAGAACTCAAGGTCACGATTCGTTGTTTGCCATTGGCTAACGTCGATGAGCCACCTGGTAAGTGCTTCTTGACAGGTAAGCCTGCAGCCCGCCGTGGGATTTTCGCGAAGGCTTACTAATTTAGAAGTGTGACAGGTTTCTGGCATGGGATCGATTCAGCCGCATTTCCATACGCTTGCTCTCGTGGCGGTCTTCAGCCGTCATGCAGAAGCGATCGCATGGGGATTAGAGAAATTGCAGACCATGCTGGGACCGATCGCACTGCAAAGCGAGGACTTTGATTTTTCAGAGACTCGCTTTTACACCAAAGAGATGGGCGAAGGCTTGCGAAAGCGGTTGGTACTTTTTGAGCCTTGGTATGACGCCGGACATCTCACCGAGTGCAAGCTCCAGACCAATGCCTGGGAAGAGGAGCTTGCACAGTCGGGACAGTTCCCTGACGCTCGACCACTTAATCTCGACCCCGGTTATCTCACCTTGGCGAAGTTTGTGTTGGCAACAACCAAGGATCGCGAGCATCGGCTATACCTGCGCGACGGAATTTACGCAGAACAAACCCTCTTTTTTGCACATAAGCGTTGGCAACCTCGACCTTGGACGTATCCTGATTATTGTCGCGCTGATTTTCATCTTTTCTTCCATGCCGCCCGCCGTTACCTCAAAGAGAAGTTAAACCGAGAGGCCGAGCAGGAATTTCAAATTGAGGAGTGAACCTAATGTCGGGAGGTCTTCTCCTCGTTCTAATTTTGGCAACCTTACTACCGAGCTTTTTGATAAGTGTGGTGATGGTGGCTGTGGTGCGGCGTTGGGCTGAGCGACTGGGGCTCATGGATCGACCGGGCGTTCGTAAGGTGCATCAACATCCTATTCCACTGGGTGGCGGAATTGGCATTTGGTTCGCAGTCCTCGTTACGTTTTTGTTCGGCGGTGTTGCTGTTTGGCTTTTGCAAAACAACATGCTGGGGAGTCTTGGTTCGGCACTGCAGATTCCCGAAAATGTTGCTGTTTATTTCCCTGGAATGGTCTATCGGTTTGGGCAAATGTTGGGGCTGTTGGCAGCGGGTACGGTGCTAATGGTTCTCGGTTTGGCTGATGATCGATACGGTTTGAAATGGCAAATACGTTTAGGGGTTGAGTTTGCGGTGGGGGCGTTTGTCGTCTTTGGTTTGGGGATGCAGTTGACTGCGTTCTTGCCCTGGGATTGGATCGCCGGTTTGATTTCTGTCGTTTGGATTGTGGCGTTGGTCAATTCGTTTAATATGCTCGACAATATGGATGGGCTTTCTGGTGGTGTGGCTGCAATTGCCGCCACGATGTTGGCGATCATGCTTTTGTCGACTCCTGCACAGCCGCAGATTTTTGTAGCGGCGATGTTGTTGGTGTTGGTCGGAGGCCTATTGGGATTCTTGGTACATAACTGGCCGCCTGCCAAGATCTTTATGGGAGATGCAGGGAGCTATTTCGTAGGCTTTTGGATCGCTTGTTGTACGTTGTTGGCCACTTATGCAGGCTCTAAAACAAGCCAACCTCATGCGATCATGGCTCCTGTGTTTGTATTGGCTATTCCACTGTATGACATGATCAGCGTTATCATTATTCGACTGTCGGAAGGACGCAGTCCATTCGAAGGTGATAAGCGACATTT
>JAFLCP010000244.1 GCA_017303505.1 Planctomycetota bacterium | reverse complement strand
CGCAAAGGGGATGGCGAACCAGGGTGGATCACCATCTGGCGCGGAATGGAATTTCTAATGCAACTAATTGACGGAATTAACCTAGGTCGTAACGCCAAATAACAGCGACATGTGGGTAAAGACAAGGGCTCCGACCCGTACTAGTAGCTTATTTTGTAGGAAGCGTGTCGGAGAACCACAATACATTGCAGGGGTGCGTGTCGGAGAACCGCTCTACGTTGACGAGTGCGGGTCGGAGACCCACACCACACCAAACTTCGCCACGATACGTTACAAAAATCGATAAAGATTCGGTCCGTGCAGGCCAAGTTATGGACTTTTGCCCGCAATCACCGGATACTTACATATAAGTCTTGTCTTTCGAATCTCAAGGAGCCTTCTCATGCGTTCCAAAAAGCTAAGCGGCTTTACGCTAGTGGAACTGTTGGTTGTGATTGCCATTATTGGCGTTTTGGTCGGTTTACTGTTGCCTGCTGTTCAGGCTGCTCGTGAAGCTGCCCGACGCACTCAGTGTATCAACAACCTCAAGCAGATCGCTCTTTCGACAGCTAGTTTCGAAACCAGCAAAAAACGCTATCCAGGCTACATGGAGTCGTTTGAGCTGGGGGTTTCTGGTGGGCATCCTGTCCGCCGCATCGCCGGCTGGCATGTTGTCTTGTTCCCAAGCATCGAACAACAACAGCTATACGATATGTGGACTAGTGATCAGTATGCGATGTTCACCAGCCTCCCCGATTTCTGCCCGGACATTAGCGTCTTCCGCTGCCCAACCGATTCGCTCATTCAAGGCGACGAAGCCTTCGGCAAGAATTCTTATGTAGCCAATAACGGTTTTTGGGACGACCGCGCCAGCGGTGGGTTGTCGCCCATTATGAGCCAAAGTCGAGCCAACGGTATTTTTGTGAACCGCGTTGACGTTAGCAGTGCAGCAACCGACGAACTTGGTAACGTTTTGGCTTCTTCCGTGTTCGCTCCGAGCGCAGTGGTCATGAAGTCCTCAGATATCCGAGACGGTCTCAGTCAAACGATCATGTTCTCTGAAAATATGATCGCTCGTCCTTGGGGCTACACTAGCACTGCTGCATACACGAGCCGTATCAGCACCTTTAGCAATCGTACCGATACCGGCATGGTTTGGTTGTATCGAACGGAATTGCCTGGATATGGTGCTCCAGGCGGTGTGCCCCTCCCTGCTCCCGAAGAAAAGATCAACGGTCGCAAGTGGCAGCTCGATATGTCGGCTACTCCAAGCCCCTCGTACGCTCGTCCATCCGCTGGTCACTCCGGCTTGGTCTCGGTCGCATTTGCCGATGGCAGCACCCGTACGATTGCTGATGAAACCGGCTATCATGTGTATACCGCTCTGCTTTGCCCACAAAGCACCAGCAGCAATGCTCCCAATCGCCTCTACGTTCTCAAAGAAGCTGATTACGAGTAATTTCGTCGCGAGAACAGGTGTGAGCTTCGTTCTTTGAGGATTTGATACAGGCAAGGCGAGTCGGAAGGCTCGCCTTGTTGCATTTTCGGGATGAGGCAGAGACGAGGCAGGGAGACGAGGCAGGAGTCTCGTTTTACGGGGAGACGACACAGGAGTGTCGTGCTACGGGAGACGACACAGGAGTGTCGTGCTACGGGGAGACGACACGGGAGTGTCGTGCTACGGGAGACGACACAGGAGTGTCGTGCTACGTATATTTGCCGATGGGCGGTTGTGTAAATCACGGAATGACGGATAAAGTACTAATACACTGTCCGTCATTTTGTTTGCATAGGGGTCTCACGATGTCCGCTTCTTCTCTCGCTGATGACAAGTCGAAAAATGCGATGACGATTCGCGTTGGACATTCGCCCGATGCTGATGATGCGTTCATGTTTTACGCATTGGCCAAAGATTGCTTTGAAACAGGTAAGTATCGGTTCGTTCACGAATTGGTCGATATCGAAACCCTGAATCGGCGGGCCTTTCAAGGTGAGCTGGAATTAACCGCTCTGAGTTTGCATGCCTATGCATACCTCGCCGACAAATACATGATTTGCAGTTGCGGGGCTAGCATGGGGGATAACTACGGACCAATGGTTGTGGCTCGAACTGCTTGCGAGCGACAGGATCTTGTTGGCAAGACGATCGCAGTGCCTGGCACTTTGACCACTGCGTTTTTGTCTTTATCGCTGTGGCTCGGTAAAGATCAGTTCAAATACGTCGTCGTTCCATTCGATGAAATTCTCGATATCGTCGAACGCGGCGAATACAAGGGAACAGCGATTGATGCAGGGCTTGTTATCCACGAAGGACAGTTGACCTACCAAGATCAAGGTCTGCATCTGATTGTGGACTTGGGCCAATGGTGGATGAAGGAAACAGGGTATCCGCTTCCCTTGGGGGCCAACGGTATCCGCAAAGATCTCGGTATGGATGTGATCAATGATGTGAATCGATTGCTACGCGAGAGCATCGTTCACGGCCTAAAACATCGACAAACGGCCCTCGATTACGCACTTGGATTTGGCCGTGGCCTCGATCGCGGAAAAGCTGATCAATTCGTGGGTATGTACGTCAACGACTGGACAGTCGAATTCGGCCAACGTGGACGCGAAGCAGTTGCCTTGCTTTTGCGTAAGGGGTACGAGGCAGGTATCATTGAAAAACTTGTTGTCCCCGAATTCGTTGAATCATAGTTCTCACGCAGAGAATGTCTTCGACCATGAGCAAGAATCCGTTACAATGGAACTCAAGTGGTAAATCTTTGAGTAAGAACTCGCCCGATCCCCAAACGAGCGCTTCAGGGACGACTCAAGGGTGTCCAAGTTCAGACGCTCACCAAGCACAAGATGGCTCGGTTGTTGAGGTGCTAAAGTCCATTGGCCAAGATTGTACGCAACAAGTCGAAAGTTACCTGGAACGGTGCAAAACGAACCAGGAAGGCGAGTAGCCCTAAGGTACTGGATCGTTTGATCGGGCTTGAGACGGAATATGCGATTTACATTGATTCTGTCGGAGCTGAGGCGTCTCGTCGTTCAACTACCGAACTGTTCGAGTTGTTCAGTGAAGAACTCGGTAAAGTAATTCCGGTAGTGTCGGGCGAACATGCAGACTGCCGCTTTCTAGCCAATGGTGGAGCGATCTCGCTTGAACCCGCTCTCAATCAAGAAGGCGATACGCAGGGTCTGATTGAAGGTGCCACACCCGAGTGTCGCAGCCCCGCTATGCTGGTCGCGCATCAGTTGGCACAAGATGAGATGTTCGAAGAAGCGATGGCCAAGTTACCTCCTGAAGGTGCGGTTCGTTTGCTTAAAAACTCGGCGGACCCAAGTGGTCACGTCTACGGTCTTCAAGAAAACTATGAGATCGAAATCGCTCGTGGCTGGCGACTGTGGATGTTGCGCTTCAGTTTGTTGGCGCTGTTGCCTTGGTTTGCCCTTTATTGGGTGTTGGCAACGCTCTGGCTAACGACAGTTCAAGGTGTTAGTTGGGTTCTGTCGTTTGTACTTCCCAACCGTATGCCAGCAGCGGAAGACGCTTCTGCTTCGTTGGGCTCCCGCGACAAAAGTGATTTATCTGATGCGGACGACGTAGGTACCGCAAAAGAAAGTGCGACTGTTTCAGCGCCATCAGCTTGGCGATTCCGAGGCGTTGCCTTGAGTATCGCAGTATCGGGACTGCGAGTTCTGCACATGCCGCTAGCGCTCTTGCTGTCGCTTATCGTTCGCTGTTTTGTAATGAATGCGCAGCTTGAAAGATTATTGCCTTTCTTTGCGAGTCGAATGATTATCGATGGGGCTGGGCACTTAGATAGTAATGGTAAGTTTTGGCTCGGGGCAAAGGCCTCGGCTTGCGATCGCTGGATTGGACTCGGTGGTTATTGGGGAGGTCGACCGATCTTCGTCTTTGGGCATTGGCTCAAAACATTATGTGCTCCAGGTGTACGGCCTTGGCGTTCGATTGGGCGGTTGTTTTATGCGCGGCAGCGCATTCAAATCGCGTTGGGGGATTCAAGTATGTCGCCCTTGAGCCAATACCTGCGATGCGGAATCACATGTCTTCTATTGGATTGGGTCGAACAGACAAAGACGCAGTCCGATACACCTCGCTTGGCGAACGCATTTCAGGCCCTTAAGTCTGTGGCTCGCGACGACCTGATGATCGCACGGCTCCCCGATGTGTATGGCAAGAATTGGTCGGCCATTGAGGTCCAGCATTATTACTTGGAGCAGATCAAAGAGTTCTTGCAACAATCATGGCAAGTTCCAGCAGAAGCGTGGCGCATTGTTCGCTTGTGGCAGGATACACTCGAGTCTTTGAAGGCATCCAAACATGATGCTCAAGTTCGGCAATCATTATTGGGACGCATTGATTGGATCTCGAAGCAATGGATGATGCAGCAAGTTGCGCAAGGTGCACCCTGGAGTGTTCGCAAAAAGATCGACTTGCGATTCCATGAGTTGAGCGAAGATGGGTATTACCGCAAACTTATTGCTGTGGCAGGTAAATATCCGCTCATCAGTCCCGAGAAAGTTCGGCAAGCAAAACGAGTCCCTCCTTCCGACACCGTGGCGTCGAAAAGAGGTTACCTCATTCGAGAATTTTCAACCTGCGGATCGAGTGTGATCGCGGGTTGGGACTTTGTAAAAATGGTCGATGGTGACGAAACCACTTACTATGATTTGGTAAGCGATTTCTGGAACTCATCGAACAAGTAATGGCTGTCGTGTGGGCCTGAAGAGGCTTCTGGATGGTACTGGACGCTGAACGCAGGCAGTTTCTTATGACGCACACCAGCGATGGTGTTATCGTTCAAATTGCGATGGGTGATTTTTAGGTCGCTGGGCAAACTGGCTTCTTCAACAGCAAAACCGTGGTTTTGGGCTGTGATCTCGACCTTACCTGTTTCTTCGTTGATGACAGGTTGATTCGCACCGCGATGACCAAACTTGAGCTTAAAGGTTTTGGCGCCGCAAGCTAAAGATAAAAGTTGGTGGCCGAGGCAGATACCAAAGATCGGCTTTTTGCCAAGCAACTGTCGAATGGTTGAGATGGCATATTCCAGTGGTTCAGGGTCGCCAGGCCCGTTCGATAAGAACACGCCATCAGGATTGAGTTTCAATACATCATCGGCGGTGCACGTCCCTGGCAGAATGGTGACTCGATTGCCGCGGTCGCGCAGGTGGCGAGCAATGTTCCACTTCATGCCGAAATCAAGGCACACGATATGCGGAGCAGTCGCTTGAGCTTCGGAGCTTCGTTCGACAAACATCCGATCGATTGGGTGCAGCGATTCGTTCCATTGTCGAGCTGATTCGGGGACGACTTCGCGGACCAGGTCGCGGCCCACCAAACCAGGGCTAGCTTTTGCTTTGGCGATTAAGCTGGCGTTGTCCATGTCAGTGGTTGAGAGAATTCCCTTCAGGGCACCGACGTTTCGAATTTGGCGAACAAGAGAACGTGTATCGATTTCGGCAATTGCGACAACGCCATGCTTGATGAAATAATCTCGCATGGTTCCTTGAGCGCGGAAGTTGCTGTGAATGCGACTTTCTTCACGAACGATAAAGCCAGCGACTTGCGGTTTGGTGCTTTCAAGATCTTCCGTATTCACACCATAGTTGCCAATTTCCGGATAGGTCATCGTGACGATTTGTCCGCGATAACTTGGATCGGTAAGAATTTCTTGATAGCCGGTCATCGAAGTGTTGAATACCACTTCGCCATCGACTTCACCGCTGGCTCCGATTGAGATGCCTTCGAAAACGACGCCGTTTTCCAATGCTAATTTTGCTCGCGATTCCACCTTCACCTAACCTCGTATCCGTAATGGATCTTAGATGCCTGCCCCTCGGTCGCGAACCTTCAGTGATTGAAGTGGTCGCTGCCGACATTTAGTTGCCACAACGTGCGATCACATGGAAGCCGACACGTTCCATCCGCGCAGCAACATCGAGTAGGATCAAGGTTACTTTCGGAGGAGTGCCCACACTTTGAATCTAAGCCCAGAAATACCTCGCAAACGAAGCATTCACCGGCGCAAAGTGATTAGCTCACACCGAGAGAGAAGTATATGGGACAGAGCACATTTACAGAAGGGGCTATTTGAGGCCTTCGAAGACATCGAAGCTGCCTTGCGAACTACCGAAGCCCATATCTCCACCCATGCCGTCATCGCCCGACATGGAACCCGAGGCTTCCATCTGCGATTGTTGCATGGCGGCCTGTTGCTGCCGTACCACTTCGGCAGCGCGTCGACGCGCTTTCGCTTCTGCCATCGAAACGGCAATAATCGAAACAATCATGGCGAAAATTGCTGTAAGCCACAGGATGGGCCAAATAATCATATGCCGGCTCTTTTCGCAAACCTGAAACGCTGAATAGAGATACATCGACGCGGACTATCTATTGAGAATAATTGGGCTCCACCCTCGGTTCAAGACCCTCCCGGATTATGCCTCGTTTAACCCGTATGCCGTAGGCTAGGCCGCGTTGGACTGGCCGTTGCAGCTGGATTACCTGCTACGATGGGCTCCGAGCTGCGCGCGAGAGTAGTAAGGATTGAGTAGAGGAGCCTCGTTTAACCCGTACGCCGTAGGCTAGGCCGCGTTGGACTGGCCGTGCAGCTGGATTACCCGCTGCGATGGGCTCCGAGCTGCGCGCGAGAGTAGTAAGGATTGAGTAGAGGAGCCTCGTTTAACCCCAATACCGTTCAATTAAGCATAACTACTGATTCGGCAAAGGTTTTGGTCAATTTATCGAGTTTTCGATGTCTCTTTGGGTCGCATTTTAGCCATCTAGACATTTTTTGTTTAA
>JAFLCP010000243.1 GCA_017303505.1 Planctomycetota bacterium | reverse complement strand
GTGTGAGGGACGCGACGTTCGGACTGGCTGCGAATCGAAATGTGATCTCCCAATCATCAAGTCCTCGTTTCGCACCGCTCGCGCCGAGGAACAGCACCTCCCCTTTCGCGAACCCCTTGAATCCACCTCCGTTTACTTTTCCAGTGAGATTGAAAAGTGCGAGTTTGTAGGCCGGCGTGACGAGCTCGTTGAGGATGTAATGAGTCTCCGTAAAGTTGAAGACTGGAACCGTGATGTCGGTCCCTTCCACGCGATCGTCGGTAACGCCAATCGCTCCGAAGAAGTTCGGTGCTGAAAATCCCGGTGCCGCATAACTGCCGACATTGACGATGCTCTGCGAGATATGTTGTGTTCCGCCTCCCGTGTCGAACGAGTATTGCGACTCACTCTTCCACTTGACGTATCGAGCGGTTCCCTCCCAAACACCGTTCCCCAAGTGAACGATGTGGTAGTCATCCAGGAACAATTCACCAACCTTGGCGGGCAGCGCCGATGCCATGAGCGATTTGGCAGTCGAGTAATCCTCCGTGTTCATGATCATATACACCAGATCATGCGTTGGATTATCCTTGCTTTCGCTCACTTCCTTCGAGTCAAATCGTTCGATAATGATGGGTGTTGGCACTGGCGATCTCCTATCCAAACACCAAGCCACCACGTTCGGCTTGCTGTACGAGTTTCTTAGTGTTCGCAGCGACTTCTTCGCTCGCTCGTGCGGTTCGCTCACCCAATGAGTCCGCACCCAAATTCATTGCTGCTATCGGATTGAACGTTCCGACAACGTCCGTTTTCTTCTTGGTGTCGGCCAACGTCTGATCGAATGCATCAATGTTGGGGAGTGCCATTCCTGAGAGTGAAAACTTGCTCGATGATCCCGGCGAAGACTCAGCACGTTTGGCAGCGGCTTCTTCCAGTGCAGCTTTCCATTCGCCCCTGGCCTTCTCCAACTCCGCGGCAGAATCCGCCAATGCTTTTTGGTTGGCCGCTTCCAGAGCAGATTGCTCCTGGGACTGCATGTCGGAGAGGGCTGACTGTGCCCCCTGCCGATCTTGCTCGATTTGATTGCGAGCCTTCTGACGTTGCTTTTCACGATCGAGGATCGTTTGGTTCTGCGAGTTGTTGATCAGCTCATCCTGGCGAGCGATCTCGTCATTAATCTTCGCGATCTCGGCTTCGGCGTTCGTATCGCCGAAGAGACCTTGGATGCGAGCCCAGACCTTTTGAAAGAACCCACTAAAGCGATTCCATCCCTTCTGAAGCAGACTGATAAGAACCGTCCAGCTATCGGCGATGAAATGGGTTGTTTCTAGCCAGCCGGTTTGAAGGCCAGCCCACGCGTCGGTCATCAGACCGGCGACACTGTAGACCGCGCTTTGAAAGATGCCGATGAAGAAACCTTTGAAGTCGAGCCACTTCGACTGCAAGAACGCGACGCCGCGTTGCCATTCCATCTTCAGCGTGAGCCACAGAATCTTGCCAGCCAGGGCGATGTCGCCGGCAGCCAATGCATCGCCGATCCCTTGCCATGCACCCAGTGCGGTATCCTTAAGCTCGTTAAAACGCTCACCTAGCCACTGCATGGCTTGTGAACCAGCGCCGCTGGTATAGACGAAGTAGCCGACCAAAGCTGCTAGGCCTGCAATCGTTAGTCCGATAGGCGACAGAAGTGCTGCGATCGCTGTTCCGAGGATGGCGATCCCTTGACCGATTCCCACAAGGACAGTCGCTGCCGCACCAAAGACCGTGCTGAGTCCAACCGCTGCTGCGCCGAGGGCGGCAATTGCCGCTCCACCGGCCGCGATCGCCATGCCCACCTTGAAGACTGTGACGATCAGACCTTTGTTGTTCTTGATCCAGTCGCTAGTGGCCACAACGATTCGAACTGTTGAATCGATCATGGCCGATAGCACCGGCTCTAATGCGGAGCCGATGGTGAAGACGGTCTTTTTGAGGACCTTCCACAAGACATCGATGCGATCTCCGAAGGTCTCAGCTGCTTGGGCATCTTCGGTAGCCATAGTCAGGCCCAGATCGCGAGCTTGTTGCTGCAGCTCTTCGATTCCTTTGGCACCACTCGAGAGCATCGGTAGTAACTGCGTGCCCGATTTACCAAAGATCGCCATCGCTGTCGCAGTCTTCAGCGTTGGATCGGTGATCTGTGACATCCGATCTGCGATCAATTTGAACTGTTTGTCGGGCGATAGTTTGGACAGCTGCGAAACACTGAGCCCAAGCGATGCGAGGGTTTCTTGGGCCGATTGCGATCCGGATGCCGCTTCGAAGAGCATCTTCTGCATTTTTTTGAGCGAGCCCTCGAGTGTCCCCATATCGGCACCGGATTGCTCGGCAACAAACCCCAGTTCCGAGAGGGCTTCGACCGACACACCAGTGCGCTGGCTCATGTCGACCATGTCGCTCCCCATGTCGGCAAAGACCTTGGCAGCGCCGGCCAGTGGGGTAACGATCCCTGCCCCGAGCATGGCCATCTTGGTCCCGATTCCTTGGAGACTCTTTCCGAATGCGTCCAGTCGCTTGGCAGCATCATTGAGTCCCTTCACCAGACGTGAGTCTTTGGTGTAGAGCTCGATGTAGGCAGCACCGGCTTTGATGTTCGAACTGGATGCCATCGCTATTGGATCTCGCTTTGCCGATCGATGAAAATGTGCTTGAGGGCTCCGATCCCAACCATGGTCCGAGGTTGAGGTCTTTTCTTTCCGTGTGGATTAAAGTCCGACGGGTGATAGATTCGCGATCGCTTGGCATCGCGATGGATGTTAGCCAGCATTGCCAGCACGCTGGATGTATGATTCCAGAGAGCTTGGCTACGTGCCTCTCCCATCGCGATCAGCTCTCGGAGGCTAAAGGGTCCGGGATCGATGCCGAGGATGCCGGCCAAGTGCCAGACGAGTTGATCCACTTCTGCGCTTCGGTCTCGGGGTTGATCGAATCGAGGATCTTCTCCGCGTGGCTTATCACCTTGTCCCGCACCGCTTTGCCCGCTTCGATCGCTTTGCGGAGACTCGCCCTCGCGCGGGCATCGGGGAAAAAATCGATCAGTTCCTCGACGAATGCATCGGCAGCTAGTGTGATCACATCACCCGCTAGAGCCCGCCCGAAGTCTTCATCGGTGATCGATTGCTTATCCGCTTGATCTTTGCAGAGGCAATACAGTACATCGGCCAAGGTCACCGGATCCGAAACCAGCTTGGAAAGTGACTTGAACCCATCGTCGACTAAGGCATAGAGATCGATTCCAAGCAAACCGCGAATCCGTTTGACCGCAGTGACGTTGATCACGACTTCCCAGGTTCGTTGGGAGTTGTCTACAAAACTGTGCATATCGAAAATCCCTAACGTGAAGGTGCGGACTAAGGAATGGTCATCCACGATGGCGGGTTCAACGCGTACGTGGGTTTGGCGGTGACCGATACGGTGATGGCTTCTTCCAAGGCTTCATTGCGAGAGAAGCTGGCGATGCGAAACGTTGCCCTCAATCCTTGGGAACCACTGCTGCCTGCCCCCGAGATAAGTCCATCCATCACCGCGAACTCAAGTGTGGTGTTATTAAGGAATGCATCGCGAATAGCGGTGAAGTCGGTGTCGACCGTATCCCAAACCATCTCGAACTCGAGCGAGGCATCTTTGAGTGTTCCCACCGTGGCACGCCAGCCGTTATTGGCACGGGTAGAAACATCCGCTTCACCGGTCTCTAGGTTCAGTGTGAGATCGCGCACGTTGCCGATCAGGTCCCACGTAGGGGCCGCGTAGGTTCCCGTGTTTCTGTAAAGCTTGGCATCCAAGCCCAATTTTGCAGGCATATCTGTTGCTCCTTATCGAATGCTGCCTGCCCACATGGATGGCAGACGGTCTTTGACTTTTTCCAGTGCTGGTCCCATGAACGGACGCTTGGGGTATCGTTCACGTCGATACTTGCCACCGAACTCATGGGCTTTGCCGGCGGTGCCGACTACCTCGAAGCTAGGTCCAATGAGGGCCACGCCTCGCTGCTTATCAATTGCGTACATGAGCGAACGTTTCAGTTGGCCACGACGCGTGTTTGGCGGACTACCAGGCATGGCGGCTGACTTACGCCTGCGAATCGATCGACGAGCGACCAAACGAATGGCAGCAGCCGCATGACCAAGACTCTTGAAATTGCCTTGGTCAACTTTCCGCTTGACTTGGTTGATCGAATTCTTGGTTGTGACTTTGACCGCGATCATCGCTGTTCTTATGGTGCTGTGAATCCTTGGGCATTGACGTAGACTGCGGCTCCGGTGGTGATACAGGCGAAGTTCAGTGCCGTGTTGGCAGTAGTCTTGAGTGGATTCTCAAAGAAGATCTCGGCCATCGGTGCATTAGCTGGCAAATGGCCACGCCAAATGATCGCTGCACCATCCTTGAGAACGATTTCGGTAGCCACGGCTGAGTTGTTCGATAGCTGCATCGAGCAGATGTAACGACGCAGTGCCGCACCCGCTGCGGCAGCCAGAACTACGTCGGTGGTGTTGATCACGCCACCGGCAGCCGACGCAAAGGCCCATTCGAGTTCTGGGATCTGCCATGGTCGCGTGACGAGCACACCTTGCAAGGTTGAAACCAAGTCGGCGACATCGCCCGTCGCGACGCTCGCGTAGGCCGCAGTCAGAGCTCGAGCTGCTAAGCGAACTGGGTTGCCGGAAACCACCGCATCATGAGCTGCTTGCCCAGAGACGTTGGCGGTCACGGTTCCGATGTTGGTTGAGCTAGCAGTCGCTCCAGTGAGAATAACTCCCAGTCCTTGACCAACGACGGTTTGCCCTCGACCCGCCGTAATCTCTGCGGTCAGCTCAGCGTAGTCTTGGCAGTTGATGAATTGCGATTGAAAATTGATGTTGGCAGCGGGAGCTGCAGCGAGAGCCACTTGTCCCGATCCCGCCACGTAGGCTCCACCGAATATTGTTCCTGTTAGGTCCAACGTGTTGGCGTCGATCACGGTTGCAACGTAATTGCCGCGCACTGTGTTGCCATTGTTGGTGACACCAGCCAGATGATCGACCCAAATGGTCTGTGTTCCCGTGTAGCCGTGAGCCGTTGACGTTAGCCGAATGACGTTTCCAGGACCCGCAATGGCGCCGCTCACTGGGCGGAATGCTTGGTGGTTCATCGAGCGGATTCGGATTTTGTACGTGGCAGTGGGATCAGGGATCTGCTGATGACGCACGTAAGAGTTCGAACGACCGTTGGTCGAATCCATTGCTCGGGAATGGAAATAACATTCATCCGAGAATGGTTCGAGTTCGAGTATCGAATAAGTTGCTGTGGTAACGATGGTGGAGGCTGCAGAGGCAATCGGAGCCAGTCCTCCGTTTTGCACGCTGTAAACCATCTGAGTCACAGTGGTACTGGCTGCCCCGCCGACATCGATATTGAGACTGTGCTTGCCGTCGGGGATGCCCGTGTTCGGATCGACAGAGATCGCTTCGATGATGTGATGCGTGTTAGCTTGGCGCGTGGCACCGGATTGGACCGCGATCATCGCTCGAAACGGAATTGTGAATGTTTCCTTCGAAAGCAGCTCGACAAAACCGCCTGCAGTTGTGCCAGAGCCAATCGTCAGCACGCCACCCGAAACGCTGGCGGTCGAACCACCGCTGGTGATAACGTCCCAAAGGTCGGTCAGAGGTCGAGTCCATGAATCGCGAAACTTCTTCTGGATCGACTTCACCTTGAACATATCGTCCAAGTCATCCAAACCCGGAATGTCTCGCGTGACACCTCGGGAATTGGTGAACTGCATGCGAAATGGACCAACGTCTCCTGTGGTCATCGGCTATCTCCAAAGTCGAAAAGTGAGTGTCAGGACGCTGGTGAATTGGCGTAGCTCGTGCAAATGATCGGGAGCATAGACCGGGGTGTTCTCCACTCCAGTGCACCGTGCTCCTGGGTAACTCGAGAGCGGATTCGACCTGAAGTGATCGCCGATCTCCTCCACCAGGAGCATCAAGGCGTCGATCGTCGCTACATCGGTGGGCGTTTTCTTCTGCACCGCGACATCGATCTGGTAATCGAAGCTATCTCGGGATCGATCGAGTGCCGAGCTTGATATGCCTCGCGGTACCACCGTTACCTTCAAATCCGACAACGACTGAAGGTCGAAAACCGGTAGGTACAATCGCTGCGCAGCGAACGGCTGGCTGAATGAGTGACCATTCAGTTCTGCCGTCACTGCGTCTGCGATGGCTACGATGTTTGCCGACATCACTCGATTCCGATCTGTTTGGTGTGAATTCGTAGTAGCTTGTGGTGAGGATCGGACCATCGCCAAGATGGTTCGTTTCCAGGTGCGTTAACCTCGTAGATGTAAACTTTCCCATTCATCGTTTCGCGAATCGTGTCGCCACGTTCCGGCGTGATTGGGGAGCCGGCCAGGACCAATTCGCTGGGTGCAATGAGAAAGTCGCGATCGGTCCACTGCATGTGGACCCCTCCATAACCGTCTTCGAGTTTCATAAGCGTCCTGCCAATAATGGCGGAGACACTCACTTGGTTGGCTCCTCTGACGTAGACCACTGTGCTCGATGCATGGCTCTTGAGCTGATTGGCGAGCCATTCTTGTCCTGCACGAAGCATGTCAGCCATCGAGTCATCCCCATTACGTTTTGATGCTGGTGGGTGGCTTTGCGTTTTGCTCCATCAGTTTGAGAAGCTGTTGATACTGATCCAAAAGCTGCTGGAACTGCTCGTCGCTCAATAGTGTGTTGCCTCGCGATTTGCGTGCATTGCGGATCACTTGCAGGAGCAAGGGGAGACCGTATTGCAACCCGAGCAGCACGAGAATGCTCGACACGGCCGATGTTGCTACCAATCCCGTCGGAGTCCACGAAGGGACGTCCGGTCGGCGGATCGGAGCGGGGGAAACATCGTCCGGTTCACGAGGTGAAGGCTTGAGAT
>JAFLCP010000242.1 GCA_017303505.1 Planctomycetota bacterium | reverse complement strand
AGCCGTGATGACTTGGTCCAAAGTCTTCGCCAGTCCAAGGTCTCGGGCAATCGCCAAGGCAGTGATGCGGTGGTCGCCTGTGATCATTTTTACTTCGACACCAGCTGCCTGACATTGGGCAATGGAATCGGCAACATCTGGACGAAGCGGATCGATCATGCCGACCATACCTAAAAATTCAAACTGCGTAGAGTTTGAATGGTTGTTTACATCGCTATTGCTTTCGGCAGCGTTTTGTGCCAGGGCAATAATTCGAAGGCCGCGCTGTGCCATATCATTAGCGGTGTTTTGAATCCCACGAACTTCAACGTCGGTGAGATTTTGAGCACACATGGCGATGATGCGTTCGGGAGACCCTTTTGCATAAGACTTAAGACCGCCTTCGTAGCGATGTGTCGTTGAAGCATACTGATTTTCGGATTCGAAGGGAATTTGGTTGAGAAGTGGTTGTTGAGTCAAAAGCGGATTCTTCTCGAGGCCAGCTTTGTAACCAGCGCTCAGTAAAGCGATATCTACGGCGTCGCCGCGGTATTGCCATTCATTATCGCGGTACTCTAGTTCCGCTTCATTACATAGAATGCCCGCTTCGAGTGTATTTTTCAGTTCTAGCTCTGAAGCAACAAGAATGGGTTCGTGTTCATATTCCACATGACCGCGTGGCGCAAAGCCCTCACCCGTGAACTCAAATCGTTTCCCTTTTAATGTGTACAATTCTCGAACGGTCAGTTCGTTACACGTCAATGTTCCCGTTTTGTCGGTTGCGATTAGGGTACAGCTCCCAAGTCCTTCGACGGCAGTGAGGCGACGAACGATCACGTTGCGTTGTGCCATGCGACTGGTGGCCACAGCGAGTGCAATCGTCATCGCCACGGGTAAGCCTTCAGGTATGGCGCTGACCGCGAGAGCGACCACCAAGAAGAATGTATCTTTGAGCGTGTAGCCCCAAAAGAACATTCCGATGGAACCGATGAGCAACGAGGCAACTACAGTGCCGATCGCAATATGGTTAGTAAAACTCTCCATCCGGGCAATCAAAGGTGGCTTACCACCACTTGCACCCAGCACATCTACTGCGAGCTGACCGAGTTGTGTCGATGTTCCAGTGGCAACCACGATGCCGATAGCGCGTCCACGGGAAACCATTGAACCTGCGAAGATCATGTTATGTTGATCGACGATCACGGTTGTCGTTTGAGGAAGTGGTTCGTGTGTTTTGGCGACAGCGATGGATTCGCCGGTGAGAAGGGACTCGTCGACGTCTAAATGTGTTGTTGACAGAAGTCGCATGTCGGCAGTGACACGATTACCCGATTCGAGCCAGACAATGTCGCCGGGAACGAGTTCGGTGGCGAGGATGTCTTGTAGCTTATTGTCTCGCATCACAAGTGCCCGTGTGCGAAGTAGGCGCTTTAGGGCGTGACTACTTCGTTCTGCTTGAGACTCCTGGTAGGCACCGATGGCTGCATTCAAACAGAGGATGGCTGCGATGAAGCCCGCGTCCTCTGCGTCACCTATGACCAACGAGACGATAGCCGCTGCTACAAGAATGTAGATGAGCGGGCTCGCGAATTGGCGGATGATGATTAGCCAGAGAGGAGCAGGGCCACGTTCGGGCAATTGGTTGGGGCCGTATTGCGACAAACGGCGAGATGCTTCCGCGCTGGAGAGCCCGTCAAGCGAGCTATTCAGTTGGTTGAGCGTATCATCGCTCGAAGTTGTAAGGAAATTCTGATTCCGGTCCATCGGGTTAACTTGCAATGCAGCTCCGCAACAAGCGATCGGGATGAAATGGCTCAGGCTAATAGAGCTTGCAGCACTTTGCCATCGTTGGTCGGTCCAATTAGCCGCTGGTCTAAGCCTTGATAGGTATAGTGAAAACGATAAGGATCGAGCCCCATGAGGTGAAGCACAGTAGCTTGAAGATCGCGAATGCTGACAGAGTTTTCCACAGGGTAATAACCGAACTCGTCGGTTTTACCGTAAGCAACACCTCCCTTGATACCACCCCCTGCCATCCACATGGTGTAAGCAAAAGGATGGTGATCACGGCCTACAAAGCCTTTCTTGAGTTCAGTGTTTACGTTGTTTTGCATCATCGGAGTGCGGCCGAATTCGCCACCCCACACAACGAGAGTATCTTGTAGCATTCCGCGTTGTTCGAGGTCTAGCAGTAAGCCGGTGACAGCGCGGTCGATCTGTTGACATTTGATGGGTAGGGTTTCGTCGATGCTCTCACCTGGGGATGATCCGTGATGATCCCATCCCCAATCGTAGAGCTGAACGAAACGAACGCCGTTTTCTAGGAGTCGGCGTGCGAGCAAGCAGTTATTGGCAAATGTTGGGTCGTCGCCTTTGTACAAAACACGAGGGTCATCTGCGGATTCAGCTTTAGATACGAACCCAGGTTGGGCTCCATAAAGATCAAGAATATGTTGAGGCTCGCGGCTCAAATCCATCGCTTCTGGTACGGCCATCTGCATTCGATAAGCCAATTCATATTGAGCGATTCTCGTTTGAGTCTCTGTGTCACCAGAACGACGGAACTCAGCTTCGTTCATTTCGGCAACTGTATCTAGCATGCGTCTACGTAGGCTGCGGTCGATGCCGGTGGGGTTATTTAGGTAGAGAACAGGTTCGTCTGAAGTTCGACATTGAACACCTTGGTAAACGCTAGGAAGGAAGCCTGAACCCCAGAGAGATTTACCTGCGTCAGGAGTTTTCCCTCCAGAGAGTAGAACGACAAAACCGGGGAGGTTCTCGTTTTCACTTCCAAGTCCATACGTGACCCAAGAGCCAAGAGATGGTCCGCCCAAACGTGGTGAGCCGGTATGCACGAAGAGTTGTGCTGGTGCATGATTAAATTGGTCTGTGTTCACCGTGCGAACGATACTAAGCTTGTCGACCACTTTCGAAAGATGTGGCAACAATTCGCTTATCCATTGACCGCTTTCTCCATATTGTGAGAATTTTGTTTGCGCAGCGAGAACTTTGGGAACACCTTTGATAAAAGCGAAGCGTTTCCCTTCGAGGAATGAAGCGGGTGCGTCCTGCATATGCAGCTTGGTGAGTTCTGGTTTGTAATCGAAGAGCTCGAGCTGAGAAGGAGATCCTGCCATGTGGAGATAGATAATCCGCTTGGCGCGTGGAGCAATCATCGGAGGTTTGGGAGCTAGAGGGTTTGCATCAGGTTGTTCGGCCTGAGTAGAGCGAGGACAGAGCATTTGCTGAAATGCGAGTGCACCAAATCCGAGGCCACTTGTTTGTAGAAAGTGACGTCGAGTCGTTTCGCGAAGTTGTTGGGAAGGATTTGGGTCTGTCATGATAATTAATTTCGCGATAAGAATTCGTCGAGATTGAGAATGGTGCTCGAAGCAATTATCCAAGCTGCGTATTCGTGAGGAGGCATATTCGGCGGGCACGTTCCTCGCGCAGATGCAATGAGTTGCTCTGCTTGTTTGGGATCTGCTTCATACGCTTTTATGGCATCGTTGAGCAACTTTAACAAAGGTTGAGCATCGTTGTCGGTGATGGGGCGTATGAGGCTTAATCTTAAACCAGCGTGAATTCTTTCTTGTATGTCAGTGCTTGAGCTGATCATTCGATTAGCGAGTGCCGCAGCCGCTTCGAGATAGACGGGATCATTCAGTGTGATGAGGGCTTGAAGCGGAGTATTGGTGCGAATGCGACGAACTAGGCAGACTTCGCCACTCCCCGCGTCGAAGCTTGTAAACGATGGGTAGGGGGTGGTGCGTTTCAGGTAGGTATAGATGCCACGGCGAAAGCGATCTTCCCCTTCAGCATCAATCCAGTTTTTGCCGTTGTAAGTGGAACGCCAAAGGCCTGCAGGTTGGGGTGGCATAACAGCTGGTCCACCTGTCTTCGTTGAGAGAAGGCCGGATACTTGTAAAGCTTGATCGCGAACAACTTCGGCAGTGAGGCGGAAGCGAGCTCCACGAGAAATATAGGCGTTGCGTGGATCTAATTGACGAAGTTCTGGCGAGGTATGGGAGGATTGACGATAAGCACGACTCATGACAATGGATTTTAGCAATTTTTTTGTCGACCAACCGTTATCGCGGAATTCGGCTGCTAGCCAATCGAGAAGAGGCTGGTTGCTTGGTTGAGCTCCAAGAGCACCGAAGTCTTCTTCGGTTTCCACGATTCCAAGTCCGAAAAGTCGAGACCAAATTCGATTGCTCCAGACTCGAGGAGTGAGTGGATTATCTGCAGAGACAAGCCATCGAGCAACCGCGATTCGATCCATCTTGTCCGTTGTGGGAGCCTTATGGAATGCAGTGAGGATCGCAGGTGAAACATCATTGCCGGGATCGAGGAAGTTGCCGCGTTGATGAATTTTGGTTTGACGCCGTTGGTTTTCGGCTAGCTCACGCATAATGGGGAGGTGAGCGATCTGTTCCTGCATTGTATCCAGTTCCTTTTGGACATCTCTTATGTGTTGTTGGGCTGCTCGAATTCGCTCCGAGTCAAATTCCGTTTTCAAGGTTTGAGGATCTTGCGAGGAGAGACTCAGACGGAATCGAGATAAGATGAGTCGATTGCCGTACTGTTGATTGAGCGTGACTTGAACAGGAGTTTGGGCATTTAGTTCAAGTGTTTGTTCAAACTTGAAGATAGCTTGATGGCTTTCGCGTTGTTGCGGGCTGATTGCCCATCCCGTTTTTTCATCACCATCGATAGCCGCAGTAACGGGCCAACCTTGTTGTGCGAAGTCAGCGATAGGATTTGCCAGTTTTACCTTTTGCGGCTGAGCGGGATCTGTATGGATTGAGAGTTCAATTTCGGAGAGGACGAAATTTGGATCGTTCGGGTTGCGTCCAACGCCAAGTTGGCCATCTTCGAACGGCGATAGAAGTGCTTCGATACGCAGAGCAGTGTATTTTCCGGGAGGTAAGTTGGCTGTAATGGTATAGAGATCGCGTTCTGGGGCCTTATCGACTGAGACTACGGTTCCGTTTTCTTGAGACTTTAATGTCGCACCTTCTTTGGATGTGGTGGTTTGCGGAATCAATTTTTGCCAGAGGGACTGGCCGTTGTTCGCAGCAAAAGCCGCTTCCTCTTTTGCGAATTGAAAATCAGTGATCGCGGTGGTGAGCCGTTTACGAGTTTCGGCTAGGGCGAATTGTTGCTCTGGTGCGAGGATATCGATGCGAGGTGAATCGTCGTAGCGATCAGCATCTTGTGTTTGATTGAAGATAGCGTAGAGCTGGTAATACTCTTGCATTGGAATTGGGTCGTATTTATGCGAATGGCATTTCGCGCAACCCATGGTGAGGCCCATCCAAACTTGAAGTGTGGTATCGACACGATCTTTGACGGCGGCAACGCGGAACTCTTCATCGTCCGTGCCACCTTCATCGTTGCTCATGGTATTGCGATGAAAAGCGGTGGCGATTAGTTGTTGTTGGGTTGGATTAGGAAGTAAGTCGCCGGCAAGTTGTTCAAGAGTGAACTGATCGAGTGGCATGTCTTGATTAAATGCGTTGATCACCCAATCGCGATACGGCCACATGGTGCGACCGAGATCTTTTTCATAACCTTTGGTATCTGCATATCGAGCAAGGTCAAGCCACATTCGTGCCCAATGCTCACCAAATCGCTTGTCTTGGAGTAGGGAATCGACAATCGCTTCGTAAGCGGAATCAGTTGGGTTTGCTGCGAAATTCTCCGCGAGCTCGGGGGAAGGCGGAAGGCCGATGAGATCGAGTGACAAGCGGCGAACGAGCGAATGTGGATCGGCTTGGGGTTGAAGCTGCAGGTTCAGTTGACTGAGTTTCGCGATTACTTGATCGTCGATCGTGCCGCTGGGACGTTGAATGGGCTCGAATGACCAATGCCTTTTCCACTGAGCTCCTTGAGCGATCCAGTTTTTCAGCGTGTTGACTTGCGCGGCGGTGAGTTTCTTGTTGGTCGAAGGAGGTGGCATGACCGTATCGGGATCATCGCTGAGAATGCGAGCGAGGATTGTGCTCGTGTTGGGGTCCTGAGGAACGATGGGGCGTCCATCGATATAAGCCGCTTTGGCAGCATCCTCGATATCAAGTCTGAGATCCGCTTTTCGATCGTGTTCGTCGGGGCCGTGGCAGGCAAAACAGTTCGCTGAGAGGATGGGGAGGACATCTTTGGAGAAATCGACAGGATCTTGCGACCATGCTTTTGATGGCAAAAGTGCGACCAAGATAATCACTACGAGCGTGGCCCGAGAGGTTTGCAAGGCGAATCGAAGGGGCATAAGGCATCGCTTTGAAGCGAGGATTGGGGCGTAAGGAAGGAGGGGTTCATTATACATGCCAAGCGAATCGAAACGAAGTAATGCGTCTGTATCGTGCTGCAACATCCCAATCACTACCCCCTCCTCTGGCTTTTGCTTCGTCATTATTCCGTCCTGGTTCCTGCGGGGACAGGCGCTGTGTATCGTCCTGAGTCCCCGCGGCGCAATACGGGGACAGGCGCTGCGCGCCTGCATTTAGATGCTAGCATCGATCAATTCGCGAGCGAGGACAGGCCTTGTTGGCCTCGCCCCGTACAGACCCCTTCATTGGGGGGGTGATATTCCGTCCTGGTTCTTGCGAGGACAGGCGCTGCGTGCTCGCATTGAGATGCTAGCAGCATTGCCAGGACAGGTGTCTTTAAGGTTGTTGGTGAGAGCGAGGACAGGCGCTGCGCGGTCCGGTTGGAATGCTAGCATTCTTGTGGGGGAGAGAGAATGCGACGGATACGGGGACAGGCGTAGTTAGCCTTGGCTACCACCCCACCTCGGATGGGTTTTTTTGTTGCCATTCCGTGCTGATACCTAGTACGAGGACAGGCGCTGCGCGTCGTTTGTATTTCTGACGAGTGACGACGCGAGGACAGGCGCTGCGCGGGCTGGGGGCCACCTTCTACCGGGATGTAGAGGCCACCAGTGTCACACCCTTCTCGCCGCGGGCCCTGGA
>JAFLCP010000241.1 GCA_017303505.1 Planctomycetota bacterium | reverse complement strand
CGCCCGCCACTTTACCTTGGACACATTGATTTAACAGAAATTCCCGCAGGGCCTGGCTCATTTCGGTCACTGCCTCACCGCGATCCGTGGTCGAAATCGCTCGACCAGCGGAAATAGATTCTCGCGAGATATCAGGCGCTACAGTCGGAGACTCGCGGGTCCCCACATCAAGAGTCAGGACATTCACACCGATGGCCTTGAGAAGGCCCGCAATGTAAGCGATCTCTTCCCCTTTTGTATCCATCGTTGCAATTGCATAAACAGATGGATTCATGGAACTTTGACCTTTCCGCAAAAATCGATAATATTGCACTTACCTCGCGGCGTATTGTATATCGATCCCCACAACGAAACGCCCACCCTTCCTAATATGTTCCCGCCGTTCGAAACACATCCATACACTAACGCGCATGCGCGGATCGCGATCTTTGTTTTTCGCGAGAATGGGGAGATTGTACACACGAACAGCGAAGCCAGCCGACTCTATGGGTTCTCACCTGAAGAATTCCTAGGAAGACGAATCGATTCGTTCTTGCTCGACCCGCATGAAGCCGCCAAACTTTTTTCGACTATGGCGAGATCTGGAGAGGGACACGAAAGTCCACCCACTCCATATCGACGGCTCCACACCCGAAAAGATGGCTCCAAATTAGCCGTTACGGTAGTGCTGGGTAACTTCCGAGTCGGCGAAGAAAAACTCTTCATCAAATATGTGATCGATGCAAGTTCGGTGGAGCAAACTGAACTCAAACTAGAAGAATCACAACATCGATTCAAAGCAGTTGCGGACTACACATATGATTGGGAGAGTTGGCTCGATAGTAATGGCACTTTGATTTGGGTCAATCCAGCCATTGAGCGAATTTCTGGCTACTCTGTCCGTGAATGCATGCTGATGCATGATTACCCTTTGCCCATTGTTTTGCCCGACGATCGTGAGAAAGTTCAGAGGCTGATCGAAGAGGCATTAGGCGGCTCGTCAGGAAACGACATTGAATTTCGGATCCAAGACAAGGCAATGCACACGAAATGGATTGCCGTTTCTTGGCAACCGCTCTTATCCGACCAAGAGAATCCGGTCGGGGTGCGAATGAGCATGCGGGATATCGATGATCGCAAAGCCATGGAACAGCAACTTCGAGACTACGCCACACGGTTGGAAAAACTTGCGGATGAACGAGCGAAACAAATCGTTTTGTTAGAGTCGGAACGCGCTAAAATTGAACGCTTAGCTGCATTAGGAAAACTAGCCGCTAATGTGGCGCATGAGATCAACAATCCTTTAGCCGGTATTAAGAATGCGTTTCAGATATTGAAGAACGAGTCGGGCAAATCCGAAGATGAGCTTCTACTTATTCAATTGATCGACAAGGAAATCGATCGAATGACCAAAGTGCTCAGACAGATGACCCAACTCTATCGTCCAGGCATCACTCCTCCATCCACTTTTGATTTGCTTGAAATAACACAGCAACTTGCCACCCTCATGAGCGGAGAAGCATCCTCACGAGGGGTACGGATTGATGTCCAAAGTTCGCTAAATTCGTCGGTGGTTCGCGTTCCTGAGATTGAGTTCAGACAGATTCTGCATAATCTATTGTTAAATGCGATCGAAGCGTCGAATCCTGGAGACAGGGTTCTTGTTTCGATAGCTAACCCCGATAGAGATAAGTACTGCATTACCGTTCGTGACCATGGATTAGGTATTGATCCGTCCATTCACTCGAAAATATTTGAACCCTTTTTTTCCACCAAAAATTCCCCCAACCGTCCAGGATCTGGCCTAGGACTTGCTATTTCGAAAAGCCTTGCATCAGCCATTGGTGTAGGGCTTGAATTTATTCCGCACGAAAAGCCTGGGGCCGCTTTTCGCGTTACCATCCCCCAGCCCTCCCACCTACCTTAAATCTCCCTACCCTTCATAGAGCAATCATGACTTCTACTGAGACCGCGCGCTGGCATATTTTGCTTGTCGATGACGAACCGTTGTTCGGAAAAACAATGGCTACGTTACTCAAGCAGAATGGCTTTGAGGTGACCTTATGCGAAACTGGTGATGCAGGCCTTGCGCAACTCGCGCAACAACATTTTCATCTAGTGATTGCTGATCTCAATATGCCCGGCAATATGGAACTGGAGTTTCTAATTGCGACGCGAGCAAAATATCCCAATACACCATTGATCGTTCTAACAGGCAGACCAACACTTCCCTCGGCCATTGAGTCCGTTCGACTAGGGATTCACGATTACTTACTGAAGCCTATTGAATTACAAGATTTGCTTCATTCGATCGAACGTGCACTTCCGGTCGCATCGTCCTCGCCAGTAGAACATGCCGCATTTGATTCCATCCTTGGCAAGAGCGACGCGATTCAAGCCCTAAAAGAACTTGCGTTGCGAGTAGCCTGCTCCAATGCAAACGTGTTGATTACGGGCGAAAGTGGTACCGGCAAGGAGATCTTGGCAAGAGCGATTCATGTGAGTAGCCCTCGCGCAGCTGCTCCATTAGTAACCATCGACTGTTCGGCAATTCCAGAGAATTTACTTGAATCCATGCTTTTTGGTCATGTGAAAGGTGCATTTACGGGTGCAACTCATGATCGAAGTGGTCTTCTGGTGTCCGCAGACAAAGGCACCGTCTTCTTGGATGAAATTGGCGAATTGCCTCTTTCTTTACAAGCCAAACTTTTGCGCGTCATACAATTTGGAACGTTTCTCCCCATCGGCGGAAATGTAGAAGTCAAGGTTAATGTGCGTGTGCTCTCTGCAACGAACCGCCAACTCTCAGAAGAAACCCTGCGTGGGAGATTTCGACAGGACCTATATTATCGCTTGGCCGTTTTGGAATTGACGGTCCCGCCGTTGCGTCAGAGAGTGGCTGATATCCCCATCATTGCGAACTCGATTCTTCAGCGAATTGCTGAACGCGATTGTTTATCGGTGAAGAAGCTGAGCGATGGGGCATTAGCAGCTTTACAGACATACCATTGGCCCGGAAATGTTCGTGAATTGAATAATGTCATGGAACGCTGCGCTTGTTTGTCTGCATCTGCTGTAATTGCGGCCAGCGATTTACCGCACGAAATCACCACTCCCTCTTCAGTTGCGAATCCACTGGATACCTCGACCAGTTCGAATGCCAATGCGCCGTCGACAACGCGAGAAAAGAGGATGGAGGCCGTTGATCGGGAGTACATCGACGAATTGCTGAGACGACACAAAGGGAATGTATCGCGGGCTGCACATGAAGCTCGCCTCACTCGGCAAGGACTTCACAAAGCGATGATTCGACTAGGCCTGAACGCCCAGGACTACCGTCAACCGTAGTTTACAGTGACAACTATTCTTCACATGCAATTGACACTTAAGCTTGACGCGTCAGATCACGCCGCTTTCTCTATGACGCATGTAAAAACTTGATAAAGTGTGAGATTGTGGCTCTTTTTTGCTCATCGCTAACAATCATCTCACCAGCCTCCTTGTTCCATCAAACAATCTGGCATGCTAATTGCAATCGCCTGCCACAACGGATTGTTTTTTGGTTCTATCGTTACCGATCCAGGAGGATTGATCATGACAAAGAGTCGAATCCATAATGTGTTGTGTGGCATTGTCGTCGGGCTGGCATTATTGACAGTCTCATCTCGGACTGTGCATGCAAGCGAGTCCTCACCTGTTGCTTCAAATGGTGTTGCCACATCATCCGGTTGGTTCAGTTTCTTTCGCGGCCGCTCGAGTAAATCGTATTACAATGCATCTTCGAAGAAAGCCCCACCATCTATGTCGAATGGTTCGTTCTATGAGAAGTGGCGAGCAGACCGAAAAGTGTCCGGCCGTGCTCATCGCCCCTAGTTCTGCAGTCCACGTTTAACCGACTTTAATAGACAGGGTGAACTCGCGAGTCGTGACAGTAAGACTCATGGCTTCGCTTGGCAGTAGGTCGACTAGGAGTTGAATCTCTTCTCAACTCCTAGTCTTTTTAGTAAAAGACAGCCAACCAAATTGCCACGGGTGTAAGTGACGTTTGTACGACGCGATGACGTTGATGGGGCGGTATTACCAAATGATCACCGCTTCGGAGATGCCTTACAAAAGCCTCTCCCTCAAATTGAATCTCTGCAGTCCCCTGAAGAAGAATAACCCATTCGGTCTCACTTTGGTCGTACCAAAATCCCTCTGGTGTGACATGTCCACGCGAAATGATTCTCTCGATGCGGACGTCGGGGTTACTCGCAATTCTTTCGATCACCTCCTGACTCAAATCGACGGGAAGATTCTCAAAAACGTTGTTCATTTCCATGAATTCGACCTCTTGTCGAGCGGATTTTGGGTAAATTTCAGCCGGAGACATTGGCAGGGTGAATCTTAATTCAGGTTGATCTATAATTGGATTTCTTTCTTGGAGTTTTTTCGCCCGTTTCGTTACAGGTCATTGCTCCACCCCGCCTCCGCTACGATAACTCTTCGAAGAACTCATGAACGCTCACCGTTTTTCACGACGTGATTTTCTACGCGCTAGTGCTACTGGCGGTACGGCAGCGGTTTACGCTCTGTGCACGCAGCATTCCTCTGCGTTTGCAACACAACAACCTCGCTCGGCGAATTCCGTATTGGGAGTTGGTGCGATTGGGTTGCGGTATCAAGGGACCGTCGATACCGAGAAAGCTCGGATGTATGGGAACATCGTCGCATGCTGCGATGTCGATCGTCACGTGCGCGAACAAGCTCGTGCAAGTTTTGGTAGCACGCCTTTCATCAGCGAAGACTATCGTGAGGTTTTGCAGCGTAAAGATGTTGATCTTGTCATTATTGGAACGCCCGATCATTGGCACTCTAAAATTTTGATTGATGCCTGTCGTGCGGGGAAAGATGTGTATTGCGAGAAGCCACTCACTTTGACAATCGATGAGGGAAAACGAATTCGGGATGTAGTCCGTGAAACAGGACGAGTTGTGCAGGTTGGAAGTTGGCAGCGTAGTGATAGTCGATTTCGATTAGCTGTTGAGATGGTACGGCAAGGACGCATTGGAAAACTGAAGGAAGTCGAAGTCATACTGGGGAAAAATGAGCAAGGTGGTCCGTTTGACTCTACACCGGTACCTAAGCATCTCAACTGGAATCTCTGGCAGGGCCAAACGGTTGAAGTTCCTTATATTGCAGAGCGTAGTCATTACACCTTTCGATGGTGGCTCGAGTATTCTGGTGGTCAAATGACCGATTGGGGTGCGCATCACATTGACATTGCACAGTGGGCGATAGATTCTCATCCCGTTGCGATTGAAGGAGCAGCGGTTTTTCCCGTAGATGACGGAACTAGATATAATGTACCGCGCGATTACAAGGTGCAGTATCGATATGCAAATGATGTTGTGATGACTGTTCTCGACAATGGTCGGAATGGAATTACTTTTGTTGGGACTGATGGAAAATTGTTCGTAAATCGGGGCACCATCGCCGGAAAAGCGGTCGATGAACTTGCACAAAATCCGCTACCTCGTGAGAAGTTCCAAGTCTATCAGGACAATTTTGAACGACCAGAACGAGCAGGGAAATTAGATGCGATTGTGAACCACATGGGCAATTTCTTTGATTGCGTGCAAAGTCGCCAAATGCCTGTATCAGATGTTGAGAGTCAGCATCGTAGCGTTTCGACATGTCACTTAGGTAATATCGCGTTGAAGCTGGGGCGACCTTTGGCTTGGGACCCCGGCAAAGAAGAATTTGTTGGCGATGCGGAGGCCAATTCGTTTGTTAGTCGTCCGCAACGAAAGGGCTTCGAAGTCGTATAAATCCGCTCCAGAATCCACCGTTGTCGAAGGAATAGAACATTGAAACACTTACGACGTAGGCAATGGCTCGAATATGTCGGGGCAGCAACCACATTGGCTGCTGTAAACAAAGCTGTACAGGCAACTACGAGCTTTGACGAATTGACGTTTCGTTATATGTTGGCCTCGCCGATGTACGGGTACGCGAGCTTGGAAGAAATACTTCCGGAAGCGCAGAAGATTGGGGCATCGGCAATCGACATTTGGCCGAAGGTTCATGGAAACCAGCGCGAACAAGTCGCGGAAATGGGCGAGCAGCGCTTTGAGGAGTTGCTCCAAAAACATCAAGTAAGTTTGGAGTGTGTTACTCAATATCCATTAGGACCATTTGGATTAAAGGACGAAATTGTTTTTTGCAAACGGTTTGGTTGCCAGCTTATGGTAACTGGGGGTGAAGGGCCGAAAGGGCTGAAAGGAGCCGAGCTTAAAAATGCGGTAAAGGCATTCGTTGAGAAGATGAAGCCACATCTTGAGCACGCAGCGAACCATGGTGTTACCATTGCGATTGAGAACCATGCGAATAACTTAATTGAGTCGGAAGAGTCGTTGCGGTACTTGATAGAGTTTCGGCCGAACGACCATTTGGCTGTGGCATTGGCTCCGTATCATTTGCCGCAAGATTCGGAATTGCTTGCAAAGCTCGTTCGGGACTTAGGTAGTGGCATAGCCTTGTTTTATGCATGGCAGCATGGCACGGGGTGTATGAAAGCTCAGCCCAAGGACCAGGAGTTGTTACAGATGCCAGGTCGTGGCGATTTGGATTTTGGCCCGATCATTGGGGCGTTGCGCGACATCAAATACTCCGGCTGGATGGAAATCTTTATGCATCCATTTCCACGGGGGATCCCAATTTTGGGGACGACAGATGAAGTCACAACTGAAATCAACCGCGCGCGGGCTTATCTCGCTAGGCTTTAAAAATCGCTAGCTCGGACAAACGGCTAGCGCAAACAAATAGCTAGCAGATAACTCATCCTCTTCCCAACTCGGTTGTCGCATTGAGTTGATTTCTTGACCGACGAGGCGAACAACACCTGTCCCCGCATGTTCTCTCCTCACACATGAACGCTAGCATTCCCCCAGCCCGCGCAGCGCCTGTCCTCGCGTCGTCACTCGTCAGAAATACAAACGACGCGCAGCGCCTGTCCTCGTACTAGGTATCAGCACGGAATGGCAACAAAAAAACCCATCCGAGGTGGGGT
>JAFLCP010000240.1 GCA_017303505.1 Planctomycetota bacterium | reverse complement strand
CACCCGAAAATTGCGGTGTGGCAGAGAGGTGCCAGTCGGATAAGCCAATGGGGATTGAGACCGCACCGGTAGCAGCTGAACTCAAGCGAACTTTAACCGTGACTTTCCAGCGTACCAAATCACCTTGCACGTCCCCAGCAATGTCCCATTGCATGATTTGATGGGTCGGCAACTGCGGATCCAGCAATGGCTTTTGGGCTCGAAGCAGTCTCTCAAACTCTTCATAGCGCAAGTTGGGAACAAAGATGTAGTTACCGCCAGAATCGCGCAGATAAAACGCATCGGGCTTCACCACTCCTTTTTCGAGTGCCGATGGAACGCGATCGGGAAGGCCTTGGGTTCCGATAGGAGGTTGAGCGAGACACCAACCGGCGCATGACAGGGCGATGGCACAACACATAAGATGTTTGCCATGTTGGAGACTATGCATCAGAGCTCTGGCAATAATCGTCAACATCAATCCCGGCTTAGCCCTGCTTGGCGCAACGGCGGAGAACCAACAACAAGAGATACGATAAGACCTCGAACGCACCATGGTAAGAAACGCAGTACATATACGCTCGCCTTTCCATAGCCCGATCCGTCTCCCCCGAGGTAATAGGGTTATCTATCCATCCTACGCAAATGTTCGGGTCCGATAAACTGTGCAGGTGGCATCGGACCCATCGAAAACCAAAGGGGGAGGTTATATTCCTCCCAGTCGTGATTTTCGGTACTGCCCCCATACTGCTGCCTCAATTGTAGGCAACCTTGAAAGGCTTCTCGCCCCCACTCTGGAAAACCTCCCGGCTCGAATCGGAGTTTTTGGCAAAATTGCGAATTTGGTCAAATTGCTCAAAAGAGGGGTTCGCGCTCAAACTCGCGTACCTACCCGAGTTGAGTGGCTTGACGCTGACAAAACCGGTCTTTACACTGCCGACAAGTAAAGTCAATGAACAGAACGACTTACGTCACTTTTCTTGCAATTGCTGGGAGCATCGTAGCGTGACCAAAAAAGAGATCGTGAAAACGATTTCCGATGAAACTGGCCTAACCCAGCTTCAGATCAAGGAAATAGTTCAACGCACTTTCCAAGCGATTGTCGAAAACCTCGTGGAAGAAGGCCGGGTCGAACTTCGCAATTTCGGTGTGTTTCAAGTCAAACCGCGAGCCGCTCGAAAGGCTCGTAATCCCCGCACGGGACATCAAGTCGACGTCCCCGAAAAGTTTGTGGTCACCTTTAAGCCTGGCAAAGTGATGGAAGGCCGAGTTAAAGAGATGGCCAACTCAGAAAATGCCGAAGCTTGGAAAGAGATGTTGCGCAGCCAACTTTCGGGTGACGACTCCGAAACCGAAGCGGAAGAAACTTGAGTGGGCGGTTTGGGTGAAATGGGTTGTGATGGCCCAGCTCTTACAACCCAACTGATCGGACAATCCTGCATAATCTGACTTTTGAGAAAAGTTATTTCTACCCGTTGGCGATAAAAAGGTTGTGGTCAACTAGGACTTCTGACCAGACAACCTTTCGTGAACTCCATGGAGGAGCTGCCATGCGTCGCTGGCTGTTTGCTGTATTGATCTGCTTGAGCCTAACACCTTCCATCGGCTGCATCTTGCCGATCTACTCAGCCTTGCCTGAGCGCCGTGCTGAACAATTGCTGTACACTTCGGAAAACCTTCGAGCACTTGTGCAAGAGTGGGAACGATTCTGGTTTATCGATCAACCTGACCACATGGTTCCCTACCGCGTTCATGGCGGTGTTATCTAAATCAATCGAAAAAGTCTCGTTCCCAGGCTCAGCCTGGGAACGCGCTGCCCGAGAGGCTCCGCCTCGTCGGCCTCTCCTCGTTCCTAGGCTCTGCCTTGGAATGCACTGCCTGAGAGGCTCCGCCTCGTCTATCGCGAATCAGTGTAGGGTTGTTGCGTCTGCATTTTGGTCGTGCGGTTGGCAGGGGAGTAAGTGTCCTGCGCGAATCCTGTCAACATTGTCTGTTGAGCGGCGTCTCTCTCTCGAAGGCCTAGCCTCCGCTCCGCTACGGCTACGGGCTAAACGAATACTGGGACCGGCGTCTCTCGAATGTCCGCCTAGCCTTCGCTCCGCTGCGGCTACGGGTTAAACGAAGACGAAGACTAGCGATCGCTTGCCGCCGCGTCAGTGCCGCTATCTGTTGTGGCCTTGCTGGGTTCTTTATCACCTGCATCTTTGTCTGTTGGGGTGTTGCCAGCTGTATCTTGAGGTTCGCCACTCTCTGGGCTGTCTTCGTCGGGAACGAAATTGTTGGGAACCAGGGGCTTGTTGTTCACTTCGACGGCCGTGGAATTAAAAAAGATCACCCCATACCCCACTATTAGCGTGAAGGCCGAGATGGCAATCAATGTGGGGCCATGATTCTGGCTCCAATGCGACTCGTCGAGCGGATAGTCAAGGTTAGGGGACGAGGTTCGATCTTCGCTGTGCGGCTCGGCCTCACTCACTATCTCCTGACTTGTCATGCAAGCTTGCCCTTTTCCTGCGGTTTTGACACAACCTTCAAGCCTCGATTGTCGTAATCTCACGCATAGATTTCAATAGCTTGGCATAGATAATTGTGGCCACATCAGGGATTGTCCTGAAAGTTGTAACCTGCAACCATAGATCGTCGCTTGATATTTGTGCGACCGTTCTACAATATGCTCAGGTCCAATTACCGCTACATTTTGTGTCCCGTTTGTTTTGATAGTTGCTGCACGGCTCGTTGGCCGCCGTGCGTTTTTCTCCAGGACCCATTACGGATAGGTGTCGTGTGATAGCTGAGGATGGATTCGCTCTACAATGCATCGATGTAGAGAAGTCATTCGGTAGCCTCACCGCGCTGAATGGATTGAACCTAGAGGTCTTACCGGGTGAGCGTGTGGCGCTCCTTGGTCCAAACGGCGCCGGTAAGACAACCTTGGTCCGCGCGATTTGCGGACGTGTCCGTCTGGATAAGGGCTCTATCCGTTTATTCAATGCTCCTGCCGGATCGTCGAAAGCTCTGCAGCACCTCGGTGTCGTGCCTCAAGAGCTGGCTCTGTACGGCGACCTGACGGCCCGCGAAAACCTACTCATCTTCTCGCGCTTGCACGGCTTGCGACGGCGCGAAGCGATTCGACGGGTCAATGAAGTTTTGGAATGGATTGGACTAACCGATCGTGCCAATGATTTAGTCAAGAATTTTTCCGGTGGCATGAAGCGGCGAGTCAATCTGGCCTGTGGTGTTCTGCACCATCCACCGTTGATCTTGCTCGATGAACCGACAGTGGGTGTTGATCCACAAAGCCGCGAACGAATCTTTCTCATGTTGGATGAATTGAGCAAACAAGGTGCTGCCATCATTCTGACGACTCATCACTTGGATGAAGCAGAAAAACAGAGTGATCGAATCGTGATCGTCGATCATGGGCGTGTTATCGCTGAAGGAACACTCGCCGATTTGATCGAGCAAACTGTCGGCACCCGACGGCAATTGGTAATGCAGATTTACAAGAACAACTTTTTTGCGTCGTTCTATACAGGTGCTTCTGAGTCGAACCCTTTGTCTCGAGTCGAATCGGAAGTGTTACCCGGTTTTCAATACCAAACGTCAACTGGCGGGTGGATCAAAGAGATCGACGATGTTGCCCAAGAGTTGCCACCTTTGCTCGAACAATTAAGACAACGAGGATTGGTGGTTGCCGATTTGGAAATACGCAACCCCAACTTGCACCATGTCTTCTTGCATTTGACCGGAAAAGAGCTACGCGAATGATTTGGCTTATCGTTCGGATCTCTGCGCTTCGATTGTGGCATAACAAAGCCGAACTGGTACTCACGTTTGTCGTACCGTTGGTCTTCTTTAGTATCTTCGCGTTGATATTTGGATCGCGTGAACGATCAGGTGAAACGGCCACTATAAAGGTCGCCGTCTCCGACATGATCAAAAACGCTGACTCCCAAAAAATTATCGAAGAGTTGCAAGCTAACGGCACGCTGCGATTTGTCGACGCCGATTCGCAAGTCTTAAAAGATGGTGAGCTTAAGTTGCTCGATCCGAAAGTATGTGAGCGGTTGGTGCGCGAAGGGGGAGCCAGTGTGGCCATTGTTCTTGAAGAGTCGAAAAAAGAAAAGGAGAACCAAGAGTCGACCTTATCGGCCAAGCTTCTCACCGACTCGAGCGATCAAGTCGCTCCCAAAATAGTATCGGCTCTCGTGCAACAACTTTTGGTTCAAAAGAGTGTAGCTGCGCTGGCCAAAAACGCTCAGCCAGTTCCACCTCCCAATTCGCCCGCTTTGCCTGCCAGCGCCATACCAGCAGATTCGTCAGCGAAATCTCCTATCGCCTTTACTTTGCCAGAAGTGAAAACGATCGACTTAGTGGGGGGACAAAAGAAGAATCCGATCATTGCCATGTACGCATCGGGTATCGCCGTGATGTTCTTGCTTTTTAGCGTGGTAGGCGGGGGCGGTGCGTTGCTCGAAGAAAAAGAGAATAGCACCTTGGAACGTCTCTTGGCCAGTCAGTTGACTCTCGACGAATTGCTCATGGGGAAGTGGTTGTATCTGATGTTGCTCGGTACCCTTCAAACCACTTTGATGTTTGTGTGGGGGGAGGTCGTCTTTGGTGTTGAGCTGAGCAAACATTGGGAAGGTTTTCTGATGATGACCTTGGTAACATCCGCAGCTGCCAGTAGCCTGTCGCTGTTTCTGGCAACAATGTGCAACAGCCGGGCTCAGCTCAACTGGGTTTCGGTGGTGTTGGTATTGGGGATGAGCGCGTTGGGAGGAAGCATGGTCCCACGCTATTTGATGAGCGAACGTATTCGCGAGGTAGGGCTGTTAACCTTTAACGCGTGGGCCCTGGATGGATATAATAAGATCTTCTGGCGCAATCTGCCGTTGCAATCTCTCTGGCCGCAATTGGCCGTTCTCTTAATGATCGGTTTGATCTTCATGATTGCCGCTCGAATCGGGGCTCGCCGCTGGGAGCGAGTTTAACGCTGGTATCGAATGTAACGGACAAACGGAAAAGTCTCAGAGTAGCGACGGACTGAGATTCCACTTGGTAGGTCTATTCCGTTTGTGCTATCCCCCACTTGTGATTTCTTTAGCGGTACGAACGAACTTTCCATTTGCGCGATGTCATTTGGACGATGACAGACAGCGTGCCAAAGTACAGCGGAGCTGTTTTTGGGACAGCATGGAAGAGTTCGTACTGGAAGGAGTCAATTGTGAAAGTCTATCGATTTGCTAAGATCGCTAGTCTGTTAGGAATCTTGACAGCTAGCAGTGCCGCATACGGGCAGGTGCCTGTATACCAAGGCAACGGCTTAACGCCAAATGGATATCCGGTTCAGGCCTATGTGCCACCACAACCGGGTTTCAACACTCACCCACCTGTAGCGCGTGGGTACACTGGACCAATCCCTGGTCAAAATCAATTTGTAGGTTGGCAAGAACAATCGATCGCTGAAGGTGCACTTCAAGGGATCGATCCCAACAGTCAAGTAGTACCATCGCCAGTACCGCTGCCACAAGATGGAAGCGTACCTTCGATCGGTACAGGTGTCCCTGCTCCAATGCACATGGACGCTGGACACGGATATGCTCCACAAGCTATGCCAACCCCTGATTTTTCGTCAGGTAACTGTGCGACGGGCAACTGTGGCGGTTCGAGCGTTTATGGTGATGCTTCTTGCGGAGCCCCAGCATTGTCTTGCGGACCAACTCTGGTCGCACCAAAGCCTTGGTTCTTCGGAGCCGGCGCGTTGTTCTTCAATCGAGTCGACGATCATGACGTGCGACTCACTTATGATTCCAATATGCCAACGCCAGATTATCTTTCAACCGATGATGCACGCATCGGCTTGATGCCTGGCTTTGAAATAACCGGTGGTCGCTATTTCCACTGCGGTCAATATGCGATTGCAGGCACCTACTGGGGACTTTTCCCAGGCCAGCAAGAAGTTTCGGTGATGCCGCCTGTTGGTGGTAACTTCCGTCCCAACATGCCTGGCATGCAAGACTTGGATATGCCAGGCCAAAGCGTGTACGATTGGTATGATGGCGCTGCCGAACATCGTTTGATTCGCAACAGCGAAGTACACAACGTTGAAGTGAACTTGCTCGGCTTCGGTATCGGCTGTGCCAGCCGTGCTGGTCTTTCTTGCCCAAATCCATGTGCAACCGGATGCAACTCAGGTTGTGCACCATGCAACGCTTGCGTGGGTGGACCAACAGGCATGTACGTTCCAGCTCCTTGCAGCCGCCTGAGCTTAACCTGGTTGGCCGGTTTCCGTTACTTCCGCTTCCAAGACTACATGCAATACGCTTCGAGCGAAGGTAACATGACCTTCGATGCGAACGACTTGTACTACACCAACAACGTCAGCAACGACTTGTTCGGTTTCCAAATCGGTGGTTTCGGTAACTACTGCTTGACCAACTGCATCTCGGTTTATTCCGGTGTGAAGATGGGTGTTTATGGTAACCACATGAACTACGATACCTCGATTGGTACCGGCAGCGGCACCTATGCAGTTATCGACAGCCCTAACGCCTACGACGGTATGCCATACAACTACATGGTTAGCGATAACGATGTAGCCTTGTTGGGCGAATGGGACCTTGGTCTTGGTTACCGAGTGAACCAATGCTGGAGCGTTCGAACAGGTTACCGAGTGGTAGCTGCTTCGGGTGTTGCGACAGCCGTTGGCCAGATTCCATACGACTACATTAACGTTGGACACTTAACCGACATCAACAACAACGATGCATTGATCTTGCACGGTGCTTATGTCGGACTTCAATACAACTTCTAAGAGTTCTCCACGGATTGGAGATATCTGACGAAGCTGTTCCATGCTGAGCCGGTGAAGGAACCCAAATTCCCTCACCGGCTTTTGCTTTTTATAGGCTTCAGGCTTCAGACTTCAGGGGGCAGGTTTCAGGTTTCAGAATTTAGGGTAGGGGTGGGCAGCAAGTGCCCTCTTAAAACAGGTCTCCTAGACCTTTACCATCTTTGCTTCTCGAACTATTGCGCACCTAAAACCCACTTGCGCAACACACCGAGGAGTTAACTCGTCGTCCAAACCACGCTCACTTGGCACGACCACGCCCCCTCGCTCCAACGTCCTAATACCCTTTACTCACCATCGCGCCACTCTTCTTGGTCGCAACTTTCTGGCTCGCCTCTTTTTCTTGTTGTTGCTTCTTTATCTCAGCTTCCAATT
>JAFLCP010000024.1 GCA_017303505.1 Planctomycetota bacterium | reverse complement strand
GCCCACCGGGTCTGCGACCGATAAAGAGTAATGAAAAATGGCTCCAAAAGGGGCCAATCTTCTAATTTCAGGGATTCTGCCCCAAATAAGCGCCCATCAGTGGCCCCTTTTGAAGCGCCCAATGACAACAAATGAATGTTTACTTAAGAAAGATCCGTGTAACGCATACATTTCTTCAAATCCGCGCAGACCAAGTTTGATGTACTCAATTTGCGTTGGTGTCAGTTTTGCACCCTCGAATTCGGGGCTGATCAATGAAGCATCCTTGTTCATAGCTTCAAAATGCGCCGTCAAATCGATAGCGACACCCCAGCACCATTCAATAACTCTAAACTTGAAGGTTCTTTTCACATCAGGATACCAGGAGATAGTAAGATGATTCTGTTACGCTCGAAGACAGTCTCCCTGCGTCACAGGCTCATTTAGAGAACGCGTGGTTGAGCGATGCCATCAAAGGGGTTAATGCCGACAAAGGTAATCATTCGACGCAGAAATTGCCAGCGCTTACAGAGCATACTGATTACAGGACCTATATTCCCGGCCCAAAAAAACCAAGGGACGTCGCCGTAATTTGTGAAACCGAACGCTTAAAGAACGTCGCGCACTACTCAATAATCGCAAACCTACGAAGGGCGGCAAGGGTCGAAAACTCCAGCGACTTCGCCGTGAGAAAGTGGAACGCAGCTTCGCGCATACTTTGGAAAGTGGCGGCGGCAGGCGAACTCGGCTCCGAGGTATTGAGAAGAATCAAAAGCGGTACTTCATCCTGACAGCGGCGTACAATCTTGGTGTGCTCTTACGTCAGTTATTTGGAATCGGCACTGCACGAAGTCTACAAGGGATGAAGAAGGCGTTCGCGAAAGCCTTCTTGACGGCTCTATGGCTTCTTGGATGGCTGTTGCCAAACATAACGGTCACACAGAAGCATCTCGGAAAGAAATACCGAAGTCATTCAAACGGACGATCGCTCACCCGTACATCATCGACGAATACGACCGACTTGCCGTCTGTCTCACTAAAGGCTGAAGCGCCGATTTCCAAACTGTTGTAAATGGTCGCGGGAAATGGGATCGTCATTCCCGCCGTATCGATAATTTTTTGATCGTCTTGCCAAACCTCGATGTAACCATCGAAAGCAGACAAGTGAAAATGGGCCCGCACACGTACCCAACAGTTCTTAGGAAAACGAATGGGTTCACTCAATGCTTGTTCGAACTGAGGTTTTTCAAGCGCCTTCAGTTCCACGCCTAACACGTTGGTGTCGTAAAATCGCAATCGAATCCCCGGATGATTTTTGACGAATTCGCATTCCAAATCAGCTAACGTCAAGGGGAACGAACCCTCTATGTAGTAATAGGCTTCGTACCAAAAATCATCTCCATTCTTGAAGTAAACCAACGGCGAAGAAAGCGATGCCTTGCAGGTCACCATGCTATCGCTGCGAGCAGGTGCTTCGCAACGCAAAGCGACTTTCCCACTGACATGCTGTTCGGGCGAAACTTCGAGACGAGCATCAAGGAAGTCGGATTTCCCAGAAATCAAATCATTCCGCAGCTGAACATATTCAGAGACAGACGATTTCCGGGGGGATTGCAAGGTGAATGAACCCCATCGATTTCGTCCCTCATCAATGATCTCCTTGAGGCCAGCTTTTCCAGTGGGCAAGTCCTCAAAATCTTCTTGGAACTGCCTCAATACTTCGTAGCGTTTGCCGTTATCGGGCGATACACGAAATACTTTATCATCAACGGTAACATACGACTTCTCAAACACGGCCGGATCATAGACCTTGTCAACGACAATCCACTTTGCCGGGTCATTTGATTCACGATAAAGAACGCCATCGTCACCAAGATGCATTTTTGTCCCATCTTGTTCGACAGTAAATTGGATTTGCTTTTCGGACAGGGCTGAGACCAACTCATCGCGCCGACATCCGGCCATTGCAATCAAGGTCACCAGTAAGCAGCAACCGCTTATTGAGTTGTTTAACATAGGGAGCTTCCAGCGTGATCATGTGCGCACCAGCGGTAGTACGACACTGGGGCTCAGGTAGTTCATTAAAATCAATCGTATTTCAAGCGATCTTAATGGGATTACCCAACCTGGATCAACAAAAAAAGCGGCCTGCCATTCCGAAGAATCACAAGCCGCTCGTCACCTTGCTCTCGTTAAAAAACGTTGGCTACTTCTTCATTACCGCCACGATCTCGGGATGCTTCAGCAAATATTCGCGTCGCATCTCCGCAAACTGTCGCAGATGACGGCTGTTATTCTGAGGACCGCTAGCCGAATCTTGAGAAGTCGTTTGTTGGAACGCCTCTGTGGTCGACATCTTTCGTGAGTCCAATTCGACCAAGATTTCGATTGAGTTCTTTACCTCTTCAACCACGGGACCGAGATTCTTCCAATCCAAATCTTCCTCAGCGATTTGGGCAACATACTTCAAGTAACGCTCTCGATATTCGGGTACTTGCAAGAGCTTGCTGCGCAATGGTCGATCAGGATTATCCAAGGCAATGAGTGGATCGAGTGCGTATGCGTTTTGACCACCGCCGTTGCGTCCACCTTGGGGACCGCCTTGTGGGCCGCCTGGACCATTTTGCGGTCCACCAGCACCGGGGCCACCAGCTCCAGGCCCACTAGCTGCACCAAGTCCGCGTCCACCTCGACCTCTGCCGCCCATGCCCGGTCCACCCATGCCTGGTCCACCCATTCCTGGGCCGCCCATCACCGGCATAAAGCTCTCGTTCATGTCGTGAGGAATCACATGGAATTTTCCATCTTCATCCTGATAGATGCTATAGTCGCTACCTCGCACCCAATATCCATCTTCGTTGATCAACGCCACATCCAACGCCAGAAATCGCAACGCTCCATCGACATCCAATATGGGTTCGATTTTGGCAGGAAGTTCTGCGGGTGGAGTTTCTCCCAAAATTTTGGTTAACTCGATCAAAGCGTTCCATGACTCTTCGTTGTCGGAACTCTTGATTTCATAGAGACGCTTATAAGCTGCGACATCGTCCCCGAGGTAACGCAAGCTGCCGCCCCCACCTGGACTCCCACTGACTTTCCAACGAGCGCCTTTCGAAGAACCAAAGTTCTCTTTGACAAAAACCTTGTCAAACTGTTGCGCATTTTGATAAACGCCCCAATCTTCGCCATTCACGACAACTCGAACTTCATTCGCTTTGGGAGTTGGCAGATACTTGCGGGCAATCTTTGAATAGAGCACGCTATGCATCATGGTCGGATCGCCATTGGAGTTCAACAAGTTCAACGTCTTATATCCCAGCAAGCGTTGATCTTCGTCCGCCATATCCATCGAGATATTGAAAGAGCGTTTTGAGCCTGCGGGAACCATTCCGAATGAAGACATACCTCGGAACTTGACACCTACTTTTTCGTACGTCTTGCCATCGACCATCATTTGTGCGTCGACTTCGACATCACTGTTTTTGAAATCGGAGAGTTCAGACTCCCAATCATCTTTTTCAAAGGTCAAAAAGATGGTGCGCACCACCGAGGTGTCGTACAGGTCTTCGTCGGCGTAGTTCTTGACATCGCCGGGAGCAACTTTGACACCAGGTTTGCCGGGCTCTCGACTCCCCATACCACCTGGGCCACCTGGACCACCAGGAAAACCGCCGGGCCCACCTGGAAATCCGCCGGGTCCTCCTGGACCTCCAGGGAAACCACCTGGCCCGCCTGGGCCGCCTGGAAAACCACCTGGGCCGCCGGCGACGCCGTCAGGTCCAGCAGGTGGACCACCTTGCTCTTCAGCGGGACGGTTACCGCGATTTCCGCCGCGTCCACCTCCCATACCTCCACGGCCCATACCGCGTCCCATTCCACCTGGGCCTCCAGGGCCACCTGGGCCTCCACCACTTTGTTTCGCTTCTTCACGAGCCGCATCGCGTTCGGCTCGATTCAACCAGCCATCTTTGTTGGTGTCATACTTGGCAACCAAAGCTTTTTCACGACCACCCATGCCACCAGGTCCGCCCATCATGCCACGTCCCATCGGCGGCTGCGAAGTGAATGTGAACGCTGCACCTCGCAGAGCATCCCAGGTCGTTTTTTGCTCGTCACTCAGGCTGGCCAAAAATTTCTTTTCACCTTCCTGCCGCGTGCGTTCCATACCTTCGAAATCAGGAAAACCACCATTGCCACGCGGTGGCATTCCCACCTGCTGAGTCTCGCGAATTAACTGCTTTTGCTCATCGCTCAGTTTGAGTTTTTCAGCAAATTCATCTTTCAATAACGCTACCAATCCTTGGCGTTGGAGCGACAATTCACGCAAGCGTTTGAGCTGCGATTCATCAAGGATATCGGCGAGTTTCTTATCGAACTCGGCATTGAGGCCATCCATTTCGGAACGCATCTTCGCCATACGTTCCATGCGTTCAACTTCTTCAAGCTCGAACATCTCTTGCGGATTAAAGTCTGCCATCTTTTCCTGCATAGCAGACATCACATCCCCCTGCAAAGCGCCGAGTTGGGTTGATTGTTCCGAACTGATTTTAAGTTCGGTTACAACTTCAGGTAGTTGTGCTACGCTCAGCATGCTTCCTTGTGGACCAGCGAAACCAAACATTCCCATACCAGGTCGACCAAAACCTGGGCCACCGAATCCTGGACCACCTGGGCCTCCTGGAAATCCTGGGCCTCCTGGAAATCCGCCTGGAGGTCCATCGGGTGGAGGCTGTTGCGACCAAGCCACGTTAGTCCAAGACAACTGTGACAATAACGCTCCCACAAACAAAAATCGCAATCCTTGTGCCGCCAATTTTTTCATCGCTATATCTCACTTCGCTAGTCAAACTATTGCGTTACAAATTCAAACTCGATCACCCTACCGATACCCTAACGTTCGAACTCTCCCCGCGTCGAAGAGCGCAATCGCTTAGCTGTCGTTCTTTGTCAGTCTGCCATCTACGTTTTGAACTCCTTCGGTGCGATTCAACTCACTTACCAAAGGGAGCAACATTTCGGCATCTTTCATCTGCACACTGTACACCACATCGAGCGCGGCCCCTTGTTTCGAAGTGCTAGTTCGTTCGATGCGATACTGAATCGTATATTTTTCGATCACTCTTCCTACACTGGCTACAGCCGCATCACCTAACGCTTGACGCACTTCGATGATGGCCGTTGTCTTCGTTAACTTCTTCACTGGTTTAGGAAATTGATTCATCAATAAGGCGACTGCAGCTACTGCCGGCACACCGATCAATGGTGCTAAAAACAAACCTGTTCCCGCCGCCATTCCCACAATCACAGCGAACATCACAAAGGCTGTGTCGCGAGTGTCATCAACGACGGTTCGAAAGCGAACGATCGATAACGCCCCCACTAATCCGAACGCTCGAGCCACACTATCACCAATAACCATCGACACCATGGCAATCAATACGGCTAAGAGTACTAATGTCGTGGTGAGTACCCACGCTTCATCCTGCGACCGACCATGACTTAACCGATAAACGACGGCCACCAACGCGCCAAAGAACAGAGCGACCAGCAACCGCGTCGCAATTTCATTCAAACCGAGAGCGCTGGTCGACGCCAAATTTGTAAACAAACTATCCATTACGCACCCGCCTTATCAGGCGCCACTAAATTCCAATACTCAACACAACGTCGATATTTGGAGATGCCTGTGGGCGAAATAGAAAACTGGTGCACTAAGTCCCTCAATAGGTTCGGCATGGAACCTCGAAACTTAAATTCACAAACCACAAAACCGGGAATCAAAAGGTCACCCTGGGAACTTGAGTTAAAGCTCCATTGTGCCCATTGCAGACCGCTTATCGATCGATCAAATGTCATGCGAACCGGCGCGTTATCCAGCGATCCGAAGTAGGCCGTTCGATCGTAACGGATCAGACATACTGGTTTCATTGACTGGCGACTTAGATGACTGCGATACTTGCAAGCCCCTTCACCAATCCGGCAATCCGACTTGGCCAGTTCAGGCAACAAATCAAGCCGTAGTTCGCAGCGTTTCTTGCGAACCTGGTAACCCTTTTTCACCTTTCGTTCGAGGTGCGCGACATCTGTGTCGCCGTAGCGACGGATGCGATATTTGCAGTAGCGGTATCGACCGCGACGGTAATAAACGTCCCAGCTTGGGCTGTCGCAATAGATCGAAGCGAGGCTATATCCACCCCCTTCAACACAATGCGGATCGCGGGTGAAAAGCCCAGCGATGCGCCCCTCTAATTCGGCGGCCAATTCATCGCTAACGACAAATTTCACTTCCTTGGCCTCGGAACGAACCTTGGAATCCCTTGCCAATGAAGGCGACTGTGAATCGTTCATGACCCGCCACTGTACCCCAGTAACCGGAGGCTGAATCAACTCCTTCGCGACGCTCGCTGGCGTTATCATGCCCCACCCTCCCATGTTCGTTCTTTTCCTCAGACAGACCTAAACCTGTCCAGATCCGACGATATTTCGGAAGACAGCTTCCTTAACACTGCAGTAACGAAACCGGTCCGCTTACCGCCACAAAAAAGTTCTTTTCCATGAAGTTTTGATAAAATGTTCTCCGGGCGGCGGTTTTCCTTCCTTATTCGTTACCTATTCTGTAAGACCAGCCCCACATCCATTAGGAATTTTTATGGAACGCAACGTCGCCGACCTTTTGCTGCAAGCGAAGAAAGGTGAACGCCAGGCCATCGGTCAACTATTGGAGCACTTCCGAAGTTACTTAAAACTGATCGCTTCGCATGAAATTGGAAGCAAGCTGGGCGCCAAGCTCGATGCGTCCGACGTCGTCCAAGATACGTTCCTCGATGCCCATCGTTACTTTGAGAATTTTCAAGGTGAATCGGTTACGCAATTCACAGCGTGGCTGAGGTCGGTCATGGCTGGGGTTATGGCCAATTACCTGAGGCGCTATTTGGGAACCAAAGCTCGCGATATCCGTCTCGAAAAACAGTTGGCCGCAGATCTCGACAATTCAGCTGCCATGCTTTCGGAACTCTTGGTCGCGTCAATCAGCAGCCCAAGCCAAAACATCATGCGAGACGAACAGACCGTGCAGCTCGCCAAAGCGATGTCCAATTTGTCCGCCGATTACCAAAGCGTACTAACACTAAGGCATATCGAAGGCTTAACGTTTCCGCAAATCGCAACACGCCTCAATCGAACCGTGGACAGTGTAGAAAAACTCTGGCTGCGAGCTGTTGTCCAACTTCGCAAAAGCTTTTCACCGCAGGAGCAAACGGATGCTCAATGAGCCAACGCCAACCTATCACGGTCATGAATTGGACGAAGATCCACGTTTGCTGGCAGCCACACATGCTTACATGGATGAATTGGAATTAGGCAATACGCCCGATCGAAAAAAGTATTTCGCTCAATATCCCGACATCGCCTCACAATTGGCCGAGTATTTTGATGGGATCGATTTGGCTCATTCGCTCAAACCGCGCAAACCACTCACTTCCGGTCCCCAATCCGAACCACTGGGCGACTTCCGCTTGATGCGCGAGATCGGTCGCGGTGGCATGGGGATTGTTTATGAAGCGATGCAAATGTCATTGGGACGATTGGTCGCGATCAAAGTGCTCCCATTCAGTGCGTCTCTGGACGACAGGCGTTTGCGTCGCTTCAAAACGGAAGCCCAAGCGGCCGCACAACTTCACCATACGCACATCGTTCCCGTTTATGCTGTGGGTGTAGAACGAGGTGTTCATTATTATGCGATGCAATTGATCCATGGCCAATCGGTCGCAGAAGCCATCGCTGACGAAGCCCAATTGCGAACACCTGTGGTTTCCAATTCAGCCACCACACATGCCAGTCAAAACGTCACAGTAGGCGCATCTTTTTCGTCCTCAAGATCACAGAAGCTCAAATCGATAGTCAAACACATCGCGAGTGTCGCTGAAGCACTCGATTACGCGCATGAGCTGAATATCGTGCATCGCGATATCAAACCGAGCAACTTGATGATCGAGAACGGCAACAAGATTTGGATTACCGATTTTGGTCTTGCTCAAATCGCATCGGATCATAATCTCACTCAAACGGGCGACATGATCGGTACTTTGCGTTACATGAGTCCCGAGCAAGCGATGGGAGGTCGAACCATTGTCGATCATCGGACCGACATTTATTCGCTCGGAGCCACGCTTTACGAATGGCTTGTTGGTCAACCGATGTTCGATGGCGAAAATCGAGCAACTCTCTTAGATCAAATTCTGCATCATGATCCCAAACCATTACGGTCTATTGATCGTTCTATTCCTTCCGAATTGGAGACCATCGTCGCCAAGTCCGTGGCCAAAAATGCCAATGATCGCTATGACACCGCGCTGGAATTTGCCGAAGATCTCCATCGGTTTCTCGAACAACGGCCAATCCTAGCCAAACGCCCGACGCCAGTCGAACGGATGTTCAAATGGCTCCGCCGACATCCGGCGTTTGTCGCCTCAGCCACGCTGTTTTCCACACTTGGCTTTATCGGGTTCGCGATCGCTACGGCCATGATCGCCAATTCGCAAGCGGATACGCTGGAGGCACTTCAGCGTGAAACCTTGCGCACCCAAGAGGCAGAACGTCGGCTCGAACTTGCTAAACAAGCAGCCGATGAGATGATTCAACTGGCCGAGTTGGAATTGGCCAACAACCCATTTCAAGAAAACCTTCGCACTCAACTACTTTCAACCGCCAGTCGACTCTACGAAGAATTTGTTACCGAACATTCCAACTCGGCTGCCGGACAAACGGAATTTGCCCAAACGCTTCAACGCCTCCAACTGCGGCTAAACGATTTAAAGAAACTCGAACTCTTTCGGCAATGTGGACAATTACAAATCGCCGACGTTCGCCAGGACCTGCAAGTGGACCAAGAACAGAGCGAACAGCTCGATCAATGGTTTGCAGAGATGGATGCTCAGCGCGAAGCCAAGTTTCGTCAAATGCGAAACTTCCGCACTGCACCGGCCTGGGAAGAGTTGGTCGAATTTACTACGACTCAGACTGAAGTAGCTTCATCTATCCTTAGTTCGGCCCAAATGAAACGGCTCAAACAAATTGCCATGCAGCGGATGGGTCCCCAAGCCTTTCACCAAGACGAAGTAATTCAAGGCCTGAGACTAACGTCCGATCAACGTGGAGAGCTTCAAAAACTAGAACAAAACACGATTGCACTTCAAACCATCAATCACTTTATGCCACCTCCCAATGGACAAGGCCCAGGCTTTATGCCACATCCGCCCAAAATGGATGGCCCCCGTAATCTTGATGGTAGAGAGGGGCCGCCGCGCCCCATGGACCGTCCACCCAATGAAATGATGGGGGGCAACGATCGTGACCGCGGCTTTCGCCGTGGACCTCCGCCAGGTGGACCGCGCGGGCCAGAATTCGGCTTTTTCTCCAACGCAGAAGATCGCCAAAAGTTCTTTTCTCAAGCACAACAGATCTTAACACCCGCTCAACGGGAACTTTGGATCGCCATTGTTGGCCCCGATTATCTGGGCGAATGAAAGCTCCCTTACTGCAAGGACGCTGCATTGAGAAGACAGCTTGATAACAGGACATCAAATCATCCTGCTTCTTAACAATTCGCACCACGCCTTCACAATCGAAACTGCGTTTTAGCGCCTAGTTCCTCATGTAATTTTAACGTTTTCGCCTTCACAATCTTCACCATTCCTTCACATTTGAAGCACAAAACCAAACTTTAAACTGCCGCGATTTCCCAGTTTACGCGGAGCAATACGCGACCCGCATGAATGTTAATAAATCTTCTTGGTGCATGAACATATCGTTAAAAACAGTTGAAGGTTCAGACGATACCGCTTGAGAAGATCTAACACCTTTGTCGGTTTTAGCGATTCTGCTGCCTCGGTCCTCCGCGAGTATTGTCATGCTGACTCGATTTACCCTGAACCAACAGAAATTGCTAGCAATTACCTCTCAATTTACGGGTTATCGTGGCTGCCTGCTATCTTTGGGGCTAATGCTGAGCCAGTGCTCGATGGCAACAGCGCAGGTTTCGTATGTGGACACGATTGTGCCTGAGCAATATTCGCAGCCTGTGGAATATTCGCAGCAACCGACAACGGACGAGATTTTGGAACGCTTAAAGGCGGCCGAAGAGCGAATTGCCGAATTATCAAAGTCCGAGACGAAGGATGAGAAGCCCGCCGAGAAGAAAGAAGAAAAGAAAGAAGAGAAAAAGAAATCATGGTTTGAGAAGTACAAATTGGGTGGTTACACGCAGCTTCGAATCAACGAAACCCTCCTGGAAGAACCAGGTGGAGCGTTGGCTCAGCACGTGGGTGATTCATCCGTGGGTCGCAATCAGGAATTTTTCATTCGTCGTGCGCGATTAACATTTGAAGGGGACGTCACAGATCGAATCTTCATTTACTTTCAGCCCGAATTTGCCGGTACCGTGCCTAATTCCAACGATGCCATCAACTATGTTCAACTGCGGGACTGGTATGGGGACTTCGCTTTTGATGACAAAAAAGAGTATCGGGTTCGACTTGGGCTTTCGAAAGTTCCTTATGGCTGGGAAAACCTTCAATCGAGCCGCAATCGACTCCCGTTAGACCGTAACGATGCCTTCAACAGCGCAGCCCGTAACGAACGTGACGTCGGTGCCTTCTTCTATTGGACTCCCGAGTATGCCCAAGACTTCTTTAAGAAAGCCACCGACGATAATCTCAAAGGCTCAGGCAATTATGGTGTTCTTGGATTCGGTTTTTATAACGGGCAAGGTGGATCATTTAAAGAACAAAATGATAACTTGCACTTCGTAACGCGATTAACGATTCCGTACACCTTTTGCGATGGCCAAATGACCGAATTTGGTGTGCAAGGCTATGTTGGTAAGTATACGGTACTAAGCTCGCCGATCAGTCCATTAGGTGTCGGTTCTGCGGTCCGACCACTCGGTACTCTTGAGCAAGGCAATCAGGCTGGCATTTTGGATGAACGCGTCGGCTTAAGCTGGATTTACTATCCTCAACCTCTTGGCTTCCAAGCCGAATGGAATGTGGGACGCGGACCAGGACTAAACGAAGCACAAACAGAGGTGATTGATCGCCCGCTGGCTGGCGGCTATTTGATGGCACTCTATCGTTATCAAACGGCGTGCCATGGCGAGTTTTGGCCGTTCTTCCGCTGGGGTTACTATGAGGGTGGTTACAAGGGCGAATTGAACGCACCGTACGCCCAGATCAGTGAGCTTGAATTAGGCTGCGAATGGCAAATGACTGCCAATGTCGAATTCGTTACGACCTATACATGGACAGAACGCACCAACACACGAGCAATCAACGCTGCCAACACATTATCCTACCAACAGTTCGATGGCGACTTACTGCGATTGCAAGTGCAGTTCCGTTACTAGATCTACCTGAATCTACGTCCGTTTGAAACAACTCTATCAAGACGATCGGCCCCTATGGCTCGATCGTCTTGTGACATTATTTGCTAAGGTATTGAAACACGAAGCTAGCCAGGATCGCTCCTGTAATAGGACCCATAATTGGTATCCAAGCGTAGCTCCAATTCGAACTACCTTTTCCTTCAATGGGCAGCAGCGCATGTGCCAGTCTCGGTGCGAAATCGCGTGCAGGGTTAATGGCATAACCGGTTGAGCCACCTAAGCTCATGCCGACTGCCCATACGACCATGCCGATGAGAGGTGCCTGCAGAGTCCCTTCGATCGCTTTGCCAATGGCCGACGCGACCAACACCAGTGCAAACGTACCGATAACTTCGGACAGAAAGTTGGCTGACGTATTTGGAATCGCAGGTGCTGTGCAGAAGACACCTCGTTTCGTGTCTGCATCTTTGGTTTCTTTCCAGTGTGGTAAATACTGAAGCCAAACCAAGACCGCGCCCACGAATGCGCCGCTGAATTCGGCAGCGACTTGAACCAAGTTCGCCGCAAGCGTTTCTTTACCAAGCACGATGTTTGAGATAGGGCCAACTGGGTTCAATGCACCGCTTCCCCCCAGGGCCTTCGCTACAAATATCCCGCACGCAACCGCAAATGCCCAGCCTGCCGTCACGACAATCCAGCCACTCCCTTTGGCATAGCTCTTCTCTAAACTAGTTGCCGCATTGACACCTCCACCCAACAGGATCAAAGTCATCGTGCCCATGAATTCGCCCATGAATTCTGTCATCATTGAAGAGGCTCCGAGAGGAAGGAGGTAGGATGTGTGCAGCAAGTCCATACTTTAACGACTCTTCACCGCCATGACCATTCCCTCTTAACACGGTTCGTCGCACGAGATACCTGACTTGCGGAACCCACCGTACTTCACCCTACTTTAATTCAAATCGTTCGTCATTCGTTCCAGCGGATTGGGGCAGTAATCCTTCACCCACGACATGATCTGCTTTCTCTATGCCAGCCTTTAACGTAAAGGGACCTGTCGAATAAACCTTGGGCTCGATCGAACTCTCCTTCGCACGAATGGTATACACCACTTCATCTGTCGCTTCGTCGATCACCTGAACCACCGGCCGTTTACCAGATGCGCTGCTAATAATCGGCAACACCCCGACCACCTTCCGGCCATCGTTGCTCTCTTGCGTAACCGTAATTGGCCAACCTGCGAATTGTTCGGAAGGAACAGATGGGAAACGCGGATAACATTCAAAAGTTATCGTGCGATTGACCTTATTGAAGCGTGCTACACCAAACCCATCCGCTCGCAGTTTCTCCTCTTTGATGTTCGTGGGATTTGCATACGCCAGCATCGTCATCCGATTCCCCAGTCCATCCAAAAAGTCTCCAGTCCAGGGCAATGGACTATTGGGAACTGGATTGCGACCTGCTTTTTCATCCTCTGGATGCCACCACCTACCATAAATGGTATTCACCAGAGCCGGACTCGTAAAAGCGAATGGTCCATCCCGAAAACTGTCGATTCCGTGCTGAACCACAACGGCTAGATGCTGATCGCCGCAGAGATGTACGCCCCACACACGTCGTAAAGCCTTCAATGCTTCGTTGCGTTGAGTCTGAGGCCAGCCATTGCAATCGAGATCCGCCAACAACCGATCGTTCTCGCCACCATGATTATGCACCGCTCCGCAAAAGGCTGTTTGCGACAACAGTGCCTTCATTTCGACGCCAGCCCAATCTTCTCCCCAACTTTCCAGAAACGACATTTGACGTTGTCCTAACAATTCCAATCCGGGAAGATCGATACTTCGCAAGTCATATTTGAGATCATTGATATGGTCGGGACGAGGTCCCATCTGTGGAATTTTCCCGGCGGGCCCCGACTTGAATTTGCGGTCCTCGATAATCGCAAAATCAAACGCACCCAATTTCAAACGAGTAAAATAAACCGAAATCCCTCGGTCAATCGGCTCAGGATCAACAGGGTCTGGCAAATGCCATGTTTGCTGCCGTTGCACCATGTTGACATACTCGACGGGATAAAAATAACCACCGTCCGCATTTCCTGACAGCGTCGATTGCCGACCATTTTCCCCCCACAGATTTGGATGTCCCACATCATGATCATCCGGAATCGTGATCGTAGGACGATCGCACATCAACTCCCTAAATTGCAAACCGAACTCGATCCAGCCTGCCGTATGTTCGGTATGTCGATAAGTTTGGTCACCCGCAAAGAAGAGCAGATCGGGATCTAGTTTCTTCAGCGCGTCGACGATTTCGGGCCGTTGTCCTGTGGTGCGGCTCGAATTGCATGACATCGAAGCCATAACTAGCTCCGACTTATCGATAGGATTTCGTCGAATGCGTCCTTCAAATATCGCGTTCTCCGCATGCCGAACACGATATCGTACATCATGTGACTCATCCCAACCTTCGATTCGAAAGTGAGCACTCCACCCAGGAAACAAGACTTCGGTTCGCGCGATTTCTTTCCAGTCAGCTCCATTTAGTATTTCCAAACGCACCGTTTTGGTTTCGTCGGGATAAAGTGGAAACAATTGCGCAGTCAACTTAAGTGTCGAGTCTTGGGAAGTATACAAAGCAAATGCGACGACATCCGCTCGTTCCACAACCATCGCCGGAGGTGCATTGGGCCCTTTGGGATTCTTCTTCCACCATTCACCCACGGCCAGCGAATCTAGGTTGGGGAACTCTGATCCGAAAACGGGAGTTCTATTTTGCGTGAAACCAGTCTTGCTTAACCCCACAGCCGCAACAACAAAGGCCAAACCTAACCACATCGCATAGCGACAAGAAACAACTTTGAATCCGGGAGCTATCATGTTGTAAATCGTTTCAAAAAGGAGAGGACGAGCCGTCATCGCCAATCGAATCTGAGCACATGCTGGACTTATGCTCGGATCATCGCATGGAATCCAAATGAACTGGCGATCGATATCACGATCATGAAGAGTGTAAAGGCAATGGCACGTTTTTGGCCAATATGCATAAAGCCCGCTCCGAGACCGTAAACGAGCGCCATATAAATGTTAGCGAGCCAAACCACTTCATGCAGGTTCACTCCCAATAGCATTCCAGTGTAACCAGCGGGCAATAACATCGGCGCCCCTGGCAAAAACAAAAGAACACCAGGGTTGCCATCTTGCGAATACTTACCAACCAAAATCCAGAGAAATGACAAGCCGCAACCGAAAACCAAGGCCAACATGGGCCAACGTAATCTGGGATAGAGCCAGGCATGATAAACACACCATGCCAACACGCACAACAATGCGATAAAGCTCCAGACGACTGCGAAACTTGCCAACTTCAAAGCGGCCAAAGCAACGGCAATCACAAGGGCCACACATGCCATAGTGAAGCCATCCCAGGGTCGTTTCAACCTAAGACGCTGTTCGCTCGCATTCAGCCACGCCATTCCTTTAGAATGTCCCCATAACAAACCGAGTGAGACCAACAGCGAGATTCCAAACAGAGTTCCAATCGCTGCTGGAATCCAGGGAGATGGGCGACTTTGGTCCGCGCCGCTCCAGTCGTAATAAGCGGGAATAAAAAAACCGATCAATGCCGCACCACCCAAAATTCCCAGCGACATTCCCGTAACACCAACCGGGGAAGGTGCACGCGTTCCTTGAACCGCAGATGTGTCCATGTCCGAGCCTCCAGAGCGTAAGAGGTGCTAGCCTGCGATCTGACGCAGTCAAAACCTCCGTAAGAATAACCTCTGGTAGCTTGAATCTCCAGTCGGAGCACCTTTTTCAATCGGAGCACCTATTCCAAAAAATGCAGCTCCGAACCAAGTGCCACTTTACGACTTTTGCTTTTTCAGGCGAGCCGTTTGGCGGGTGGTCGGGATCAAGCTCTTCACTTCGGGAATTCCATCTTTTGCGCCCGATGATTTCGCGTTCGAAGAAGAAGCAGAATATAAGTCGAAGGTGAGGTACGTCTCCCCCTGCTCTTCTGCGAGGTGGTACTGACACCAAATTGTTTGGTCTTGAACGGTAAAGTGACTGCTGAGCGTATCACCCAGCAACGTTGCATCGATTAATATGCTGTTCTTCTCATCGATCACGAAATGGTTGATCTTTGTTTGCGGAATCAACTCGTACGCTTTCACCACATCTCCTTGAGGCCCCGAAAATACCGTTTTCCATTCATAACGGCTTGGATCATTCAAAAGCTTGATCTCAATTTGCATATCAAACGTAACGTTGACTCCGGCAGGCGAAATACTCTGGGCCTTCCCTTTCCAAACACCGAGCCACGCGTCAGCGAGTTTCGATACCTTCTCATTCGAGGTAGCCGCAGCAGACGACTTCGTTGTTGAAGTATCTTGCGCTATCGCCGTTATCGAAACACTGAATAGCCATAGTGTCAGTACGCTGCTGATGATCCACTTCTTCAACATATTAAGCCCCTCAACGAAAAACACTCCTCGTCATCGAGTGACGAGGAGTGTCCCTAATTCTGAAACACAACGACAAGTTTAATTTACTTGCAGTAACCGAGCGCGAGCAAGACGTACCCTGTTACTAGATTCGGATCCCCTTCCATCCAGCGCGAATCTGTATTCACCCATGAGCCATTTGGCTGTTGGGACTTCTTGAGTTCTGCAAATAGCTCCTTCTTCCATTCATGCGAAGCCCCTTTGGCGTCCACAAAGTTGCTTTCACCCAATGCATCGAGTGCCTTGGACATGGTGTGGTAGTAGTAAAACAATCCCGACTTGCCCATGCCAGGATTCGTTTCCAAATCGTAGTTCTTTTTCAAAAACTCAAGTGCCGCTTTGACGCGTTTATCATCTTTATTGACACCGGCGTAAATCATGCTCTTCAAACCAGCGTAGGTCATCGAACCGTAACTTCGCAAACCGGCAGTTGTATCACCGCCCGCTTTGCTTTCACCGCCACCACCGATGGTATAGAAAAAGCCTCCGTCATTGACCTTCGCCGAAACAGGCGCATCGTTGGATTCATTTTCCAAGTTTTGGCATCGGGAAACAAACTTTAGTGCACGCTGGATCGCTTCATCATCTTCGCCTGCGCCTGCACTCTTCAGAGCCTCAATGAAGAAAGCCGTATTGGACAAGTCAGGCCGTCCCTTGCTATCGTAACCTGCTCCACCATATTCCATATCGCTTTCCGACTTACCTTCACCTTCATCCCATTGCAGGTTGCGTAAGAACTTGTCGGCCTTTTTCAAAATCGCGTCGAACCTTCCATCGCTGTTGGCTTTCGACAAACAAACGACGGCAATGCTCGTTTCATAATTCTTGTGCCTCGAGTTCTCAGCGTAGATGCCACCATCTTCGCGTACATTCGACTCCAAGAACTTAAGCGCCTTGGCCACAATCGGATCGTTTGCCGTTTGCCCAACGGACAACAAACCAGCGACGACCAATGAGGTTGGCCCCGTCCCCGCTTTGCCGCTAAAAGATCCATCCTCAGCTTGCCCTTCTGCTTTCAGAAAGCTAACTGCTTTGGTCACCACCTGCTGATACTCTTTGGCATCAACTGCAGCGTTTTCTTGAAAGGCCCAAAGCGACGTGGCACTACCAGATACCATCGCCACGGAAGCTAAGCCACACTTCAACAAAGTTCGTCGCGACCACTGTAACATTTCGCTAACTCCTGATTTCTCGAATTGCTGCCGCATCATTATTGGCCAAGTTCGGATTCATAGACAAATTGCAACCGTGTACTTAACTGCTTCAAGCGAGTTTCAGATATTCAAGCTCGCAAAGGTGCTCGTGAAGTCATTGTAGCGTGGCAAGCTGCCGCTTTTTTCGCCATCGTTGACCAAAATACCGACAACGATTTCCGCTCCACTTTTCCACGATTTCTCGCAGGCCACGATTTCGCCTTAATATGCAAAAATCTTCGCCAGCACACTCTAGCTTAGCCTACGGTCTCAAACCCTTTCCCCTGGACCGCAAAAGCTATGCCAAACGGGTAGAAATGCGCCGTTTTCCATCGGAATGATCGGAAAAGTCCCATCGAAAAAGACGCCGACAGGCTCATCCCGCCGACTCGGCCGTTTCCGGGAATTTTCCATCCGCTCACCAGAGCTGGTGGACATTTTTTGGCAACGTTCGTTTTACACTTTTTATCGGAAGCGACCAGCGGAAAGAAAACCGATCGGGATCTGAGTTTCGCCTGCTAACGCTAGGTCCGCCAACACCTCACCAATGGCGGGGGCAAATTTGAATCCATGCCCGCTAAACCCTAGGGCATAAACGACACTCTGGTTGGTATCGGGAAGGGAATCGATGATGAAATCTCCATCCGGCGAATTGGTATAGCGACATGTTTCCACTTCCAACTCGTCTTCGAATTGATTGGGAAAATAGCGATCGAGTATATCTCGCACCGATGCCAGTGAATCTGGCTGAGGCACTGGATCTTCTCGATCAACATCCGTTACTGTAATCCCTGGCGCATGATGAGCCAACTTAAAGCCTCGAATGCTCCCATCGACCATCGATGGTATCGCCGGAAAACCATAAAAGATGCCGGGGTATTGCTCATCTGCCAAGGTCCAACACGGCAATGTCCCAACAGCAACTTGTGCTGGGTTCTTGGCTTTTGCCCACACCAGAGTTTGCAGGCTCACCTGTAATTGAGCCTTCAACTGAGCCAGCACACTTCCACCCCACGCACCAGCCGTGACGATCAATTTTTTGGCTCGATAGATTCCTCGTTCTGTGTTAACGCGAATTTCACCCCGTTCGTGTTTCCACTCCAACACGCGCTCTTGTGTTCGATGCTGTGAGCCATATTGCTGTGCCGCTTCGAGCATGGCTTGAATCGCTAGATCCGGACGCACAAAACCTGCATTGCGCTCTAACAAGCAACAATAGTCGTGCGGAACATGAAACAGAGGATAGTTGGTCACCGATGCGCGTTCGATGGGGACCGAATATAGCCGTGAACTTTCCAGTGCCCCGCTAATCAACGGATGATGGGTTGGTCCAAAATAAAGCAGACCTGTCCGTTCAAAAACAGCAATCCCTTTCCACTCTGCTAATTCATCCCAACCTTGATACGCTTTTTGCAACAATGGCACGTAATCGGGATGTTCGAAGTATGCTAAACGAACGATACGCGAATCGCCACCATGTGAGCCACGTCGATGTGGAGGTGAAAAAGTATCGAGCCCCAAGACCTTCGCACCGCGCTGGGCCAACCGCCAACACGCTGCTGAGCCCATCGAACCCAAGCCAATCACGATTGCATCGAAACAGCTATTTTCCATCGCCATAGAGCATCCCATTAACCATCACTTGAGTTCGTTTTACGCACAGGTCGAACCAGCTTGATGGATGAGGTTACTCATTTTTTCAACAGAACGGAATTGATTTCTTTCACCATTTCCAATAACGCTTCGTTTCGATCTTTGACGGGCCAGGTGGCAAAGTTGTGTGTTCCTTCTTTGCTGCGGTAGATATTCTCCGGAATGCCCAGTTCTTTTAGCCGAGCATGGAGCTCTTCGGCTTGAGTGATCGGCACGATGTCGTCCTTCTCACCATGTACCGTAAAAACACGTGGCGCTCCGGCCGCAACAATTTCGATCGGAGATGCCGTGCGATAAACGTCAGCAGTCTTATCAGTGGTCCCAAGGAGGTCTTCAAGCAATCCAGCCGAATCGCGCCCAACCGCCCCTTTCAGAGCTTTGTCACCAGAATCCCACGATTTGAACGACTTCATGTTCGTGGGTCCGGCCACATTGACGATAAGCAGTGACTTGTATTGATCGGACGGTGAGAAACCAGCCAACAACGCTAAATGAGCACCTGCCGATCCACCCAACCAGGCAACTCGATCGGCATCGATGGGATACTTCTTTTTATCTTTCAGAATGAATTTTAATGCATCCTGCACATCTTCTTGTTGGGCTGGAAATTTGGCTTTGGGTGCAAAGCGATATTGAACCGAAATTGTGGCGATACCGCTCTTGGCACAATTTTCTTGAAACGCCGTGTACTCTTTATACGATCCACGTTGCCATCCACCACCATGAATACTAACCACGATCGGAAACGGGCCCGGGCCTTTCGGAGCCATGTAATCCAGGTGCAAATCAAGACCATCGACCGACTTATAGACCACATCAAGTTGCTTTTCGATCGGCACAGCTTGCGGCAGACATCCCACGATGGCAATAAAGCTGCAGACGAGTGCACAACAGGCGAATAACAGACCACGCATCGAATACCCCCAACGATGAAAACGCCCTCTCCAGGCACAGGGCAAGATTCGAAAAACTTATAGCGTTGTGAGCAGCAAAGTCTCGAACCTGAAACCCTTTTACCTTTCCCCCGACGCCCTTGTTTCATAGTGCCAATTCGCCTAACGAAAAACCCATCTTGGCAAATCTCGCCTAAATCCTCCCCAAATTTATTCCCAAGCGCTTGAAAATCACCTCAGCAACATGTAACCTTTTAGTTACCTATGACACCCGAATCGATGGACTTAGTATTTCATGCCCTTGCTAGCCGAGCGCGTCGAGCCATACTCGACATTGTGCGTGATCGCCCCGGTTGTTGCGTCCAAGAGGTATGCGTCCATTTCGATGTCAGCCGCATCATGATCCTTAAGCACTTGCGAATTCTCGAAGAAGCTCAACTGCTTGTCCTCAAGAAGGCAGGGCGAAAAGTAGAACTTTATTTCAATGCCGTTCCGATCCAAATGATTTACGATCGGTGGACGAGCGAATACAGCAGCTATTGGGCCAGCAAGCTTGTCGACTTCAAGATGTTGCTTGAATCCGAACCTAAGAAACCACCTCCTTCCCCATCATCTCACCCACGAAAATTGAAACAACATGAACCCAAATAACGTGCAACGCACCAAACAAGTCCATCGAGTCGTTATCAATGCGCCCATCGAAAAAGTCTGGGAAACGTTAACGAAAACGGATGCTGTCTTACCCTTCTTTTTTTGTTCGGTCCTCAAGACCACCAAGCTCGAAGTGGGCGCTCCTGTTCGCATGCGATCACCAGATGGAAAGCTGACTGGTGTAGTGGGTGAAGTCACCGAATTTGATCCACCACACTGTTTTGCACATACCTTCAAGTTCACCAACTATGATGATCCACTTTGCTTGGTCCGCTATGAACTGAAGTCTATCGAAGGTGGTACCGAATTTACGCTCACCAGCGAAAACGTGCCGGTCGGAACAAAGACCGAGAAGCAAATGGGAAGCGGCGGCAAGATGATTGCCGATGCGCTCAAGGTTTACGTCGAATCGGGCAAACCTTCTTTTGTATCACGCATGATTGGCATCGTGAATTTCTTGACTGGTCCGTTGGCTCCTAAAAAATGCCGGTCAGAACATTGGCCTCTCGACAAAAAGATTTCCTAAACACGAATTCCTTTACAGTCCATCACTTGAGAAGCGAGACTTACTATGAAAATGATACTGCTGGCCGTTTGCATGTTCTTGGGGACAACCGACGAAACGGATTCCAAGAACTCCCCGAAGCCCGTTCTAACACCTGAACTAAGCGTTTTTGAACCGATGGTCGGCAAAACGTTTCGTGGTGAATTTGCTGCATCTACACCAGAAAAACCACAATTCGACGTATCGAAGTGGGAGCGAGTGTTAAACGGTAAAGCCATCCGCATTACCCATTCGGTGAATGACGGCATCTATGGTGGTGAATCCATCGTCATGTGGGATAGCCAAGCGAAAGTCATCAAGTGTTGGTACTTCACCACTGCGGGATTTTGCACGGAAGGACAATTCGAAATCGATGGCAATACCTGGAGCAGCGTCGAAAAAGTAAACGGCAATGCCAACGGAATCACCGAAGTTAAGGCGACCTCATCTCTTGCAGAAGATGGAACGCTTAAAGTAAGCTCTCAGTACTTGAAAGATGGCAAATGGGAGAAGGGGCACGAGATCCTATACAAAGAATCTCCTAATGCCGAAGTGAAGTTCAAATAATTGCTCATGCCTTCGAGGAGCCGATCAGGAATCCGCTGTATGAACAAACTGTTTGTGTAGGCTTGTGGCCTAATTTTGTTCTGCGCCCACTCGTTAATGGGGCAAGAAAATCGTGGTGGACGTCTTGCCGCCTTCAAATCGGTTGAAGTCTCGCAGAGTGGCGATGTCACTTTCCGCATTCGTGCACCCCAGGCCACAGACGTTCGCTTGAACAGCGGGGACATTCCCAGCGAGCCAGGTTCACCACCGCGGTCGCTGACCAAAGGCGAAAATGGAATCTGGGAGATTACTCTCCCAGCAGTTCCAGGCGGAAGCTATCGCTATACGTTCTCTGTAGATGGAGCGACAATGGTGGATCCACTTAACGATCTCTGCAGTCCCTCCAACATGGCGTTGTGGAGCCTCGTCCATGTCCCGGGCTCAAACTATTCGGACACCAAATCAGTTCCTCATGGTTCCATCGCTGCCATCGAGTACCCATCGACCACTCTGAATCGTGTGCGTCGAGCTCACGCATATCTTCCGCCCGGCTATGAGAAGGGAACGGAAACTTATCCTATTCTTTATCTGTTGCATGGTGCTTCCGATAGCGATGCATCTTGGAGCACAGTCGGACGAGCAGGCGCCGTCTTGGACAACCTCATTGCGGAAGGGAAAGCCAAGCCGATGTTGATTGTCATGCCTGCAGGTCACACCGGGGCATTTACCTTCGGTGGCCCATCCAATCTGGATGAACAGATGAAGCTGTTTCAGCAGGATTTCGTTAACGATCTCAAGCCTCATATCGAATCGCGCTACCGTATATCCAACCAACGATCCCATCGAGCGATTGCGGGATTGTCGATGGGTGGCGCTCAAACACTCGATATCGCGATGTCGCATCTAGATCAATTTGCGTACATCGGAGTCTTTAGCTCGGGCGTCTTTGAATTCCGTGGCAATGCCCCCGCCCCACCTGCTGCGGGCTCTGAAACTTCAAGCCCATGGCTGACAAGACATGAAACCGCTTTGAACGATGCGAAACTCAAGGAAGGTCTCAAGCTCGTTTGGTTTGCCACAGGTAAAGACGACTTTCTATTGAAGACAACTCAAGCGACCGTGAAGGTACTTCGCGATCATAAGTTCGATGTCACTTACGAAGAAACCGATGGGGGCCACACTTGGATCAAATGGCGAGAACATTACTTGCCCGAGTTTGCCCAGAAGCTCTTCAAGGATTAACCTTCGCCCAACTCAGTTGTCCAACGAATTAACTCAGCTAATAAGCTTATTCTGATGGTGCTGCGACCGCAGCGTTCTTGTCGGCCCCAATGGCCGCAAGCTCTGTGGTCGTTGTTTTTTCTTCGGGCACACTCGCTGGCCGTTTACTCTTACCAACCGTGATCAATGCCACTCCCGCGATAATAATGGCAGCTGCGATATACGTGTTGCGATCAATCACTTCATTGAGCACAAGCCAGCCCAGAAAAACGGCCACAACAGGATTAACATAGGCATAGGTTGAAACCAGAGTAGGCGAAGCATGTTTGGTGAGCCAAACATAAGTGGTGAAGGTCAACAACGAACCGGCGATTACCAGATACCACCAAGCGAAGATCGATCGAACGCTAAACGCACTCCAAACGGCTTGGCCATATTCGCCTACTAAAAGTCCAAACAAAATTAACCAAACGCCTCCCCCCAACATTTGGATGGCCGATCCAGAAAAGGGATCAACGGGGTTCTTGGAGTATCGCACCATCATCGAGCCAATGGTCCATGCCAAACATGCGAGAATAATGGCTCCAATCCGCCATGGGTCATGGCCACCACTCGCTTCTGCATATAGCGATGGGCTCACCAACAGCCCCAAGCCTACCAATCCGACTCCCATTCCCGCAAATACGAGAGCATTGGGTTTAGCCCCAATTCGCCCCTTCGAGAAAGCGAATATCAACCATTCAGCGGCAACGATCATCAGCGGATTAAATGAAACCACAAGCGTTGCAATTCCAGACGGTACCGTTTGTTCCGCCCACGAGACCAGCCCATTGCCACCGAGCAACAGAAACAATCCAATTAAGATATTGAAGGCCCACTGTTGCGGCGTCGCCTTAAATTTCCCCAACGCCATTAACACGGCGGTCATGATGACTCCCGCCACCAGAAAACGAACACCTGCCATCATGAAGGGTGGCATCGTTTCCACTGCAACGCGAATCGCAAGATACGTCGAGCCCCAAACTAGATAAACGACCAACAGTCCAGCAATGATCCAAGCTCTTGAAGGGGCTTCCATATAAATGAACCGATCTACGCCTGCAATAAGGCGCGCTTTTTGGCAACAAATTCGAGATGATAATCTAGGTGATCGATATAGTTTTGGATAAGGTACTCCAGCGTGACCTTCCCTTTTTCATTGTGAATCCCGAACCGCTGAAAGGCTTCTTTCGGCAGTCGCTGGAGGATCACGCCCAAGTTCTGACGATTGATGTCGAAAACATCGATCGCGGTAAACGCGTCGATTTCGTCAATTCCAGGTAACAGATTAAAAGCGGTTTCGTCGTAGCCAATCAGCAACGGTTTATCCATCGATGCAACGCGTTTCATGCGATCCGCGCCAATCAAATCACTATCCATCATATGAATCGCAATTTGCTGGAGACTCCAAGTGCCAGGAATGGGGTACGCCAACAACTGTTCTTTCGTCACACCTTCATACGCCCGACGCAATTTGAGACCGCCGTCGACATACTTTTTTATCAACTCTGAAACCATTGCCCTGCCTCATTTTGAATCGAGATATGCGTGTGACAACTTACGCGACCGTTGGTTCATTTTTTCTAGTCGATCGGCGTCCCTTCAGCAGCTTCAGCCATTGCCCAACGCCACCAATGAGAGAAAGAAGAGCTCCAACCAGTAGGGTTAGCGAGAACAGCCCCCGTACGACACGCTCACGAAAAATGTCCCAGGGATGACCAATACTTTTTTCTTCAAACTCAAAGGTCGGAGCATCGCTTTCCAAAAACTTCTGGATCGGTTCCACTTCATTAACCAGCCCTGTTCTTTCTCCCCACGCGATCACCTTGTCTTCAGAATCAAGAAAAACGGCGCGAGTGACATTCTTTGTCCGTTTCGCTTTGCCACCTTCAGCACTCCCGTCGGCCAGCTTGAGTTCCCGTTTCTCCACGCGACTCAAACTATCGAGCCTGAACCAGAACACCGGTATGCCGTAATAGCGATATTGAACAGACCCCTTTACGTTCACAGCATCGCGATTGAGTGAGATTTGAACCAGTGAGGCTTCAACGAGTACGGCAATACTCGCCACGAGCAACCCGAGTCCCAAAATCACAAACAGAAAACCGTAGGCCACTTTTTTCATTGGTTACTCAACGCACACCAAAACTTCTTACACCCGAACATCGCACTCTAAACTTTGGGCTTTGAACGCAACGCCGGCTTAGAAGCCGAAACGCTCTTGTCACTCATCTTTGGACAACGATTTTGCTTGGCAAATCCCCAGCTCTCGCACAAGTATACAGGCCATTTTGAAAGTTGTGAGCCCACTCTATACCTCGAACCAAAAAGTATAGATTCTCTATTGCGAAAACAGGGCTCTAGACGATACATACTATGCAGTTCGAGGTAATCGAAGAATAACTTTGCTAGCACCGGAATCGTAGCGTATGGCCAAAGGCACATCGAATCCAGACTTTCTTAATGGCGTGCCAGAACTGATGGTTCTTCGCGTTCTTCGCGATGAATCCCTGCATGGATATGCCATCGTGCAACAAATTGCCCAACGAACGGGCGGAAAAATCGAGTTCGGCGAGGGCTCGATTTATCCCGTGCTGTATCGATTAGAACAGGACGGACTATTGACCAGCCGCAAAGAAGAAGTTCGGGGACGCCAAAGGATCCTCTATCGATTGTCCTCAAAAGGCTTGAAGCAACTTGAATCGCGAACGGCGCGATGGCAAGAAGTAGTGTGCGCCATCCAAACCTTTTTTGAAGGAGGTGAAAATGGATTTTCACCAGTGGCAACAACAGCTTCGTAACGAACTATATCAGCGGCATATCCCTGCGGATTGCGCTGAGCGTCTCATGAATGAACTCGTGGACCATTACTTGGATTTGCAGGAGGCAACCCAAATGAAATCGGATGCAACAACAAACAATGATGTGATCAAAATGCTGGGAGACCCGAAGAGTATTGCGACGGCTACTGCTCAAATTCCTCGCCGATCCTGGGCAGCCCGCCATCCTTTGCTCAGTTATCTTATCCTACCACCGCTGATGTCGCTGGTTGTACTTGCACTTCTAATCTTAGTCGATGTCTTTTTGTTGGTCCCCGCCGTGCGTGGCAGAACACTTGAAACCGACCCTTGGTTGGCTTCGGCCTGCCTTGTTTTGGGACCGCTGCATGTCATCGTCGCCACATCACTGATCGCATTGTGGTCTTGCAGAAGCGTTGCCCGTAGCGGCCGTTCGAAACTTTGGGGTATTGCCGCATGTCTTGTTGTGGCGATACTCGGAGCTTACACGTCAGTAAACTTTGCAGCTCCAACAGCAGTACCAGGCTCGGGGCGACTCTCCTTGGGTTTCGGCTTTCCGCTTCCCGTATTCTGGATGCAAGCCGTCACACCGCTAATAATCGGAGGCTTTTTCTACGCTCTTCGCCGCGCCACACCGAGCATAGAAACAGAATCTGAAAACACTCCTCTATCCCGCGCTGCTTAACGGATGACTGAAAAGTCGAAACACAAAAAAAGGTTGAGCATCCAACGATACTCAACCTTTATTTATTCACAGGCACAGCAAAATCACCATGCGGCCCATTACTTAGCTTTGTCAGCGACTCGCTTGTATTTCACTTCCATCATGACCACAAAATCCTTGGCTCCAGGTGGTTTGCTGCTCATGGTCATCGAACGTTCGTTTTCATTCTTGTAGGTCACCACCCACTTTCCATCCATCTCAGCACCGGTAGCATCTTTCATCTTGCCGAAAGAGGTCAATGACTTGGTCTTCTCATCGTAGGTACCTTCCATTTGAATCGAAAAGGGGCTCATCGAATCGACCCAAGTACCAACATATTTCTTTTTGACTGGATCATATCCCATCTGAGACGAACCTTGAAAAGGCGCCCCCATAATCTCGCCTTTGAATTCGCTTAGAGCCCACATCTCTCCCAGCATTCGATTCACTTCGGTAGCCTTGCTTTCCACGGGCTCCGCGTTGGGGTCATAGTAGAACTTGACCACAGCATCCCACGTTCCAATGTCATTTTTATAGAGCTTCATTTCGGGGGGAGCTTCAGGAATCTGGGCCATGACCGACACAGAGGACAAAGCAATCATGATCAAGGAAAACAGACGAACCAACATGCAGTTTCTCCAGAGGAATTGGGGTTCTCAACGAAGTGGCGTTTTGCCACGGACGTCCACAGCATAGACCAACAAAAAAAAGCGAAAGCAGCAACCCTACGTTGCTCACCTTCGCTTTGTTCAGACAATCTTGTCAGATTTTTTAGAAATCCGCCGTTTCAGTGTACTTAATGTTCTCACCTAAAGCGTCTGGCACCACAAAATCATGCGTAAGGCCGCTACCAGCACCAATCTCCATTTCCAACTGATACGGATTGAAAATCTGTTTGCCGCTATAGTACATCGGAATTTGCTTGCCATCGTATCCATTGATTCGAACCGAGTACTTTCCTGGCCGTAGCCCAGTACCTGGCTTTTCCTTTGAATCAAACTTGCCATCCTTAACCATATACATTCTTAGCTCACCACTCGGAATGGAAACATCCGGAGTGAATGTCACATCACCCGCTGGTATGGGTTGCCCTTTGAAGGTCACCGTACCAGAGATTTCAGTGAGTGCAGGCTTGCTGGAGCAACCCGCTACAGCTAAACCCAACACCGCTAATGTTAAACCGCACAACAATCGCCCCATGGAATCCTACTCCTGCCAATCCGAACCCAAAACGTTTCCATCACGTGGATCACAGACACGTTGGAAAGTAACGATATTGATCGTCGCTGCAACAGAACGCACGCTACCATCACCCAAACCTGTGATCATCACACCTTGGTGCATCGCTTGTGGACGACTCCAATCGCAACCCGTTTCAAAGGTCGATGGCTGAATCCCACCTGGATTTGGAACACCGTTAAATGGATTGCGGAACGTTGGATCACTTCGAGGACCAGGTCCAGCTGCAAAGTTAGATGGATTGCGCAACGTTGGATCAATCACAGGACAGTCCCACCACGTGTAACCTCGGTTCACCTCAGTCGCTGCTCCGTTAGCCACATCAAGGTTGGAAGCCGTCGGAGCTCCATCCGCCCATGGACTCCAAGTAGCATGACGACCACCGCGAGCCCAAATACTAAAGGTAAACGAACCGGTACTGAGGTTCGGCGTCAATCCTCGATTGGGATAATCATGACCATAGCAAGCAGCCTGACGTTCGACGATCAACACCGTGTTGCTTGTGCCATCAACCAAAGACGCCATTTTGGCATTCATGGTGGTGGGATGACCATTCACGAACGACACCTGGCAGGCTTGCGCGTTAATCGCGTAGGTCGTTCCTCCATAAGCAACACCACCAACGCTAACACGCGCGGTGTTGTTCGAAATCGCTCGACCTTGGAATCGTCCACCACCTAGAGTTACGTCGTCGGGACAAGCAAAGGCAGCTACCGCTTGGGTTCGCACATCGTAACTGATGCCGCGGCCCTGATCAAAAATCGGCTGCTGCTCCATATAAGGCAGAATCAAATAGTGCCCCGACGCGAAAGAGGTCGGACGAGCCGTCCCACCTTGGCCTTTGGCATGAACCCAAGGCGGCAACGATTTGTAGGCCGACTCAAAATTGTGAGCTGCCAAAGCGATTTGCTTCACATTATTCGAGCACTGCATTCTGCGAGCAGCGGCTCGGGCTGATTGGACCGCTGGCAACAGCAAGCCCACCAAGATACCGATGATGGCAATCACCACCAACAACTCGACCAGCGTAAAGCCTGGTCTCAAACGACGAAAAGTGTGGGTCATAAGATTTCCCCAAATGAACGAATAAGGGCGACGAGAATAGCATCCTTACAATAACTTCATAAAGAAGCGGGTTTATCCTAACCCTAAAGCCGCTTTCGCGTCAAAGGCTCCCTGCCACATTTTGTGACATTTTGCCCCACTATTTACACCCCCAGCATCCATCCTCCGTTGAGCAAAAATCCCTCGCATGGGCTCGCGCCCCAGAAATGCTTAAAATGTGCCTAGTCCGGTAGAACACTCCCTTAAGTCACTTCTCAAAGTTCGACGCTGGAGTCCAATTATGGATTGGCTATTCGACAACCCAATCGGACAGATGTACGGCCCTGCGTTTCTCGCTCTTTATACGGTTTGGTTCATCTTCTGGCTTTTTGTGGCTCGCTATGTTGGGACCTCTAGGCCTGCTAGCCCACCCGCTCCTCTTTCAATCCCTCCCAATCCCAATCCTTTCCATATCGCTTATTTGAGAGGGGGCATCCCCGAAGTCTTCCGCACCGTTTTTGTCGACCTCGTCGAAAAAAAGCGGATCATTGAAATCAAACCTGAACGCAGGTGGTATCAGGTTGGTCAGCTTCCATCCAAGTGGACCTTGGCAGCCCCCCGAGATTTCGGCCAAGACTTAACGCAATTGCATCAAATCGTCATCAATGGCCTTCGCTCCAACCCTTGCACGATCAAAGAAGCATTACAACAAATGTGGCAACCCTTGCTTCGCTATGGCGAAGAACTTCGATTTGCCTTGCAACAACAAGGATTGATAAATAGCGAGGAAGATACCAAAAGAGCCCAAACCCTATCTCGCGCTGCCATCCTCAGCTTTGTATCGCTTGGTGCCTACAAACTGATCGCCGCGATCTATCACCAACATTTGAATATCGCCTTTCTGATCATGGGCATGGCCGTAGGCTCACTTTTTCTTTTCTTCGTGAGCAAACGTTCGCCGATGACCGAACGAGGCTCACAATACCTCAAAGACCTACGGATCGCTTTCTCCGCACTGAAATCTCCAAGTCGCCGTAGGGACTATCTAACCAACAACGTTTCATCCGATCAACATTCGCCAACCGTTCTTGCTATGGGGATCTTTGGACTCGTCGCTCTTCAGAACTCGGAACTCGATCCGTTACTTCACGCTTTCGGTCCGCAAGGACTAGCGGCAAGCTCCCACTCGACAGGCTGGACAAATCAAATCGCCGGCGGTTGTGGCTCAGGTGGTTGCGGTTCTGGAGGTTGCGGTTCTGGAGGCTGTGGCTCAGGTGGATGCGGCTCAGGTGGATGCGGAGGCTGCGGTGGGTAATAAGTTTTCATTCGCGAACCTTCCCAAACTCGGCGTCGGCATTGGGTATCGTCAACCGTTCCGCAATCAACTCTTCTTGCAACGCTCCGCCATCGATTTCCTCGAACTCGTCGCGGACCATTTTTTCTCAAACTCCACTTCGTCCCAAGACGAACTTGCATGGCTTCAACGCAACTTTCAGACTACCCCGCACGGCCTCGCACTTTCTCTCGGCTCAGCCGATGGACTCGACCCTGTCTATACCAAGCACTTCGTGGAGTTACTCCGTTCGCTACAACCACCTTGGTGCAGTGACCATATCGCCTTTACCCGCGCAGATGGCATCGACATCGGACACTTAACACCTCTCCCAAAAACTCGCGCGTCCTTGCGAGTCCTGCGACACAATATCACGGCCTTCCAGGACCAATCGCCGATTCCACTGATATTGGAAAACATCACCGAACCATTTCGGTATCAGAATGACCAATACGAAGACGCCGATTTCTTATGCGAAATATGTGAACAAAACAATGTTGGACTCTTGTTAGATGTCACCAACCTCTTCATTAATTCCCAGAACTACCAATTCGATCCCATCACTTTCCTCCACCGCTTACCCCGTGAACGCATCGTTCAACTTCATTTCGTCGGCGCTCGATATGCAGAGGGGCAATGGCATGACTCGCATAACACCACCACGCAAGAAGAGATTTGGCAATTGTTAACCGAAGTCGTGAAGTACGGCTCCGTAAAGGGCATCATCCTCGAACGGGATCTGAACATCCCCGACCTTTCCGAATTGGTTCCCGAGCTACAACGAGCCCGAACGATTCTGGAGGAATTCGGATGAGCGACAAAGAAATCGCCGAACTCCAGCAACAACAAGCGAATCTCGCACGACGCTTAACCGAGGCGAGTGGAGTGCAGCCACAAACGGATCTCCATTCACCGAGCATTGATTCGCTACAACTTCTCGCCCATCGTGAAACGCTGGTTCGCAAACGCATTCATCAAACGTCAACACTGCTCCCCTATTGCCATCGCGCATTGGGACGCGACTTCGAAAAATACTTCCGTAAATTCGCGCTGACTCATCACTTCAACTCAGTGGATGCCATTCGCTTAGATGCTCTCCATTTCGCGAACTGGCTTGCCGCTATAGTCAGTGCTATACCGTGGTTGCCTAGCTGTATTCGCTTCGATCGTACTCGTCTTGAATTCCAGCATACCAATCGCTGGGGTGTTAAAATCCTGCGGCTCGACTACGCGCTGCAGCATTGGAAATTGAATGAGTCCCAACCCAATAAAAAAGCCACTGTTTGGATATTCCTCAACAGTGGCTCGAATCAGCGAGTTTGGCATTGGCCGCAAAACGGACAAGCCTAAGAACCGAGTTTACTTCATCATTTTGGCGATCAGTTTATTCGCCTCTTTGGGATTGCGTTTGCACTCCAGCAGTGCATTGAGCATCAATGGTGCCACGATGGTCGCATCGGACTCAATCACAAACATGGGAGTTTTTTCAGTTAACTTATCCCAAGTGATTTTTTCGTTGGGTGTTGCGCCCGAATAAGAACCATAAGAAGTCGTCGAGTCGGAAATCTGACAGAAGTAGGCCCACGGTTTGACGCGTTTCTTTAGGTCATATTTGATCGAAGGGACTACACAAATGGGAAAATCGCCCGCGATACCGCCACCGATTTGGAAGAAACCGACCCCTGTACCCTGCGATAGCTGTTGATAGTCATCGTAGAAACCTGCCATATACTCAACACCCGATTTCACAATCGAAGCGGAGCACTCAGCCGTTTTAACGTAAGAAGCAAAGATGTTTCCAAACGTAGAATCTTCATAGCCAGGAACCACCATAGGCAAGTTCTTTTTGGCCGCCGCCAAAAGCCATGATTCCGTCGCATTCCCCTGATGAAGTTTCGCGGGCAATTTCTGAATCAGCTCATAGAAATATTCGTGCCAATATCGGCGTTCATTTTTCTCGGTAGCATTCTTCCACATCGGCACAATAAACTTCTCGACCGCCCGAAACGCTTCATCTTCGGGTATGCTCGTGTCGGTCACGCGTCGCATGTGGGCCTTTAGGATGCGGGTATCATCGCTCTTGGTGAGATAACGATATTCCGGGAAGTCCTTATAAAAATCGTTCGCCACTAAACGAAACAGAGATTCTTCTAAATTGGCACCGGTCGAAGAAATGCCGTGAATGATCCCTTCTTCAATCGCTGGTGCAAGCGAGATTCCCAATTGAGCCGAAGACATAGCACCGGCCAACGTCCAAAACATCTTGCCGTCAGCCTGTAAGTGACTCCAATAAGCCAACAACGCATCTCGAGTGACCCGTGCGTTAAAATTCTTGTAGTTGCGTAGAACGAATTCCAATACGGGAAGCGATGTCATGCCAATACTCACAGACTTTAGGGAACAAAAAGTCGACGTTCGGGGACAGTTCTCCCCTGTAAAGCCCGCATTTTAGCCATAAATCAGGGATTCACAATTCCCGTTCACTGAACTACTCCCTGCGGCACAGCAGGGCATCTACTAACTCGGCCAGTGATTCTGTAGCATAAAGAGTGGCATCAGACGGGCTATTGGAGAGTAATGGGTGCGATGGCAATTCCTCGTTATAACGAAATACACGCGCGATTCGAACATGGCCAAAAAGTGGGTTGGGTTCTGGAAATTTCTTTGTTCATCATCGCCTTGGGCCTGCTCCCTTTCATCCAATGGAACAAACTCCCCCAAGATTGGATCAGCGCCACGGTCGTCACGCTGCTAGTCCCAATGCAATTCCTGCCAAGCCTCATCTGCGTTATTGCGACCAAAAAGAAAGAAATCGACCAACTTTCGGAAACAGCCCGCTACGGTGTCTTTGACAAACACAATCTGCGGCAGTTAGTCGACGGTGTTCTTAAGGAGCTACAAATTCCGAAACGAAAAGTCCGCGTCTATATCACCAACGATAAACAACTCAATGCCTTTGCAGTGAGCTTCGGATTATCTCGCTTCCTACCCTTTATGCGCGGCGTGTATCTGCATCGCAAAACGTTGCACGTCATGACACCTCAAGAACTCAAGAGCTGGATCGGCCATGAATTGGGCCATTTGTTTCCTTACGCCCTGAGGCTCGACCAAGCTGCTTTGTTACAAATCATCGCCGGCGCCGTGCTTTCGCTTTTTGTCTACCAGCAGGTAGCTGTCTGGGGTGGCTTCGGTGTCATGATTGCGGTTGGCGTTGCCTGGCTATTCTTGTACGTCACCTCGCTACCACGTGCCAAACTCTCACAAGTGTGCGAATACCTCTGTGATGAGTATGGTGCTCGTGTTTCCGGTATCGAGGTAGCCATCACTGACCTACTGAAAACAGGCTCTGCGACGGAAGCTGAGCATGAAGTCTTGATGTACGTGACCCAGGCAATCAACAACGGCGAAATTCCGAATCCAGACTCGGCCTACACCATTTATGAGCAAGCTCTAGGATTTGAAATCGAAGATGCAGAACAAATCAAAAAGCGTGTCGCCACGGCCATCAAAGATTACAAAGCCGAGCGTCCGAACTTATCCGTCCGAGGCTTGATGGATTTCTTTTGGTCGGATGCTGCCACCGATAGTGATGCCACAGAGAAACGTGAGGCTATGTTGCGAGTATATGATCTATTGAAAGAAGTGCCGCGCCTCGATTGGAAGAAAACTTGCGGTTGGGATGGCCACTCGACATTAACTCCGATGCAAATAGATCGCATCGTTGGCAAACTCGAAAATAATCCCGATCTAGTTCTGTTTCGAATTCCAGAGGAGTTTCAAGTTGGGGAAGCCAAGTCGCATCCCGGCTTTAAGAAACGAATTCTGTACTTATGGATCAACCGCTTAGATATCGAGCGAGCTCCACTGCCACGAATTTAATTCGGCGTGGCAGCAGGGCCTAAGTCACCATATCAAACATCTTGCCGAAGAGCCCAGCACCTGTTGCACCGCGTGTCTGATAATAAATGACACCAGGCCCGATGTATCGATTCACTAAACCGCCACCGGAGAAGTAAGAGTTCACCAATCCCTGTGCCGCTTTCACCAGTTGATATTGAATGGTCGAAGAAAACGCGATCACGAATCGGTTATCCACCACGAACTTTTCACCGTCGGCGAGTTCACGCCGAACAATACAACCGAAACTGGAACAGAACACGTTTCCTGTTCCCGTTGTCTTCATCAAGAAGAGGCCTTTCTTCGCCATCCACCCGCGAACACCTGCGTAGGTAAAATCGATCTTTACCCCTTCGGTGGTCGCCAGATAACTCCCTTTGGTCAAGTAGTATTGAGTCTCACCATCGACCGTCAGATGCAAAATGTCGCCTGGCAGCCGCGGAGCTAAACTCAAGAAACTCTCAGCCCGCTTCGCTTTGAAGATTGCCGTAAACATGCTTTCGCCGGCAGCAACACTGCGCAAGCCACCCCATATCTTGGAAGTGGTTTGCGCACCCAACCCCGATGAGATCTCGATGCTGGTCGACATCGCCAGCATCGCTTCAGGCTCGGCCATCACGGTCTCCCCCTCGTCTAACACAAAATCAAGCGAGGGATAACTGGGACCGTGATTGATAGAGTATTGCATATATCTCGAACTGAATAACGCTTAATCGTCTAAACCAGGGCTGACACGCTGCTTGATGATATAGCCGACAACACCAATCACCAACATGATCCCCAAGAAGATAAAGAGAGCGACGATACGTGGTACGCCCAAGATTTCCGAGATCGACGTCACGATAATGTCATAGATTAAAACCTTGAAGAACCAGCGAAAAATTTCCCCCAGCGCCCCACGTCCCAACAATCCAAAAGCCTTCATTGCACTCACCTTCAATAAACTTAAGTTCAGCCCTTACAGAGGCACCTCACAAGAGTGGCAATTTAATCGTAAACTAGATAGCAATCAACGTTAAGCGTCGGAAGTTTTCACAAATCTCTACTTTGACCATCCAATCAGGTGGTTGCGGCAAAACGGACCACTTCTGGTTGCCGAGTCCGTCACCAGTGTGCACCGTTTGTTTTGATCGATTTTCACGTGCCTAGCCTGATCGATTCCCCTGTTCCTTCGGCTTACATCAGGAATATCATGGGAACGATAACAACAAGTTCTCGTCTACTTAGGCTTTCACATGTCCCTGATTTTCCCAACCCGAGTTTCGAGCCACTTTATTGGCCCGCTCCTCCCCTTCCTCACCATTGGCTTTCTGTACGTTGCATTGAGCTCTCAACTCTTATTGGCTCAGAATAGTGATTCTGCTTCGAATCTGCATTCAGAAATCCCCTACATAGTTTCCACCAGTCATGTGCTTTGGTTGCAAGCCGATGGCACTGTTGCTGCTTCGGGCGAAGAGAATGACGGGGCGCGTGGCGATTCGCGCGAAATTGAAATCCGCTTTAATTTCGAACCGATTACTCAATTGCAAGAGATTCAACAGATCGCCACCTTTGAGTCCTACTCGGCTGCATTATCGCAGACTGGAAAAGTTTGGTCTTGGGGAAGTTTTTCGTTTCAACCAGAACCCAAACAACAACCTCATCTTCACTCCGCCTTACGAGATGTAATTCAGATCGCAGTTGGGTCAGGCTTCCTCTTGGCCTTAACGCGAGATGGCTCCGTTTATGTTAGCGGAAATGAAACTTATGGAATTTTGGGTGAGGCTCCTTCCAGCGCCATGGACTTCATCAAAATCCAAAGCTTAGGCCAAGACAATGTTTCCATTGCGACTGCTCTCAACACGGGCTTTGTAGTAAAGAAAGATGGCTCGGTGTGGGGTTGGGGTAGTAAGTTCGGCGCACTATTGGGACGTACCAGTCGGTGGAGTTTTCTCGATCGTGACATGGACCCAACCCCCAAGCCAATCCGCATTGAGGGCTTACGTGACATCGTGCAAGTGGAAGGGGGCCACTATCACGTCCTGGCTTTGAACAAAGCGGGGGAAGTTTTTGCTTGGGGTAATAACGAAGATGGCGAACTCGGTTTTCCTAAACGCATGGGTATAGGTGAGACGTATTATCAGTATCCAGCGAAATGCCAAGGCCTACCCAAGATTGCCAAAGTTCAAGCAGGCTACTCTTACTCCATGGCCTTAGATGAAGCCGGCAACGTGTGGACTTGGGGTTCCAATACGTACGGCTGTTTGGGCATACCTAATGAATTTGAAGAAGGTAGACTTGAGCCCAAAATGGTGAGTGGTATCCAAAACATCAAGAGCATTCATGCTGGGGACTATCAGGCATTTGCCGTTCACCAAGATGGACAAATCTGGGGCTGGGGAGCGAACACACCTGCAGGCAATTATTTCAACTACGAACCCAAAACAGAGTTCATTCCCCCAACACTCTTGAAAGCAAAATGATCTCGATGAGTGGTCAGGCTGCCCAACCACTCTCGGTAAGATCATCAGACACGATCGCCAATCAACGCCGGGCTGCGAATAGCAATCCGCTCCCTAACTACTCGCCTATGCAATACAAAAATTTGTCGGAGCGGATGAGCAAACGGTTACCCGCAACTGCTGGTGAAGCGTTGAATACCGATCGATCGTTGAGATCGTTTACGGCGATTTCTTCGTACTCCGGCTTAGCAGCCAACACAAACGTCTTCCCTTCGCGACTCACATAATAGAGTTTGCCATCCGCTAACAAAGCGGAGGAATAGAATTGCCCTGCGCGATTCAAACGTTTTTCATAAACCACTTCTCCACTCTTGGCCTCGACGCAATAGGCGATCTCGCGTGATTCATGAGCCCAATAAAGATGCCCATCCAGATAAACGGGCGATGAAACATTGGAGCCTTTTGGACTGGTCCAGAGTCGGTGCGTTTTGGTAACGTCTCCACTTCCACCAGCTCGCACAGCTAAAGAAGCGGTTCCCGATCTTCCTCCCAAACAATAGACAATCCCATCATGAGCCACCACGCACGGGACCATGTACCAGCCAATATCGGTATTGCAACTCCACAGAGGTTTCCCCGTGTCGGGCGCAAATGCCAAAATCTTTCCTTGGGTGGCAATCACTAATTCCTGCCTCCCCTCTTGGGACTCGATGACGATCGGCGTGTTCCAGGCCTCGCGAATCCCACCAGCTTTCCAAACCTGTTTTCCCGTTGCGCGATCCAACGCGATCAAGGACTCGCTCTCCACACTCGCATTGATAAAAACCAAATCACCAAACAACACAGGCGATGCCGACGTTCCCCAGCCATGGGTTTTCTCTCCCACATCGGCTTGCCATTTTTGCTTCCCCGCATGATCAAACGCAAATACGCCAGACTTCCCGAAGAAAGCGTAAACATGTTCGGCATCAACAGCGACTGAATTGGCCGCGTATCCATGATCGCGAATTCGCTCTTCCTCTGGTAACTTCGCGGCGATGGCTTTATCCCAGAGGACTTTACCCGAACTTAGATCCAAACATAGCAAATGACGTTGAAGTTCATCCAACGAACCACCATCTTCGCCAGGTACAAAATAGCCCGTATAACTCGTCAAAAAAATCTTGTTGCCATAAACAATCGGACTGGATGCACCAGCCCCAGGGAGCGGTGTTTTCCAAGCGATGCCCGATGATTGACTCCACTTTTCTGGAAGGTTCTTCGCGTCAGAAACTCCCATCGCGAGAGGCCCACGAAATCGCGACCAATCGTCGCTCCGATTTTTACCACCACCATTAAGCTCGTCACCAATGGCCAACACTGAAAGCAAGTGAGAAAGCTGAACCAACCCGAATAGGGCCACAAGGCAGTATCGCATGAATTCACTCCGCCTGAGAAATTCGCGTTTAGAATCGATCATCGAGACGCCAGAGTTTATCGCTTGAGCGGGCTTTATTCCACAGAATTCACGTTGGTTTTTCGGGCAACCAGTGGTAGTGGCTCTACACTGTTAGATAAACTATCATCTCGCGGTCCAAGCATCTCGCGTCACCCTGTGAGCGATGTTCTTGGCTTGCCAACCAGCCTTACTCCCTCCTCATCTTGGAACTCACCGATGAACGTTTCTCGCCGCACTTTTTTGGCCGCTACATCTGTTGCCGTGGTTTCGATTCAAACCAGAACGGCATTCGCTCAGAACGAACTCCAGTGGAGCGACGTTAGAGATTGGGGTATCGAAGGAAAAGGATTTACGGAAACCGAAAAATGGTTTGATCGCCTTCCATCCAAAGCCAAGGGAGTCGTGACAGATGCCGTCTGGAACTTGAGTCGGCACTCAGCCGGCATGTTAGTGCGATTCGAAACAGATGCCGCTGAAATCCATGTCGATTACAAAGTAACCAGTTCGAATTTAGCTATGCCGCACATGCCTGCAACTGGTGTATCTGGCTTAGACTTGTATGGCGTAGATCCCACTGGTGCCTGGAAGTGGATCGCCGTTTATGCCCCTAAAGCCCAAGAGAATCAAGGGGCAATCATTTCAGGTTTGGATGGAGTTCGGCGCGAATATGTCATTTATTTGCCACTTTACAACGGGACCGAACATCTGCGAATCGGTGTTCCAAAATCCCAATCATTCAAACCACTCGCTCCTCGCTCCGACAAACCGATTGTCTTTTATGGAACATCGATCACACATGGTGCCTGCGCTTCCCGGCCTGGCATGCCACATCCGTCGATCTTAGGACGACGTCTCAATCGCCCGATCATTAACCTCGGCTTTAGTGGCAATGGTCGTATGGACATTGAAGTTGGGCGGTTGTTGTCCGAACTCGATGCGGCAACTTATGTCATTGATTGCCTACCCAACATGAACGCCGCTGAAGTCAAAGAGAAAACAGCACCACTGGTAAACCACTTGCGTTCCACCCATCCAGAAACGCCTATCGTCTTAGTAGAGGACCGAAGCTATTCCGGTTCATGGGCGATTCCATCTCAAAAGGCACGCAACGATTCCAGTCGACAAGCCCTAAAAAGTGAGTACCAAAAATTGCTTGACGGTGGAGTTAAGAAACTGCACTACATCGACGGCGAATCTTTGCTGGGCAATGATCGCGACGATACAACCGATGGATCACATCCTTCCGATCTTGGTTTCTTCCGACATGCCGATGCATTCGAACCAGTGCTGCGACAAGCGTTGAGCAACTAAGGCCATCAGAGATCAAAGACGAATCAGTATTAAGCCAACAGGTCAATCGTATCGCTGGTGAACGTCGCTGCAACGGAGGTCGATTTTGCAGACGATGTTGCTTTGCTTTGCGATTTCAACAGAGCTAAGAGCTTCTCAAGAAATGTCTCTTCTTCAGTCTCGTCGGTACTGGTTGTCGAACTGGTGCTGGAAGCGCCACCTACGCCTTCGCTCGGTGGTGGTCCTGGCGGTGGCCCCGGAGGTGGTCCATTAGGACGCCCTCCACCTCCAATTCCTGTACTTTCACCACCTCCCTGACTTGGTCGTGCTGGGGGTGTGGGCAGGGAGTCGATAAAGTCCGTCCCTTTAAGTCCATGGTCATCCAATACACTCTGCACGATCTCTTTGAAGGTGGACGGATCTGGCCGACCACCACTGGATGACGCCGATGAAAGACCTTCCTTGATCTCCGCCAAAATCGCCTTTTGATCTTCGGCAGACACACCTCGATCGTTCAGAAACGCCGTCAAGTCTTTCTCAAGACGCTGAGCAGGGCTCGCAGGCCGACCATTAATGCCACTGGCTAGGCGAGCGTAAGCACTGCTGCTTACCGACGAAATGGAACTCATATCCTACCCCCAAAAAACTACCGAATGGGCCAAAATTGGACACCCAGGTCTTCTGTCAATAACAGGGCTGTAACGTCGAAGTTTGGAAATCTAGTTGAAGAATCGGTACCACTAATGGGGTTTAGTCACTCTATTTGCAATTTTTCTAACTTTTTCGTTAAAGAATCGCTACCGAGTTCGTCAGTCGTCTGAATTTGCCTCCTTGGTGGAAAAACTCTCCCCTCAAACGTGACTAATGGCTATCGGAATCGTCCAGATAAAGGAGTTGGTCTCCCCTTTTATCTATGAATTCACAAGGAGACGGATGGGATGTCCGCTTCAACAATGACCGTACCGCTCAAAGCTCATGAGCTTAATGAGCAGCTTCATGCCCTGAAGATGGAACTTAAAGGAGTCGAAACGCTGCCAGGCAATCGTGTCCAGCATTTTCAAGCCAAATCGGAGCAAGCCGTTTTGATTCTGGTGCAATCTGGTGAGGCCTGGTTATCCACAACCGATCAGTTTCAGAATCGAGCGTTACTCAAGAAATTCGATTTCGTGATTTTGAGAGATTCGGCCAAAACCTATTCGCTCCAACCATTTCTTCCCAACGCGCAGAATGAGTCTGAAGTGACTGAGACGCTATCGCTGCAAGGTCGCAATCACAGTACCCAAATCACGCAATTCGTCGTGGGACGATTTCAATTTGATCTGTTCCAACTCCCACTGGTCAATCGCTTATTCCCTCGCTATTTGCATCGCAATCTCGCAGATATGGGCTGGAATGAATGCTACAAGTTCCATTGCGATATCCCGGCAATTTTGGCGAAGCAGATGGAACTTCTCTTTTTGCAGTCGGCAACAATTCAAACTGCTTCAATAGTAGAAGTAAAGCCTCAACCAGAGGTAGTGTCTGAACCCATTCCCCAAGACCCTCGATTTGTTCTGGTAGCGCAGAAACTCGCCGCACAACTCGATCATCCCTTGACCGTTGAGAGCATGGCGCGGCTGATCTTTGTCTCTCGTTCTACGTTCGCGCAGCGTTTCCATGAACAGCTGGGAGTTCCGCCGCTAGAGTACCTTTACAAGCTGCGAATGGAACATGCGCAGAAACTTCTGAAGGAAAGCCATATTGAAATCGCCGCTATTGGAAAAATGGTGGGCTACGATTCCCCAAGCTCCTTCAGCAGTGCGTTCAAACGTTTTTATGGCCACTCCCCCATCATTTTTCGACGAGACACTGACGAACGTAAATAGTCTCGTTTGCGATTTGGACTAGGCATTCCCTCTCACGCCTCTCGAAATAGGCCCACTTTCATTTAGAATGAAATACGGCAACAATGTCCAAATTATCTCCGCATTCTGTTTCCGAGTTCTTTCATGTCGCAACTTCCACCCTGCCCTGCTTGCCAAGCCGAATACACCTACGAAGATGGAATTCTCTACGTTTGTCCAACCTGTGGACACGAATGGTCCAAGGCAGGCAGCACTGCAGATGCCTCGGCAACAGATGATGGAATTCGCGATGCCAATGGCAACCTTTTACAAAACGGCGACTCCGTCGTGGTGATCAAAGACCTCAAGGTTCGCGGCTCCTCGTTGGTCGTCAAAGTGGGTACCAAAGTGAAGAATATTCGCTTAGTCGATGGAGACCACGATATCGATTGCAAAATTGACGGTATCGGTGCGATGCAACTCAAATCCGAATTTGTTCGCAAAGCCTAATCCTTCGTCCTAATCTATTTCCGCTAAAGGTCGTGCGCTCATGCTACGAATGCTGCTGGTTCTGTTCGCTGTGAATTGTTTTTCTTTGACGGCTTTATCTGCAGAACCACTCCAAGTCTTCATTCTGGCTGGTCAGTCCAACATGCAAGGTCATGCCCATGTGCGGACCTTTGAACATATCGCGATGGATCCAGCGACGCAGGGACTTTACAAAAAGATGGTTCGGCCGGATGGGAGCCATCAAGTTTGCGATCGAGTGTGGATCTCTTCCATCGGCTGCGCCGACCAAGAACAAACAGGTAAGCTCACATCAGGTTTTGGTGCCAGTCAAAACGGACCGAAGATTGGACCAGAATTCACGTTTGGACTCACCATTCAAGAATATGTGCCTGGGAAAATCCTCATCATCAAAACTTCATGGGGCGGGAAAAGCCTAAACACCGATTTTCGCCCACCCAGTGCAGGCCCGTACGTTTTCAATCCTGAGCAAATCCAAGCCTTCGAAAAAGGTGGCAAAGACTTAACAGCCATTCAAGCTGAGAAAACAGCGGCAACGGGTGTTTTCTATCGTCAAATGATCGAACATGTACGCACGGTGCTTGCAGACATTCCACGCGTTGTTCCCGACTATAAGCCGGAAGATGGCTACGAACTTGCCGGTTTCGTTTGGTTCCAAGGTTGGAATGACATGGTCGATTCAGGCACCTATGCACACCGCGATCAGCCCAACGGCTACAGTCAGTATTCCGAAGTCATGACCCACTTTATTCGCGATGTTCGCAAAGATCTCAATGCACCCGAACTTCCATTTGTTATTGGAGTCCTTGGAGTTGGAGGCCCGGTTAAACTCTATTCTGCTGAACAACAGCGTTACGCGACTGTTCATCAAAATTTTCGCAATGCGATGGCCGCTCCAGCCAAGCTCCCCGAATTCCAAAACAATGTTTCCGCCGTGTTGACCGAACAGTTCTGGGACAACGAACTGAGCACTGCGAAGCAAAAAGAAGACAAGCTCAAGAACCAAGCCAAACAAAAGGCGAAACAGGATAAACTATCACCTCCCCAAGAACGCGAACTTATGGAGAAAATGGTCGCCGAAGGTCTTACCGAACATGAACGGACCATTCTAAAAACGGGCATCTCCAACTTTGAATTCCATTACCTCGGCTCCGCCAAAATCCTTGGTCGAATTGGTGAAGGCCTGGCTGAAAGCATTGCCCAGCTAAAGAAACTTTCGCGATAGACTTACGGCATTGATGATTTCGATCTTCGCGGACTCCCATGGCGAAAAAACGCTCAGGGAAACTTCCGTTTTCCATGCAACATCCAACCGATGGGCGTATAGCGCACCAACACCACATAACTCAACATCGAGAAAAATAGAGTGACCAGAATCACGACCGTTAATTTCAAATAGATCGAGATCTGAAGTGGGATCAGCGCTGTTTGCAATCCAATAACCAAAGGTAGATGAACCAAATAAATCCAATACGATGCATCTGCCAGAAAACGCATCGTTGGGCGATTCCCGTTGAGGTACCTCTTTCCCAGTGCGAGACTTGAAAACGTTAATCCCAGGGCGAGAATTCCCGTCAATACGGCTAACACGCTTCTCTGTTCGACTGGTAAAGGCACCCCACGTTTCAACACCATCGCAATATCGAGATGCGGTAGAAACCTATAGTAAGGGACATAGAGCAGCACGCAGATTCCAAAAATCAGCGGAGCGAATTTTTCGATTGCCGCGATGCGATGCTCGTTTCCGAATAGCTGCCATCCCAACCAATAGAACGTGCCATAAAAAAGGAACGGCCATAACACTGGGATAAACGATTCAGGTGCAGGTAGTGGTGAGTCGGCCATCCAGGCGGCACCTATCAATACTCCACACACTCCCACGATTCCGTACCATTCATTTAACGCCCGATTAAGCCAACTGAGCCGAAGACGAACGAACAAAAGACTCGCCAGAACAAACATCATAAGGTAGTAAAGAAACCACAGATGCATCGCCGTAAATCGCTCTTGGTCTCCACCATCGTCGCCATTCTTGATCCCCTCCGCAATGAGCCCCATAATTCCATCGGGTTGCTTCAGGTACGATAAAGCGAAGATGAATACCACCATCATCGCTCCCCATAAAAACGGGTAAAAGAGTACAAAGGGAAGAGCAATGCGGAGCAATCTACTTTTCAAATAAGCCCATGTCCCGCGCCGTGTCCACAAGAGTTTGCCAAAGTAGCCAGACAACAAAAAAAACAGACTCATGCGAAACAGATGGATAAACCAAATAGCAGAGTCAATGGCCACGCTCCCTTGCGCGTCCGTCGCTAACCAAATCGCGCGAGCAGGTTCGCAATAGGCTAAAGCAGCATGCAGGAACACGCCCAACAACATCGCAATTGCTCGCAGATTGTCGAGATAATGCAAACGATCGCTGGTCGCGTGGCTCGTCTCCACGGTTGCGTTCTCTCGCGTCAAAACAGTTCCTGAGTGTTCGCTTGCATTCATACGAGATGTCACACCAAATCGCGCGTGCGAGTTTGGAACCAAAACGACACACCCAAGGCCAAGACAATAAACAACACTTCCATTAGAATCGTCCATTGAATGGCGACGGGCCAAACAATGAGATTGCTATCCGATACCGCCTTAACCTCAGGTAGTGCGGAGATCTTCATCAAAAAGAGGTTGAGCAGAACGTTTCCCGCGACCATCACGCTGATGGTCATCCCTACCGACTCGCTGACCACGGCCACCGCGAGTTGCAACATGAAGCTGGCGAAAAGGAACAAGAAAATGGCGGGGATAACGACCACCTTGCCATCATGTGCTTCCGGCAAAACAATCGTTCCGATTACCGTCAATGCAAACATCGTCGACCAGGGAAGCAAATATGTCGCCAGCACAACGCTCATTTTGCCAATCGAATAATCCAACAAACTGACCGGCAAACTCATGACAAACAACCGCGTTTGGTCTGTTGATTCCGATAACAGTAGAACGGCGATCATGTGAATTCCCGACCCAATCGCAACTGTCATCATCAGAATGAAACCGATGTAGGAGAGCGTCTGGTTCGGTGTGACGGTCAACAATGCGCTGACTAGTGCCCCCGCTAAATAACCGAAGAGATAGCGTCTGCAAAGAAACAGATCTTTCAGAAACAAAATTTTGATCGCTTGTAAGTTCACGACACATCCCCTTCTCGACCACGCATCACAGAATTCACAAAAATCTCTTCTAAAGAAAGCGTTTCAACCGCCTCGATGGCAGCTCCCGATTTCAACAACTGATCGTTTACTTCATCCGAGTAGGCATCAGCAATCAAAACCCGCAACGACCGAAGCTGCGAATCCACTTTCAATCCTCTCACATTGGGCAGCGTCCAATTCTCAGCTGCCGTCACTTTGATTCGCCGCCAACGCTCTAAGAATTCATCGCGAGGGCGCGAGGCAACCACAACTCCTCGATCGATAAACGTGATGGAATCGCAGATCTTTTCTACATCTTGAGTATTGTGCGAGGAAAACAAGATCGTTCGCTGATCATCTTCCACAACTCGCATCAACTCCGTCAGAATCTCATGTTTGGCCACTGGATCGAGCCCATTGGTAGGCTCGTCCAAAATCAACAACTTCGGCTTGCGAGCCAAAATCAAAAGCAACATGGCTTTGACGCGTTGTCCATGCGATAAGCCTTTGATTTGTTGTTCTTCCAATAGCCCGAAACGTTTCAAAAGTTGCTTGGCATACACTTCATCCCAATTCGGATAAAGCGAACGCACAAACTGCATATGCCACCCCAAGGCTTCAGGCTTATAGAGTCGCATATCCTCGGAGAAGAAACCTATCTCCTGTTTTGCATGAGCTTCGTGGGACGATATTTTTTGTCCTAGGACCGATACTTCGCCGCTATCGGGCTGGACTAACCCCATCATGATGCGCATGGAAGTCGATTTGCCCGCCCCATTTGGGCCAATTAATCCTGCCACCGTCCCCTGCTCGATTTCGAATGAAACTTCCTTCAACTCAAAGTGCTTATACTTCTTCGAGATTCGCTGAAGCGCGATGGCTGCCTGAGCTATGTCAGGTTTGAGTACCTCTATGGTCATTTGTTTTTCCTCTGCTGCTTTTCTATCGCATCCGCCATCCTGCGCTGCATTTCCGTCTTGGATAACCCCAATAACACGGCGAGTTCCGCCGCTGTATCCAAGTGTTCCATCAGTTCTCGTTCTTGAATCGACGCTTGAAGCCCAGGCTTGTCGGCAACAACCGACCCCTTCCCTTGACGAGTGAATATCACTCCTTCACGTTCCAACTCCAGATAAGCGCGTTTGATCGTAATCACGCTAATGTTTAGATCGGCTGCGAGCTGCCGAATCGAAGGGAGCTCCGTCCCCGGAGGCAAATCACCAACGGCCACGCGCCGCTTTATCTGCTCCATGATCTGCAGATACAGCGGCCGAGGGTCGGCGAGTGAAACGTGAATCCAACTGTGCTTTTCCATATACACAGTATATACAGATACTTGGTCAAGACAAGCCCCATTTTTCGTTTAACCCGTAGCCAGAGCGTAGCGGCGGCTAAGCGGACAGGCGTCAGACACCGTTCCACTGCATCGTTTAACCCGTAGCCAGAGCGTAGCGGAGGCTAGGTCCCGGTGAGAAAGACACCAATCCCCAAATTCGTTTAGCCTGTAGCCAGAGCGCAGCGCCGGCTAGGGCACGGGCGCCAGTCTCCTTTCCCCCAATCCAAACGACAACAGCCCTCCCGCTCTTAGAACGGGAGGGCTGTTGAAATCGATACGCTTCGCAATAATCGAGCGTGCTTCGACCAGCACGTTTATTTGGCTGCGGTCGCCGGCGGCATAGGCTTGTTCTTCAAATCAAATCGATCCAAGTTCATCACCTTCACCCAGGCGTTGACAAAGTCCCGAATGAACTTCTTTTCAGCATCCGCGCTGGCGTACACTTCCGAAATGGCCCGCAGTTGCGAATTCGAACCAAAGATCAAGTCGACTCGGCTCCCCATCCACTTCAATTCACCCGTCTGGCGATCTCGAGCTTCATAGAAATGTTCACAAATCTTTGACTGCTTCCACTCGACGTCCATCGACAGCAAGTTGACGAAGAAATCGTTAGACAATGTTTCTGGTCGCTTAGTGAAGACTCCTAACTGTGGAAAGCCGACATTGGTATTCAACACCCGCAAGCCTCCAACCAACACCGCCATTTCTGGCGCTGTCAAAGTCAAACGCTGAGCGCGATCGACCAAGAGTTCTTCAGCGGGACGGTCGTGTTCATGCCCAAAGTAATTGCGGAATCCATCCGTCTTGGGCTCCAACACACCAAACGATTCCACATCCGTCATCTCTTGCGTCGCGTCGCCGCGTCCAGCTGCAAAGGGCATATTGATCGTATAGCCGGCATTCCTAGCAGCTTTTTCAATACCCACATTTCCAGCCAGCACAATCAGGTCTGCCAACGAAACTTGCTTGCCATTAGTTTGTTGCTTATTGAAATCGCTTTGGATCTTTTCCAAGACCGCTAATACCTTGGCCAAATCTTCTGGCTTGTTCACTTCCCAATCCTTTTGTGGCGTCAAACGAATTCGCGCACCATTGGCACCTCCACGCTTATCGGTTCCGCGGTAGGTCGAGGCCGATGCCCAGGCAGTCGATACCATTTGCGAGACGCTTAGCCCAGATTCACCTATTTGCTTTTTCAGCAGAGCCAAATCCTTGGCATCGACCAGCGGATGATCTACGACAGGAATTGGGTCTTGCCACAATTGTGGCTCAGGAACTTCTGGTCCCAGCAAACGACTCACCGGTCCCATATCTCGATGTGTCAGCTTGTACCAAGCCTTCGCGAAGGCTTTCGCAAATTCTTCTGGGTTATCATGAAACCGCTTCGAGATTGGGCCGTAAATCGGGTCCAACTTCAAGGCCAAATCGGTTGTAAACATCATCGGAGCATGTGTCTTCGCGTCGTCATGCGCATCGGGAACAGTTCCCTTGGCTCTTTCCTCTTTCGGTGTCCATTGCCACGCCCCAGCAGGACTCTTCGTCAACTCCCAATCATATCCAAACAGGTTCTCAAAATAACCGTTGGACCATTGCGTTGGCGTCGAAGTCCACGCTCCTTCTAAACCGCTGGTAATCGTGTCGCCCGCATTACCTTTACCGAACTGGTTCTTCCAGCCGAGCCCCTGCTCTTCGATGCCTGCCCCCTCAGGTTCAGGACCAACATTTCCTTGCGGCGAGGCCGCTCCGTGCGCCTTACCGAAAGTATGACCACCTGCGATCAACGCTACTGTCTCTTCATCATTCATCGCCATACGAGCAAACGTTTCGCGAATATCTTTGGCTGCCGCTAATGGATCCGGCTTGCCGTTAGGTCCTTCAGGATTGACATAAATCAAACCCATCTGCACCGCAGCCAGCGGGTTTTCTAACTCGCGATCTCCGGAGTAACGCTCATCCCCCAACCATTCACTCTCAGGGCCCCAATAAATGTCTTCTTGTGGTTCCCACACATCCTCGCGACCTCCGGCAAAACCGAGCGTTTCAAATCCCATCGATTCTAGGGCCACGTTTCCTGCCAAGACCATCAAGTCGGCCCAAGAAATCTGGCTGCCATACTTTTGCTTGATGGGCCATAGCAATCGTCGGGCCTTATCTAAGTTGGCATTATCAGGCCAACTGTTTAATGGAGCAAATCGTTGAGTTCCATACCCCGCTCCACCTCGACCGTCCGAAACGCGATACGTCCCAGCGCTATGCCAAGCCATGCGAATAAACAATGGGCCATAATGACCATAATCCGCAGGCCACCAATCTTGCGATTGAGTCATCAACTCGCGCAAGTCTTTCTTCACTGCATTCAAATCTAACTTTTTAAATTCTTCGGCGTAGTTGAACCCTTCTCCCATCGGATTCCCTTTAGGAGAATTCTGATGCAAGATGTGCAGATTCAATTGCTCTGGCCACCAATTTTGAGTTCCCATTCCGCCGGCTGCCGTGGTTCTTTCTCCCACCGGACGCTTCGCTCCACCGACCACCGGACAAGCTTCGATACCTGCCATACCCTTGTCTCCTGTTGCTGTCGCGACTCCCTTCGCAGAACCGTTTCCTTCCTGTCCTAACACGGAAGCAGCCGTACAGAGCACCGCGCAACCCGTTAACCATCTCATCCATTGCATTTTCTTTTTCATGACATCTCCCTAACGTTGAGAGGACTTCGAATCGTCCTAATGGACAAACCGCTTCACCACATCCATACGTTAGGCCTGACAGGCCCATTAATCCAATGCATTCCTTCGATAGATACTATGCACCGCACGCATAGCTATCTAAACATGAAAAATGCCCTGGAAATCGCACGATTCCCCAGGGCACGCTTGAGAAAGCAAATCTTTTTGGCAGCCTCAAAAACGGCGTCAGTCGACCTTCAACTTTCGGCGGTAGATCTTGTTACCATGAGCAATGTAGAGAGTGCTGTGGTCAGGACCTGCCAAAATACAGGTCGTCAGCGGCTGAGTCTTGTCCACTTTAGGCAACACCCCACAAGGTCGACCAGTGGGATCAAAAATCTGGACACCCAATTCACTCGTAACGTAATAGCGTCCCTTTCTATCCACTGACATCCCATCCCCTTTCGAAGCCAAGACATACGGAGGTGGCTCATTGAATTTGAAATCTCCCGATGAATCGATGGGCAAACGCATCGGCATGGTCGGCATCTTCGCATCGATCTTCCCTTTCTCTAGCACACGGAACATCCAGGTAAACTCTCCCCCGTAATCCGAAACCGCCAACGTTCCACCATCATTTGACAACGCGATGCCATTTGGCTTTTCAATACCAACGTCAACGGCTGTCACCGTCCCTGTGGCTGGATCAATCGCTGTCACCTGCTTCTTCCCTGTTTCTGTGATAAGAATCATCCCATCGCGAGTCACTGCTAAATCATTTGGCTTGACGTTTTCGGCAACCACTTTCACATCGCCTGATGCAAGATCAATCGAGATCACCCGATCTTTGGAACCTTGACAAGCGAACAACTTGGAACCATCACTGCTGAATTCCAAACCGCTCACCGATTCTTTTGCAATCAACTTCTTCTCGCCCGACTTGGCATCGATACGGTAAACCCCAGGTTCGCGCATATCACAGAAAAAGAGCTTCCCTTCTTTGTCTGCGCACAACGCATCGGCAAAACCGAGATTGTCGACCACTAATTCCCAAGATTCGTTGGGAATCAATAGATTCAAAAGCGTTAAGTCTCCTCCTAAGTCACCACGCGTATCATAGGTTGGTGTGTGCTTCTCCTTTCTCCAAAGCCACTTCATCGCTTCAGGAAAGTTCGCTCCGCCGAAGTCCGCATTGTGTGCGTAACCTTCAGCCCAATCGAATCGCAAATCATACCCCATGTACTTAAGCGACGAAGCCATCAGTTGATTCGCCCAGGGCCAACTGCCGAACGCGTTGTCGACATCACCACTGGTATCAGCCATATAGATGCGAATCGGCTTAGGTTCCGTCTTGCGCACCCAACTTGGAAAAACGTTGCCCCCTCGCAAATTCGTGAAGCTGCCGACGCTCGAATAAACCTTCCCAAATTGATCAGGCCGTTCCCACGCCACATTAAATGCACAGATCGCCCCCGAACTCGAGCCTCCGATCGCCCGCATTTCTGGGTCCTCAGAAAGCCGATATTGCTTCGCTACTTCGGGGATAATTTCTTCTAACAGGAAGCGACTGTAGCGGTCCCCAAGTCCGTCGTATTCGTAGCTGCGATTGGAAAACTTATTATCTTTCAGAGGTTTCGCAGGATCATGCCCCGGATTGAGAAACACGGCGATGGTGACTGGCATTTCACCTTTCGCGATCAAGTTGTCAAACACAACCGGAACACGCCAGCGCCCTTTCGGATTTCGCATCCCATGTCCATCTTGAAAAATCATCAATGCCGCAGGCTTCTCAGGATCATATTGAGCAGGCACGTAAATCGACCAATCGCGGACGGTCTTGGCAAATACATTCGATTCCCACGGTGCCATGTCGATGACTTTGCCATGCGGAACATCCTCGCGTTCCACGGCATCTGGATGCGGTTCCCATTTCGGTTTTGTTTCAACGATGGGAATGTTAGTTGACACTGCGTTTTCATCCCACAACCAGCGAAGCGCATTAGGCAAATCTTCGCCACCAAACTTACCGCTATGCCCACCTTCGGTCATCGTGAGCTTGTAGGTATACCCGGCAAACTGTAATGCTGCAGCCAAGTCTTGATTCCCCAATGGCCAATTGCCGTGCAGGTTGTTGAGATCTTCTTTCCCTTCCTGCAAATACACTTTGATGGCCTTGGGATTGTTCTTCGACTTTCGTACCAAGCCTGGATACGCCCAGCCACCGCGGATGTTGGTGAAACTACCGATATGGCTCAGTACTTTGCCGAACTGATCGGGGCGTTCCCAAGCAACCGTAAATGCGCAAATGCCACTCGAAGAAATTCCACAGACAGCTCGTTGTTTTGGATCCCTTGAAACGTTGAGATCCTTCAGCGCAACCGGCAAAAACTCCTTGATGAGAAAGTTCGTATAGCGGTCCCCTAACGAATCATATTCAAACGAACGATTGCTACGATCGCTCGCCCCATTGACCTTGGCTTTGATCACTCCTGGATTCACAAATACGGCAATCGTTACGGGCATCAGTTTCTGATGAATAAGGTTGTCCAGAACAATCGGGGCTCGAAACGCTCCATCCGCACTGGAGTACCCCGATCCATCCATGAACACCATCAAGCTGGCAGGTTGAGCGGGATCGTATTGGGCAGGGACGTAAACACTGTATTCGCGTTCGGTGCCCGGAAAGATTTGGCTTTCCGTAAACACTCCCTTGGATAACTTGCCGGTTGGAACTCCTGGTTGAGCTACGCGATCGGGATGATCTTGACCCCAAGACATAGAGCCCAGCCCAACAGAAACAACGAACACCAAAAATATACACCGCAAATACATGATGCGACTCTTCAACGGGAGGAGATGGATAGAGTTGAAACGGAGGGGCACGAACATCGAGCTGGCGAATCGTCGTGCGTGGTTAAGCAAGATGATCGGGGCTCGCATTCTTTCGGTCAAGTAGCTCCACTTTCGATTTCAGTGTGATTCGCTGGTTCCCCTCAACCTTTTTCTGTGAATTCCACTTGAAACACGCGGTTACTTAGCAGACCATTGGAAATCGCAATTGATTTGTCCTTCCTCCTCCACTGTTTGGTGATGCCATGTTTACACGTCACCTAAGAAGACAATGGCATGCGTTCATGCACTTTTATGAAACGGTCTACGTGCCAGACCATGCCGCTCCCTTGAATCGCTGGGTTCATTTTCTAAGCAACGTATCGGCCTTGTTGTTTTGTGGATTAGGACTTTGGTATTGGAACATTTATCTATTTGTCTTTGGTGTTTGGTTTCAGTTAGGACCACCTTATCTCGGTCATATTCTGTTTGAAAAGACGCATCGCAGTATTGATCAGTCACCGATCTATGCAGCCCTCGGTAGTTGGTACACGACCCTGCAAATTTTCATGTTGCGTCAGTCGGTAACACATGGTCCTAAACCAAAGAGTGGCGAATGAATCCTCCAACGCCGCTACCAGCATTAACTGAGCAGCAGAAACTGTTGGAATTAGTGGAACGCTACGGGCGTAACCTCCATTCCTTTATGGTATTCGAACCAGGCCTTAGCATTTGGTTTGGCGAGGATTCTGCAATTGCCTACACATCGAAAGGTGGTTATTGGGTTGCCGTCGGAGGTCCATTATGCGCCGCTGAGAAAAGTGTCGACGTTCTTCAAGAGTTTCGCAGCGCAGCTCAAAGACATGGTTGCGGAGTTGTTTTCTTCGGCGTGACCCAACCGCTAGTCGATCGTATCGCAGATACCGATTTTGATGCGATGCAAATCGGACTCGCACCCATTTGGGATCCTGCCGATTGGGATAATGTTCTCCGAGGAGCGAGCAAACTTCGCAACCGTCTTAACAAAGCGAAACGCGACGGCATCGTATGTCGCAAACTTTCTCTCGACGAATTGCAAAGCGGCTCCGAAACGCGCGAGACACTATGCCGGATCGCCGATCAGTGGGCGATGAGTAAAGCCCTTCCTCCAATGGGTTTTATGGTGACCTTAGAGCTCTTCCAACATTCAGAGCGACGTCGCTATTTTGTCGCCGAGTATCGTGGCGAAATCCAAGGCTTGGCAGTTTGCATTCCCGTGTACGGTCGCAACGGTTGGCTCGTGGAAGATATGCTCATTCCTGCAGATGCTCCCGGCGGAGTCTCAGAAGCCCTTATCGATCACGCGATGCGTTATCTCGCCGATGAAAAATGTGAGTTCGTTAGCCTAGGTTTAGTTGCGTTAGCCGGGTTGGAAGGAAGCCCCTCGGAAGCCAAACATCCTTACCTATCTCAATTCTTGCGAACATGCTCGAAGACAATGGGTTGGCTCTACAATTTTGACGGCCTTTATCGATTTCGCAATAAGCTGAAACCGACGCGTTGGGAACCGATCTACATCGTTGCCGGAAGTCGCATTCGCTTTCTGACGATACGTGCCATACTGATGGCTTTTGCTAAAGGCTGGGTACCTCGTTTTGGAATTCGCGTGCTGGGACATTGGTACCATCAACGTCGGATGCGGCGGGCGTGCTTGGGCCAACCCAATAACAAGCCCCTGTTTGCCTGGCCCACTCTCAGCATCGCATTTTTTTCGCTGACGCTCATGCTTTGCTCCGTGCTCGGAACCTTGAGCGCTCAACTTTCGCCACTGGTCGGCATGATGCTCGGTACTTTAGCTGCCTACATCGGTTTCACACCGATTCACGAAGCGGTCCACGGCAATGTCTCACGTTATCGCTGGCTCAATTCCTCGATTGGGCATCTTTGCGCACTCCTATTAAACGGTGCGTTTCTTCCTTACTGCTATCTCCACCGGCAGCATCATCAACATACAAACGACGAACCGCATGATCCCGACTATTGGTGCGCTCGCGGTCCCACCTGGCTGCTACCGTTGCGTTGGGCAACACAAGATGTCGGCTATCTCAAATTCTATTTCGAACATTGGTCCACTCGTCCGTCGCTAGAACGATTCGACTTGATAGCCTCGACATTGCTCTATGCCTCCGTGGCCGTCGCAACCATCCTGTGGTATCCGCCACTTTTTTGGGCCATGCTCTGGGCTTGGTTTATCCCAGCCCGCCTCGCATTATTTCTTTTAGCAGCGACATTCTCGTACCTCCCTCACGCACCACACCAAGAACAAGCTCCCTGTCGAGCGACTTCCGTCCGCAGTGCGACTTGGCTTTTTTGGTTATTGCTCGGGCAAAATTTTCACTTGGTCCATCATCTCTCCCCTGGCATCCCTTTCTATCGACTGCGTCGCGCATGGGAAGAGCAAAAAGCCGATCTATTAGCCCAAGGCGGTATCGATCATTCACGCGACTAATTCGTGCCACCAATTTCTATAGCGGTGATACGGCTAGAAAATAATCAAATCACAGTCAATTGCGTTGGCTTATTTTACTTCGGAAAGGCAACTTTCTCAGGATCCGAGATCACCTTTGCTGCACCTAACCGGTCAGCGCTGGCATCATCTTCATTCCCTTTTTCTTCGATACCTTGAGCTCGGTAGCACTCGGCTCGCAACCGATAAGCTTCACCAAAATTGGGCTTCATGCGGATGACCTCATTCAAATCTACCTGCGCCTTGCTGTAGTTCTTCAACTTCAGCATAGCGGCTGCCCGTAAAAAGTACGCATCGACTCGATCAGGCTGAATTTGAATTGCGTCGCCGTATGTCAAAAAGGCTCCATTTATATTTCCCGCATCTGCCTTAGCTTTCGCCTGCGCCATCAACGAAACATATCGCGACTCGCCTCGAAACGTCAGTAACAATACAAGCACTACCAACGCAACTGGAATACCGATGATCAACCGGAGCACTTTGGACATGTACCATTCCTTCAAGCTAGCTGCCGAACTAAACCCGCTTCACCATGATCCTAGGCCTTCGCTGCAAGTTGAACTGGCAAGGCTTCGAACCCCATCGACTTTATCCCGTGTCATCGGTTATTTCGAGAGGCCCCAAAGACCTTCTTTCAGTTTTAACGCGTAGCTCGCCCATAATTCATTTCGGCAGAAGCGAACAACACGAAAGGAATCTGTCCCCCAAAAACAAGTCCAGGGAGCATTGTTGTCCTCCGTCTGTCCCCCATATTTTTGGCTTGATCCGGAGTACGAAAATTCGCAACCTGCCGTTTTCTCGTGCGCAAACGTTCACAATTTTGGCATTTTTCTCCTAGTGTGGCCAATTTCCTAGCCTGGCTTCAGCGAGGAGGGAATTGGGAACTATAATGCGGCGGGAGGACCACACTATGCTTTTGATGCTTCGTTCGTTTTGTTTGCTCGCCGTTTTGGCGGTTTCATCGTTTGCAACTCACTCGCCGCTCTCTGCTCAAACCCCAATCTCGATCGATATCGATGCTCGCGAATTGCCGCGCAAACTGCTCACGGCCGAGCTATCGATCCCCATTAAAAGCTCCAAGAAACCACAGGATATCGCTCTGTGGTATCCCAAGTGGGTTCCCGGTTCGCATGGTCCTGGCGGGCCGATTGAAAACGTAGCCGGTCTGACCTTTTCAGACCAAGACAACAACCCACTGAAATGGTCGCGATCGCCAGGCGAAGTATTCCGTGTGCTCGTCAAGACGACACCACAAACGACAGCGATCCGCGCAAGCATTCGCTACATCACCAATCAACCTTCCACAAATTCCTTCGGCCATGACACTTTTGGAAGCCGAATGGTTGGCGTTATCAGTCCGAACACTGTTTTGCTCTATCCTGAAACTGCAGATGCAGACAAAGCTCTCATCACCACAACTCTACGCTTGCCCAAAGATTGGAAGTCTGCAACGGCCATTCCACAAAGCGCACATGACGAAGCAACCTCCACTTATACCTACGATGCCGTAAGTCTGCGCAACTTCGTCGATAGTCCAATCATGTGCGGCCTGCATTACCGCCGTTATGACTTCGAACTCTCCGACGATCAAACGAAAGTCTCGCCCCATTCATTGCACGTTTTTTCTGAGTCGCCAACCGCTGTCAACTTGGATGATTCGATTGTTGAGCCCTTAAAGAAGATGATTGTGCAAACCGCCAAACTAACCGGTTCCCAACCTTTCGATCGCTTCGATATCCTGTTAGCTGCCACGGATCTTTTGCCACCCAACGGATTGGAACACTCTCGCTCCACGCTCAATGTATTACCACCGCGAGACTTGAGCTCGATGGGATCGCTTAAGGGTTGGTCTCGATTGCTAATTCCGCATGAGTATTTGCATACCTGGTGCGGCAAGTATCGTCAGCCTGCTGAGATGGCAACCCACAACTTCCAAACGCCACAAGGAACCGATCTGCTGTGGGTATACGAAGGTTTGACCCAATACTTGGGAGAGGTCATCGAAGCTCGCTCTGGCTTCATGAATCTCAGCGAGTTCCGCGATCGAGTTGGTGTGGAATTGCGCAATGCTGCCCATCAACAAAATCGTCAATGGCGGCCATTGGTCGACACCGCAGCTGCTTCGCACATCCTGCGCGATGGTAGCAATACCTGGCCCAAATTGCGTGGTAGCCAGGATTACTACATGGAAGGCATGCTCTTTTGGCTCGAAGCCGATGCGATCATTCGCAGCCAGACCAACAACAAGAAATCTCTGGATGATTTCTGCCATAAGTTCTTTGCGGTGGCTGAACCAACCGCCACTTTCCAATATAGCCCGCCGAAACCCTATACCCGCAAGGAGATTGTTTCGACACTCAGCGACATTGTGAAATACGATTGGGATGGCTTGATCAAACGCCGAGTGGAGAGTGTCCGCAATGGTTACGATCCCCAGGTTGCCGATCTGTTGGGCTACGAGTTCGCGGCAAAAGCGGAACGTCCTCGAATTCCACCTAACACATTTCGCTATTCAGCAGGCATCGATCATCTGGATACGTTGGGCATGACCCTATCGGGAGACGGTACCGTGGTCGATGTGAAACTGGGGAGCCCAGCTGACCAAGTGAAGTTTGCTGCTGGCACAAAAATTGTGGCTGTTAACGACCACCGCTGGAATCGATCCGTGCTGGATGACGCTATCCAAAACTCGGAAGCGAATCCATTGATCAATTTGCTTATCGAAGATGGCGAATTGCTCAAATTGGTCCAACTTCATTATGACGGTGGTCCGAAGTATTTGAGCTTAGTTCGCGATGAAGCGAAACCAGATTTGCTGGAACAAATTCTCGCTCCTCGCTGAGCTTATTTCTCTTCAAGCACACGCCAACAGTACCAACTTGCAATAGACGCATAAGGTTGCCATTTTTTGGCAACCTTATGGTATTTTTCGTGCGGTGCATCTTCCTCAATGCGATAGATCATTCGCATCCCTGCGCGGACACCCGCATCACCGATGGGAAAGATGTTGGTTCGGCCCAGCGAAAAAATCATGAACATGTCCGCCGTCCAAACTCCGATCCCTTTGATTTGAATCAGCTGGGCAGTGATCTCCTCATTGGACAAGCTCGCGATACGATTGAGAGCAACCTCTCCACTTAAAACCTTTTCAGTGAGAGACTTTAAGTAGCTGACCTTTTGCTTGGACACACCGGCAGATCGCAACGTTTCCTCATCAAGTTGCGATAAGCTCTTGGCAGTCAACTTCTCTTTCATCGCTTCGCGCACACGTTGGGTAATGGTGCGGGCCGCTGCTGACGAAATTTGCTGAGCCAAGATAGCACGAGCCAACATCCAAAAATGATTGGGATCAACCTGAAGTGTACAGGGGCCGATCCGCTCGATGATACGGTGCATTTTTTTATCGGAAGCACTTAGATGCTCGAGTGCCGTACTTACTGTTTGGGGATCCACCAGTCAGTCCTAATCGATTTTTAAGGCCAAAATTCGTGTTGGGTCGCAGAATCCCGCGTCTAAAGCAGCAAGATTTCGGTCGAAATCGCTCCTCAAGCTATCGAAATTTCCCTGAAATTGCTGCTCGAAATGCGATTTTTGCCAATTTTTGCGGCCAAAATCCAAGAATGCAAAAAAGGCTGCGAATAGCGTCGATATCCTCGGGAAAATCGGGGTTCGAGCCGAGTTGATCTTGACTCCAGCCCCATTTCTATCGAAACCTATTTCAGCGATCAAACGCTGGTGTGTAGCCATCAATCAGGGAACCATAAAATGCGAGCGATTCAAAGCTTAGTAGTTGCTCTTCTTTTGTCATCGCTCGCAGGCTGTGGGTTATTAAAGCCAGCCATCGTCGGCTCCGGCAACGTTATCGCTCAGCCAATCGATGTCACAGATTTTGACACGATCTCCTTCTCTGGTGGCGGAAGCATGGTGGTGGAAGCAGGTGCCTCTCAGTCAACCTGCGTCATCGAAGTCGACGATAATCTGCTGGAACATGTTCACGCCAAAGTCGAGAATGGAACGTTGCGAATTTATACGACAGCTTATATCAAACCGAGTAAACGGCTAATGGTTCGTGTAAGCACGCCGAGCCTGCGAAAAATCGATTCTTCTGGTTCATGCGACAGCAAGGTCACAGGTTTGAATGGGCCAGAATTCGAGATCGACATTTCTGGTTCAGGCGATGTGGAATGCGCTGGTGCCGTGGATAAGTTCTCATTTACGGTGAGTGGCTCGGGGTCAGTCGATGCCAAAGAGTTGCTGAGCAAATCTGCGGCGGTCAGTGTATCGGGTAGTGGCAAAGCGATTGTGAATGCCGAAGAGAAATTAGACGTTGCGATTTCAGGCAGTGGCGAGGTCATCTACTACGGCTCTCCCACCATCGAAAAGAGCATCTCCGGCAGCGGCTCCATCGAAGCTGCCAAGTAGGTTGTGTGAAGCGGTCAATGCCAACAACCCTCAAATCGCTGTTGTCATGACCGAAGCGCCTGACGTAACGCCTCGCAAATTCGACCGCGTAATACACCGTGCGTTTGACTCGCCGCCGCTTCTTCTTTCGTCCTTTTCGTCTCTTTCGCGGTTCGCACAATAACCGCTCGACGCCCCAAATCAGCATCGAGCGGTAGCCCCCCATTCTCCCGCAGAATTCCATCGGAATCTCATCCATTGCGTTGCCTCACGCAGGTATCATGGTAATCTTACGGAATACCGGCACCGCTCCAGCAATCGACTGCGGCCGCGTAAATCCATACAGCCCCCACCTTCTCCAGCTATTCACTCGCACCATGCCAAAATATCTTCTCACCGTGCTATTCGTTTTCTGCCTCGGTTGGTTCGAATCCAACCAAACATTGACGGCGCAAGAAATCCCCACAGTCCTGCCTGATCCAGATGGTAAACCTGCTGCGCAAACGAAGCCCGTGCAGGTCTACATCATGTTAGGCCAATCCAACATGTTGGGCTTTGGGCGGATGGGGCCGAAAGAAACCAAGGGCTCGCTGGAATTCTTGATTCATGAAAACAAAATGTATCCACACCTCATCGATGATGCGGGAAAATGGACGGTTAGAAATGATGTCCGTTACGTACATGTCATGCACAACCGAAACCAAATGCAGGTGAAAAGAAATGAATGGCTGATGCCCAATGGTAACTTTGGGCCGGAACTTGGTTTCGGCCACATCGTTGGTCTCCATCATGAAGAGCCAGTTCTCTTGCTCAAGTCATGTATCGGCAATCGCAGTCTCGGTTGGGACTTACTGCCACCGGGGAGCGAATCGTTCGAATTCGAGGGGAAGATTTACGCGGGCTACAAACAATCGCCCCTTTCCTGGGACAAAGGTACTACTCCTGTTCCCATCGAATGGTACGCAGGCAAACAATACGATGACGATGTTGCCAACGCCAAAAAGGTGCTTGAGAATTTGAAGGATTATTATCCTGACTACCAAGGACAAGGCTACGAAGTTCGAGGCTTCGTCTGGTGGCAAGGACACAAAGATCAAAACGCTGCACACGCCAGCCGATACGAACAGTACTTGGTCAAGATCATTCAAACCTTGCGACAAGACTTTGCTGCTCCCAAGGCTAAATTCGTACTCGCCACGATCGCCTTCGGTGGAGACAAACTGAGCGGCCATGGTTTGACGATCGCCAATGCTCAACTCGCCGTGGATGGAGACCAAGGAAAGTATCCCGAATTTCGCGGCAATGTTAAAGCGATTGATGCACGCCCCTATTGGCGGCCGGTCGATGTGTCACCCGTGAACCAAGATTATCACTATAACCACAATGCGGAAACGTATTATGAGGTAGGGGATAAACTTGGCCGAGCGATGGTCGAGTTGCTACAAAGGGATAAGTAGTCCTATCGGAAACGCAAGGTATTTTTTGGAGCTAGCTCAGCGCAGCGGTCATCGTCTTCGTCCAAATTGCAATTAGCGCAACATCGTCAGCTGCAAGTCGCGACAACTCGAACACGAATTACGACGACGAATTACGAAGTACGAAGTAAGAGCTGCGAACTCCACCGCGAAACGTTTCGGCAGCGCAAGGTACTCTCTGCAATTCCTAATTCGTAATTCCTAATTCCACGCCATCGCAGGCTGCAAGTCGCGACAACTCGATCACGAATTACGACGACGAATTACGAAGTACGAAGTAAGAGCTACGAATTCCACCGCGAAAATTTTCGGCTGCGCAAGGTATTCTCTGCAATTCCTAATTCCTAATTCCACGCCATCGCAGGCTGCGGGTCGCGACAACTCGAACACGAATTACGACGACGAATTACGAAGTACGAAGTAAGAGCTACGAATTCCACCGCGAAAATTTTCGGCAGCGCAAGCTATTCTCTGCAATTCCTAATTCCTAATTCCTAATTCGTAATTCGTAATTCGTAACTCCACGCCATCGCAGGCTGCGAGTCGCGACAACTCGATCACGAATTACGACGACGAATTACGAAGTACGGAGTAAGAGCTACGAACTCCACCGCGAAACGTTTCGGCTGCGCGAGGTACAAAATCCATTCGGTCGAACGGACGAACTGAAACAAAGCGGCAAAGAGCCCTACGAATCGAGGCTCTTCAATTGCAAAACCGGACACGAACGTCTACAATAACCAATAATCGGGCTTTTCGTACCCGATTCCCCGCCTAGATACACTCGCATTCAAAGAGGATTCCTGCGATGCAGAGCCCCTCCATGCACCTTTCCCCACGATCTATCGCATTCGTCGCCTTAGTCGCAGTTATCGTGATTACCCCTTGGATTTTGGCCCAAGATCCCCCTGCTCCACCCCAGAATCCAGCCGTCGAAAAAGCTCGGGATCGAGCCAAGGTGCTGCACGAAGTATTCCATTCGACGCTCAAAGTGATCCATCGCCGCTATTTTCACGAGGACCGAGCGGTCATTCCTGCCCGAGCCATGGAAGATATCTTTGACGAGATGAAACATGAGGGACATTTTGAAGCCCGTTGGATTGCCGTAAATCTTCGGGCCATGGGGATCGACCACGAGCCAGCTAATGAGTTTGAAAAAAATGGAGCTGAAGCATTGAAGAATGGCAAACCCGAATATGAGTTGGTCGATGACAAAACTTATCGACGGGTCGCCCCTATCCCACTGCAAAATGGCTGTATCGGCTGCCATGAAGGAGGCCTGCGATCGAGTGGTTCCAAAGGTAAACTCGCCGCACTCGTCATCTCAATCCCCCTCGAATCGCCATCCTCTTCTGAAAACCGCTAGCTCAGCCAAGAGCGCGGCCAATCCAGTGGCCAGTTGCCTTCCGAAACACTTCCGCGCCGCTGCGCGCGGTAAAATTTCCGTTCGATGGTTCTTCCCGTCTTGACTCACGTACAATTGTACTTTAGGCTCACGTACATTTGTACGTCTCAAGAAAGGAAATCAAATGTCATCACGTCCCAGCCTATCCAAAGGCGAAATGGAAGTAGCTCGCGTTTTATGGGAGATCGGGGCCGCCGGAGTTCGCGAAGTCTTTGAAACGCTTTCCAACACCAGCGACATGGATTATACCACGGTTCAAACCTATCTTCGCCGTTTGGAAACCAAAGGTTACGCCAGCAGCAAGCTCAAAGGTCGCTTACGAATTTACACCGCCAAAGGCCGCCCCGGTACCGTTATCCGAGAAACCGTTAACGATCTAGTTGATCGCCTATTTGGCGGCCAATCTCTCCCACTCGTTCGCCATTTAATCGAAGATCGAGGCATGAGTCCAAAGGAAATACACGAACTCAAAGTTTTACTCGATCAGTACGAAGACGATGACTCATGTGACGACTGAGAGCACCTGCAGCACTTCATGGAGGGATCGTGGTCATGGAAAACGGAATACTCCAACTAGTCTGGCAGCATTCGCTCCAGCTCTCCCTGGTTGTGTTGCTAGCCTATGGGCTCAGAAGCCTTTTTGCCAGGAATCGCCCCCATCTCGCGCACGCATTATGGGGTATTGTGTTCGTCAAAGCGGTCATTTTGCCTTACCTAGCACTCCCCACCAGCCTGTTCTTTTGGTTTCCCGTTGGATCGTGCTCCGCTCAAGCTCCAACAACTTCAACGAGTAAAATCGTCGCGTACTACGAACTCAGGCAACCATTAACTCCAGAACAAACCCCATCGAGAAAAAACGTTCAGGGGTTAGCACCGCTCCAGATTTCGGAAACACCTTCAGGCTCTGTATCGGAGCCGAACAAAATGAGTGGCCAGTCCGCATCGTGGACGATTCTAACTCCCCCACTACTTGCGACGGTCTGGATTTCGATAGCCTTACTTCGTTTCTCTTGGTTAGCAGCTCGAATCCAAAAACTACAACGTACGGTTAGACTTTGCGCACTTCCAGAGTCGCACGCCAGTTTTCAACTTGCGCATCGCGAAATGCAAGAGTGCCTGCATCAGATCATGCCTCGTCATTGGTTACGTAATCGCATTCGGCTCGTCATCACTGCAACGGACATCGGTCCAGCAGTGATGGGACTATTTACACCCAAACTGGTCTTGCCAGCCAACTTAGTCTCACAGTGTGACCCCAAAACACTCCGCCCAATATTGATGCACGAACTGATTCATGTTCGAAGACTCGATTTGTTTTGGGGGTTTCTCCAAGTCCTCGCCACATCGCTGTGGTGGTTTAACCCACTTATCCACTTGGCCAGTCGAAGACTGGACCAAGAGACAGAACGCTGCTGTGACGAAGAAACCGTCGCCGCGCTTCAAAATAAACCCTTGCTGTATGCACGTAGTATGCTGTTTGTTCTGCAAACCCAAAACTCTACATCGAATACGTTTTCCCTCACTGGAATGCGCTCGATGGAATTCAACGCTGAAAGGATGAAGCGAATCATGTCCCTTAAGAACCAAGCTCATAAGCGAACGCCAGGTTGGATCCTCGCAGTAATGCTAGCCGGTATTCTGGTTGCTGTACCAGGTGCCACCATAGCTCAAGTCGATTCCACTGATGACAAGAACATCTCGTCCAAGCCCCAAGTCGAACCTGCCAAAAAATCCGTAGAGACGTTGGTAGCTTACCAAATTACGGACACCTTGGCGAAAATCCGTCTGGATGCAAAAGACGAAGAGTCACGTAAATTGCTACGAGAATTTGTGGCCAATGCTATCCTTCAAACCACTCTCGATACAAAAAAGCCGGGGAACTTGCCAACCCCAGACGAGCACACCGCAATGCTTGAGAGCATATTGTCCGGAGTGCAATGGAATGAAGACAAGCAGCTCATTGTAAAAGCAACCTCGGCCCAACATGAATCGGTACGAAAGATCATTCAGCATCTCAACCTGTTTGGTGCCACGCAGCTAGCCCTCTCCACCAAGATCGTTTCCTTGACCAAGAAGCAATTTGAAACACTCGATCTCACCTGGGCCGTTCAAACTTCGCCAGCCAATTTTCTTCCTGCGAACATCGACTCAGGAATCCCTCAGTTCACTCCACCTATTCTTGTCACCGACGTCGACACGCAAAAGTGCGACGACATGCTGAACCAGATCTTTGCCAATGGAAAAGCAACATGCCAATCAGCACCTCAAATCGCCGTCTACAATGGCCAGAAGGCAAGTATCTTCACGGGCTCCCAGCACGCCTATGCCGCAGATTTTGTCAAGCGAGCTAACGCGGAGGTCAATACTCAAGAGGCTTTCATCTTGTCGGAGGGAATCAGCATTTCCTCTACACCTCAATGGATCGAAGGCAAGTTTAAGCTGAATTTAGTGGTAGCCTTGGCCAAGATAGAAAATGTCACGCAGGTTAGCTTCCGCACCGAATCGAAAGATGGCGTGCAAACCGCCAATCTTGAAGTTCCAACCGTAAACGGCATTCGATTCCAATGCGGTGAAAGCCCTCTACCGCCGAAACGAAGTTTAATTGCTGCGACCGTTGATCCCAATCAAAAAGATCACATGCTCTTAATCATTGCAACCTGCCGCAAACTGAATGATTAATCACGCGAGTGAGCCTTCAGGGAAAGAGTCTCCACGATTCTGGCTCGAGATTGACGTAGTTTCGAGCCAGAATGAACTCAATTCGGCGAGGAGACTTTTCGCTTTTACTTGGAGGCCGCCTTTACTTGAATGGGGCTCATCAAATAGCCGATCAGATCGCGCACTTCCTCCGGCGACAGATTTTGCAAAAGCCCATCGGGCATCGCCGATTTGCCAGTAACCTTTGTTTCCTCCACTTCATCACTGGGGACGGTGAGCAACTCTATTGCTGTTTGCAGCGTTGGTTTTTGATCGTCGCGGCTGACTACCAAACCATTAAGTACCCGACCATCAGTCTTTCGCGCTATGATCATGCGAGATTCTTTGCCAACCACGGAACTAGGATTGAGAATATTCTCCAACAGATAGTCAAGGTTGTTTCTTTGAGCACCGGTCAACTCCGGCCCCACTGGCCTTGTGCCGAATGCCAGTGGGACGATGACTTATGGGCTACGCAACGGCTGCAGTTCCCACAGCCTAGTTCGAGATCAGAGCCACTCAGAATCTGCTCTGGTTGATTTTCCGATCCTACGTTTATGTTGCAACTCGACGCGTACAAGTGTACGTGTCATGACGCGTTGGAGTTTGGCTCTACTCATTGCGGCTTGGTCAGTCGGAATTGAAAATAAGTCAAACGCTCACCGACCACATCGTCGCGATGTTTTTTCGGTGGCGACGTTCATAACTAGCCGCACCATAACTTGCGAAGAAACGGGATAACGCCATTTCTTCGCCACTTTACAGGCATGCTGGTCCAATACGGGCCCTTTCCTATTTCGCGATTTTCGTGCTTTTCGCGGTTCAATCCTCGTTCCGTACGCCCGTAATGATTTGTCGATGAAGTTGACGACCATTCGTTTGGGTCGATATGGTCCGATCGCGAAGCAGAGCGACGGATACTATCGGTTTCAATAGCCGAATTGCTGCGAATTGCGAGCGACGGCGAATCCGAGCAACCATTTGGCGCTGTGTTTGTTTCGGGAAGAACCTTTCAGAACATCAACTTGAAGCTGCTTTAGGGGCATAACTTTCTTCCGGCAGTCGACATTCTAGCGCATTGGTTGCGCGAGTATCGGCGCGACCAAGGGCGTACGAAGTGTCAGCGGGCGCTTAAAAGGGGCCAGTTAGGGGCGCTTTCAAAAGGGGCCAGTTCGACAAGGAGGTTATCGGTGATTTTCATGGGAAGTACTTTGTTACTTTCCTTGGAGATGCATCGATGGCGAA